>JBBPZR010000064.1:0-13294 GCA_038276285.1 Mycobacteriales bacterium | reverse complement strand
GCTGCACTACCCGCAGATGATCGAGCGCATGGCCGCCGAGGCCTACGTCGGTCCGGGCAGCCAGAAGCACACCGACCACATGCTGGCGCAGGTCACGGCTCACCGGGAGCAGCTGGAGCTCCGGGCCCATCTCCAGGACCAGGCCTCCGACCGGAGCTGATCACAACCCCTCGGGGACTCATATGGCGACGCATAGCGTCCTGCTCACCGTAACCGGCCGGGCTGACCTGGGCCTTCTTCGCTCGCGTTTCGTCCTCGGCATTCTGGTAGCGCTACACGGGGGGCCTGGCACGGATGCAGAAGGCCGTCCACCGGATCGCCGCCTCGGTGAAGCTTGAGCTGGAGATAGACTCGGCCGAGGGCATCGACGAGGACTTCGGTCGTTGGCCGCGGCATCACGTCATCGTCATCCCGCTGCGCCGTGTCCGAGGTCGCCCGCCGGATCGCCGATGTGGGCGACAACAATCGATTCGATCCCCCGACTTCCGTGCTATCCGGTGCGCAGACTCGAGCCGATGGTGCCCGGCGTTCCATCGCGCCGGCTCCGCGCCGCCCTCACCATCGCAGCCGACCAGACCGGCACCGACATCGCGGTCGAGCGGGCCGGTCTCGGTCGTCGCGCCAAGCGGATGACATGCGCGTCAGGGTTGTTGAATCACGGGTGGCGGTGGCGTTGTTCCGTGGAGCACGAGGACCGGGCAGATGGCATGTTCGGTGCAGGCGGCGCTGACCGAGCCGAGCAGCAGTCCGCTGAACCCTCCGTGGCCGCGGCTGCCGATGACGAGCATGCGGGCGTCGGCGCTGATCTCGAGCAGGGTTGCTGCCGGGTTGCCCTCGCGGACGGTGAGCTCGAGGCCCGGTGGGCGGTGTCCTTCGAAGACCTCGTCGATGGTCGCGACGAGTGACTGCTCTGCGTCGGCCGCGGGGTTCCAGTCGGTCGGCACCGCACCCCATCCGGCACCCATCGTGTCGTAGGTGAGGTAGGGACGCCAAACCGTGACCGCCTCGATGGTGCTGGCGGTGGCGTGAGCGAGGAAGCTGGCCCAGCGCAGCGCGTGCTTGCTGGGCTCGGAGCTATCGACGCCGACGATGACGCGATCCGCCGCGGTGGGGGCCTGCTCGGTGCTCATGGTTACTCCCTGGCCGGGTCGAGGGGTGCCGGGTCGAGGGGTGTGGGTGCGGCGCCGAGCAGCAGGTAGTCATATCGACTCGACCGATGTCCACTCGCGACCAGGGCGAGTGCGCGTCCATGGTCGTTGCCGCGACGCTCGCACACCCGGATGCCGTCGGCCCGGGTGCAGGTGTTGACCTGCGCGATCAGCCGGCGGATCCGAGCGGAAGACTCCTGGCAGCTGGTGAGATCCAGCGCCACCAGCGTTCCCTGCGGGACCGGTCGCAGCGATCCTGCTGTCCGGATGAACCAGACAGTCGCGCCCAGCGACTCGATCGAGGCCGAGCATCGGTGCGTGCATTGGCGTCCGAGCCAGCGCAGCGCGCTGCCCAGCGAGAATGTCGGCGCCACGGTGGGCCCGGGCGGAGGCGTGGGACACAGCGCGGCGGTCGGTGAAACGGTCATGGCGAACACCGGGAAGAGGGTGGTGACCGGTGCGTTCGGCGTTGAGCGGCGGCTCGACAGGTCAGCGGCGTACGGCTGACCCCTCCCGAACGGGCTGAGAATCCCAGCACGCCGACGCTACACCCGCACGCCTATCCCTTCATCCTCGGCCGCGTCCACTCGAGCCCGACGGGAGGGCGACGTCGACGCCCGCATCGGTGATTCGGACCGGATATACCGGGACCGCCTTGGTGGCCGGCGGTCCGGCGGGTGCTCCGGTAGTCAGGTCGAATCGGGAGCCGTGCAGCCAGCATTCGATGTGACCTTCGTCGACGTCGCCGTCGGACAGCGCCACCTGTTCATGGCTGCATTCGTCAAGCAGGGCGAAGGTCACCCCCTGGCTGCGCGCCAGACAAACCGGATGCCCGGCCAGGTCGAAATGCAATGCCGTGTCATCTTCCATGTCCCGCAACGGGCCGGCCGACACCCAGTGGAGGCTGTCGTAGACCAGGTCCGGCGTGGCGCCCGGGCCCGTCGTACCACGGGTAACGTCCGCTGATACGCCGCCCAGAGCGAACACCGTGATCAGGACCGCAGGCTCGTCGGTCCGGTTCGCCAGCTCGATCCGCTCACCTTGGTCGACGAGCACCACGGTCCCGGGCCCGACTCTCTCGTGCTGGTTGCCGGTGAGCAGGACCACCTCTCCGGTGACCGGTATGACGAGGGACGTGGCGCCGCCATGATCGTGCTCGGGTACGACGGCGCCGGCTGGGATAAGCATCTGAGTAGCGGCCAGCTGGCCGTCTCCGTCGATCAGTACGTGTGCCGTTGCCCGGGCCGCGGGCGAAGTGACCTCGTGCGGTTGCCCGGTTTCTGTGCGTACGACCCGCATCCGAGCGTCCTCCTCGTCTTGCCACCCAGATGGCGCCCGGTCAAACGCGAGGCGGCGTCGGCGAAAGGGGCCGCGCCTTTCTCTGGAGCGGTGGTCAGGCCGCTTCGCGGGCATCCTTGATGCTTTGAGCACCCACCTAAGCGGCCGTGTGGCGGCCGGGTGCCTAATATACGACCAGCAGGCGAGGCCGCCATGGAAGCCCACATCCCGACCCCTCGAGGGCAAGTACTTACCGAGCCGGACAACGAAACTACGGTCCGGACTCCTTCCCGGCCAGCGATCCGCCCAGTACGTGGGGTGGCACCGATGACACGGGCGCCCACCCGGCGGGCCCGCCGCCGGCTTCGACACCACCCGGCCAGCCCGCCAGCAGCGCCGAGGAAACCACCTGACCTCTTTGCCACCTCTCGGCGTACGACTGAGTCGTTGCCGGGGGTCCGCATCTCTCACGTGGGGTTCCTCAAGCCAGGGCCCTCATGCGACCGGCTCGCCCGACGGTGTAACTTCGGCCTCGCTGAGGACTTCAGCCAGTCCGGGACAGGTTCGGCCGTCCGCCGCCGAACTCGCAGAGCAGTAGCTCGCCGCCGGGCCCGCCGGTGACCGCGACCCGCCGGACCACCATGAGCGCTCGATACGCCGCATCGGCGGCGGCACGTCCCGCGTCGTTGCCTGCCGTGGCCCCGTCGACCACCGACGGCCTATCCCCGCCGGGGCGGTGTAGCCGAATGGCAATGAGGGGCGAGCAGACGGCTGTTCGCGACGGGCTGAGTCGTGACGTTGGCACCACTGGTCGGGCCGGGATCGCGGCGCGAACGCTGCGCTCGGACCGGTGGTGGCGTTATCCGCTGGCCACCGTCACGGTCCTGCTCTGCTTCATCGGCTATGCCTCGTACGCCGCGCTGGCCAACCGCGACTACTACGCCGACCCCTACCTGTCGCCGTTCTACTCCCCGTGCCTGGCCAAGGGCTGTGGCGCGGTGCCGGGCTCGCGATGGGCACCGCATCTGGGCTGGTTCGGCACCTGGTGGATCATCACTCCCGCGGTGATCATCCTGATCTTCCCGCTAGGGTTCCGGCTGACCTGTTATTACTACCGCAAGGCGTACTACCGCTCCTGGTGGCGCTCGCCGGCGGCGTGCGCGGTGCCCGAGCGCCACCAGAACTATTCCGGTGAGGCCCGCTTCCCGCTCGTCATTCACTTCGTGCACCGCTACTTCTTCTATGCCGCGGTCGTTTTCAACGTGGTCCTCACCTGGGACGCCATCATCGCCTTCGACTGGGGCGGCCGTTTCGGGATGGGCCTGGGCACGCTGGTGCTGCTGGTCAACGCCGTCCTGCTGTGGCTCTACACGCTCTCGTGTCACGCCTGCCGGCATGCGGTCGGCGGGCGGATCAACCATTTCTCCCACCATCGGATCCGATACCGCTTCTGGACGGTGGTCAGCAAGCTGAACCCCTATCACGGCGTGTTCGCGTGGGCGTCGCTGGTGTGGGTGGGACTCAGTGACGGCTACGTGCGGCTGGTCGCCAGCGGCACGATTCACGACCCGCGTTTCTTTTAAAGGCTCGGTTCGACGATGGAGGTGAGCAGTTCGTGACCCCAGATCGGTCCGTAAGCACGGAGCTGTCCTTGCACGTGTGGCGCGGTGACGCCGACTCCGGCGGATTCGTCGACTACGCCGTGCCGGTGGACAAGGGTGAAGTCGTGCTCGACACGGTGCTGCGCCTGCAGGCGACGCAGGCCGGCGATCTGGCGGTCCGCTGGAACTGCAAGGCCGGCAAGTGCGGATCGTGCAGCGCCGAGATCAACGGGATGCCCAAGCTGATGTGCATGACCCGGCTCTCGACGCTGCCGGCCGGGCCGGTGACGATCACGCCGCTGCGCACCTTTCCGGTGATTCGTGACCTGGTCACCGACGTGTCGGCGAACTACCGCAAAGCCCAGGAGATACCGGCGTTCACGCCACCAGCTGGCCCGGTGCCAGACGGGTATCGGATGGATCAGGCCGACGTGGGGCGCAGCCAGGAGTTCCGCACCTGCATCGAGTGCTGGCTGTGTCAGGACGTCTGCCACGTCATCCGTGACCACGAGGACAACAAGGCCGCCTACTCCGGTCCGCGGTTCTTCATCCGCCACGCGGAGCTCGACATGCACCCGCTGGACTCCCTCGACCGCAGGGGCCTGATCCACGGGCAGGGCGGTCTCGGTCTGTGCAACGTCACCAAGTGCTGCACCGAGGTGTGCCCCGCCGGCATCAAGATCACCGACAACGCGATCATCCCGATGAAGGAACGCGCCATCGACCAGCGCTACGACCCGCTGCGGCTGCTGATGCGCCGCTGGCGGCACCGGCCCGGGCGCGAGGAGCGCCCGGATGCCCACTGACAAGGTGGTCGTGGCGATCGCCACGCCGCTCGAGCCCGCGCTGGTGACCCGCATCGGCGCCGTGGACGACCGGCTCGAGGTCCGCTACGACGCTGACCTGCTGCCCCCGCTCCGCGTCCCCGGCGACCACCGTGGCGTCGAATCCTTCCGCAGATCCCATGAGCAGGAGCACCGCTGGCAGACGATGCTGGCCGAGGCCGAGGTGCTCTTCGGCATGCCCGGGGATTCGGGGCCGGGGCTGGCCGACGCCGTACGCACCGGAGACCGGCTGCGGTGGCTGCAGGCAACGGCCGGAGGGGCGGGTGAGCAGGTACGCGCCGCCGAGCTGACCACCGAGGAGCGGGAACGCGTGCTGATCACCCGACCCGGTGGCGCGCACGCCGGCCCATTGGCCGAGTTTGCGATCCTCGGTCTGCTCGCCTTCACCAAGGACTTGCCCCGCCTGCTCGCCGACAAGCGGGAACGACGCTGGGAGCATCATCCGGTCGCCGATCTGGCCGGAGCAACCGTGCTCGTGGTTGGGCTCGGCTCGGTCGGCACGGAGGTGGCCCGGCTCGCGAAGGCGCTCGGCATACGCGTGCTCGCCGTCAACCGCAGCGGGCACACCGACTCGCCGTACGTCGATGAGATCCGCACCTCCCGGTTCCTCGCGACCTGCTGCCGGTTGCCCTCGGCGTCGTACTCACCCTGCCGCTGACCGACGAGACCCGCGGGATGATCGACGCGTCCGCCGTCGCTCCAATGCACTCCGGCGCCATCCTCGTCGATGTCGGGCGAGGCGGCGTCGTCGACGAGCCGGCCCTCGTGCAGGGGCTGCAACAGGGGCGCCTGGCCGGTGCTGCCCTCGACGTCTACGCCACCGAGCCGCTGACCGCCAGCAGCGGGCTGTGGGAGCTGCCCAACGTGCTGCTCAGCCCGCACACCACCGGGCTCTCGCTGCACGAGAACGAGCGGATCGTGACCCTGTTCAGCGAGAACCTGCGGCGCTACCTGGCCGGACAGGAGCTGCAGGACCGCGTCGACCCCCGGTTGCTCTACTGACCCACCCGAGCCGACGATGACCATCCTCGGCGAGCAGCAGGAAGGACACCTCATGGCGAGCGAGCACACGGTGAAGGTGGGGAGGGCGTACGACGCCCGGGCGCGCGGGGATGGCGCGCGGGTGCTGGTGGACCGGATCTGGCCGCGGGGACTGAGCAAGGAGAAGGCGGACCTGGACGAGTGGTGCAAAGAGGTCGCGCCGTCCACGACGCTGCGCAAGTGGTACGGCCACGATCCGGAGCGCTTCGAGGAGTTCGGCCGCCGCTACCGGTCCGAGCTCGAGGAGCCCGACCGCGCCGAGGCCCTCTCGCACCTGCGCACGCTGGCGCAGCGCCGCGCCCTGACCCTGCTCACCGCCAGCAAGCGCGCCGACATCAGTGAGGCCGTCGTGCTGGCCGATCTGCTGCGAGGGTTGCCATGACGGAGCCGCGAGCAACTTTCCGGATGGGGATCGAGTCCGCCCGGATCGACCTGCCCGCGGCCGAGCGGGCGGCGGCGAGCTTTCTCGCCCGCTGGGGATCGAGCTGGACCGCGGCGGGCTGGCCGAGACGCCGGGCCGGATGGCGCGGGCCTACGCCGAGCTGATCGACTCCGAGCCGTTCTTGCTGACCACCTTCCCCAACGATGAGAGGTACGACGAGCTTGTCCTGGCCCGCTCGATCCCGTTCCGGACTGTGTGCGAGCATCACCTGCTGCCCTTCAGTGGCGTCGCGCACGTCGGCTATTTGCCGGGCGAGCGGATCGTCGGGCTGTCCAAACTGGCTCGCATCGTCGGACATTTCTCGGCTCGACCGCAGACCCAGGAACGGCTGACCAAACAGGTGGCCGAATGTCTGGAGTTGCGTCTGGGTCCGCGCGGAGTGGGCGTGGTGCTGGAGGCCGAGCACACCTACATGACCCTGCGGGGGGTTCGAGCCGTCGGCTCCAACACCGTGACCTCGGCCCTGACGGGTACGCTGCGAGACGACGCGCGTACTTGCGCGGAGTTCTTCGCGCTGTGCGGCAAGCCGACCTGATCACGCTGATGGCGTGTGCAGCTGGCAGTCAGCGTGGTCGGCTGCACCGCCCAGCGTTGCGGTCCGGCCGCTGACGGAGGCGGCGCCGTCGAGGCTTTCGATCACATTTAGCCGTATGGCGGGCCGGTGCGCGTCGACCGGAGCCAGCCGCCCGAAGGCGTCGGCGGGGTCGACGCGGGGTGCGGGCTCGGGGAACAGTCTTCGCATGGGTGCCGGCCTTCGCTCAGCCACCCGTGGTCTTCAGCTCTTGGTGCTTGGTCGCGATGCTGGCCAGCAGGTTGCGCCAGGACGTGTCGAAGGACGTCGCGCCGTCGCGTTGAAGCTGGTGGGCGAGGGCCCGATGGTCGATGCCGGCCTGCTCGAAGGCCGCCAGGGTGTGCTCGGCGTCGCCGCCGTCGGCGGCCATCAAGGTGCTCACGTGCCCGTGGTCGGCGTAGGCCAGCAGCGTCGCCTCGGGCATGGTGTTGATGGTGAACGGGGCGGCCAGGGCGTGCACGTAGAGCAGGTCGGGGGCGCCGGGGTCCTTGGTCGAGGTGCTGGCCCACAGCAACCGCTGCGGGCGGGCGCCCTCGTTGGCCAGGCGCTCCCAGCGCGGCGCGTCGAGCAGCTCGCGGTAGGCCCGGTAGGCCAGCGCCGCCTCGGCGATGCCCAGGCGGTTGCGCAGCTCGTCGGGGACCTGGATCCGGTCGGCCACCGCGGTGTCCCACCGGCTGACGAAGACCGAGGCCACCGCGCCGACGGCCGGGTCCAGGTGCGCCCGCACCCGGCGCTCGATGCCGCGCAGGTAGGCCTCGGCCGACGCGGTGTACTGCCCGGCGGAGAACAGCAGCGTGACGTTGATCGGTATGCCGGCGAAGGTGCACTCCTCGATGGCCGGCAGGCCCTCGGGGGTGCCCGGGATCTTGATGAACACGTTGGGCCGGTCGGCTTTGGCGTGTAGCGCCGTGGCCTGGGCGATGGTGGCGGCGGTGTCGTGGGCCACCAGCGGTGACACCTCGAGCGAGACCCAGCCGTCGACGCCGTCGCTTTGTTGATGGGCCGGCGCGAACAGCTCGGCGGCGCGGCGCAGGTCGGCCAGCGCCAGCTCGAAGAACACTTCCTCCGCCGACGCGCCGGCCGCCGTCCAGGTCGCGATGTCGGCGTCGTAGTCCGAGCCGGCCTCGATGGCCTTGTCGAAGATCGTCGGGTTGGAGGTGAGCCCGGTGATCGAGCAGTCGGTGATGTAGCGCTGCATGGTGCCCCGGTCGAGCAGGCCTCGGGTGATGTTGTCCAGCCAGAGGCTCTGGCCCGCCTCGTGCAGCGCCTGTGTCGGCTTCATCGATGCCTCCTCGGCGGTCTCGCCTTGGGTTTCGAATGTCGTGACGCCGACCAGCCGGCGGGCGGCATCGGCGATCTGCCGGGTCGAGATGCCGGCCTCATTCAGCAGCTCGTCCGGAGTCCCGGAGCCGGGCAGGTCCCGCACGGCCAGGTGGGCGACGCGCAGTCCGGGCACGGCGGCGTCGGCCAGCGCTTCGAGCACGGCGCCGCCGAGGCCGCCTTCGGGGTAGTGGTCCTCCGCGACGACCAGCCGGCCGCCGGTCACCCGGGCGGCCTCGATTAGGGTGTCGCGGTCGATGGGCTTGACCGAGTAGGCGTCGATGACCCGAGCCGCGATGCCGGCGGCGGCGAGCTCGTCGGCGGCGGCCAGGCACTCGTGCAGCGTCACACCCGCGCCGATCAGGGCGACCTGATCCGCGGGGCCGGCGCGGTGGGTCTTGGATCCCCCGACGGTGAAGTCCTCCTCGGGGCCGTAGCGAACCGGGTAGGCGCCGCGGGTGGTGCGCAGGTAGACGATGCCGGCGGTGTCGGCCATCAGCGCCACGAGGGCCGCGGTGCAGGTCGCGTCGGCCGGGTAGAGGACGACCGAGCCGTGCACCGCCCGCAGGGCGGCAAGGTCCTCCAACCCCATCTGCGACGGTCCATCCGCGCCGATCTCGACGCCGGCGTGCGAGCCGACCAGCCGGATGTTGACCCGCGAGATCCCGGCCATGCGGATGAAGTCGTAGGCGCGCGAGAAGAACACGGCGAAGGTGGCGGCGAAGGCCACGTAACCGCGCACGGCGAGGCCCACAGTCGCTGCCACCAGCTGCTGCTCGCCGATGAACATCTCGAAATAACGCTCGGGTGCGACCTTGCCGAATTCCTCGGCGTGGGTGGAGTTGCCGACCTCGCCGTCCACTACGACGATCTCGGGACGGGCGGCGAGGGCCGCGATCGCGGCGCCGAACGCGGCTCGGGTCGCGATCTTCTCGCCCAGCTCGTACACGGGCAGGGTGACGGCGGCGGTGGGGTCGGCGGTGATGGCCGGAATGCCCGGCTGGGGGCGGGTGGTGGTGATGCGTCGATGGGTGACCCCGCCCAGGGCGGCGATCGCGCGCTCGGCCATCTCCGGCGGCAGGGCCTTGCCGTGCCAGCCGTTCTTGTCCTCCAGCTCGGGCACGCCTTTGGCCTTGACCGTGCGGGCGAGCACCACGGTCGGCTGGTCACTGCCGGTGCGGGATTCGCGCAGCGCCCGGTCGATGGCCACGGGGTCGTGCCCGTCGATGGGCAGCGGCCGGCAGCCGAAGGCGGCCACCCGGGCGGCGTAGCGGTCTACATCCCACTCCAGCTCGGTGGGTCCGCGCTGTCCGAGGCGGTTGATGTCGACGATGGCGGTGAGGTTGCCGAGCCGGTAGTAGCCGGCCTTGTCCAGGGCCTCCCAGATCGAGCCCTCCGCGGTCTCGCTGTCCCCGCACAGCACCCAGACGTGATAGGGCAGCTTGTCCAGGTATTTTCCGGCTATGCCGACGCCGACCGCATCCGGCAGGCCCTGCCCGAGGGACCCGGTGGCCACGTCCACCCAGGGCAGCACCGGGGTCGGGTGACCCTCCAGGCGGGCCCCGAGTTGCCGGTAGGTGTCGACCAGCTCGGCCTCGTCGATCGCTCCGACGGCCCGGAACATCGAATACAGCAGCGGTGAGGCGTGGCCCTTGGAGAAGATCAGGTGATCGTTGTCGGCCCGGTTGGGTCTGTCCCAGTCGTAGTGCAGGTGACCGATCAGCAGGCCGGCCATCAGGTCCGCGGCCGACAACGACGAGGTGGGGTGCCCCGAGCCGGCCTGGGTGCTGCAGCGGATGGAGTCGACCCGTAGCTGGGCGGCCAGCGCGCGGACGTGCTCGAGCTGCTTACCGGTCATCGTCGCGGTGCTCGGCGCGGTCATGACCGTGCTCCGGCCGGTGCGCCGTGCAGCTCGAGCAGCGAGGTCTGTGGGTCGGCCAGCCAGGCTCGGTCCACCAGTGCGCCGGAGCGCACCAACGCGGCTATGTCGTCGGTGACGTCCCAGACGTTGACGTTCATGCCGGCCAGCACGCGACGCTCGCGCAGCCAGAAGGCGACGTATTCGCCCGTGGCGACGTCTCCGCGGAAGACCACCTCGTCATAGCCGTCCGGGCCGACATAGCCGGAATACTCCATGCCCACGTCGTACTGGTCGGAGAAGAAGTAGGGCACCTCGTCGTACGACATGTGCTCTCCCAGCATGTTGGCGGTCGCGACCGGTCCCTGATTCAGCGCGGCCGACCAGTGCTCCAGGCGCAGGTGCGTGTCGAGGTGCGGGTAGTAGGCGTTGGCCACGTCGCCGGCGGCGAAGATGTCGGCGTCGCTGGTGGTCAGGTGCTCATCGACGAGCACCCCGTCATCGACCACGAGTCCGGCCGCCTCGGCCACGGCGACGTTCGGCGTGATGCCGACTCCGACCACGACCGCGTCGGCGTCGGCGTCGCTCACGCTTCCCTCGTCCCCGCGGACTCCCGTCGCCCTGCCGTCCGCGGCGGTGATCTCGGCGATCGTCGCGCCCAGACGCAGCTCGACCCCGTGGTCGCGGTGCAGGGCGGCGTAGATCTCGGCCATCTCCCAGCCGAGCACGGCCAGCAGCGGCAGCTCGCCCCGCTCGATCACGGTGACCTGGCAGCCCGCGGCTCGGGCCGCGGCGGCGGTCTCCAGCCCGATCCAGCCGGCGCCGACGATCGCCACCCGGCGGGCCGTGGCGAACGTGGCCTTCATCGCCTCGCAGTCGGCGAGCCGGCGCAGGTAGAGCACGCCGCCGACGTCGGCGCCGGGCACGCGCAGGCGCCGTGGCGAGGAGCCGGTGGCCAGCAGCAGCCGGTCATAACCCACCCGCCCGCCGCCCTCGGTGCTCAGCTGGTGAGCGGCCCGGTCGATGGCGGTGACGCGCGTGGAAAGGCGCAGCTCGACGTCGTGGTCGGCATACCACGCGTCCGGCTGGACGTAGATCTTGTCCTTCTCGGACTTGCCCTGCAGGTAGTCCTTGGACAGCGGCGGGCGGTTGTAGGGATGCTCGCTCTCTTCGCCGAGCAGGATGATCCGGCCGTCGAACCCCCGCTTGCGCAGCGACTCAGCCGCGCCCGCCCCAGCCAGCCCGGCTCCCACGATCACGAATGTCTGCTGTGCAGTCTCCATGTCATGTCCTTGTCTGTCGCTGTCTGTACGGGATAGCAGTCGCGGTCGCCGGCTCTCTGGCGTCCTGCCGCGCGGGTGTCCATCTCGTGCGATCACGGGATGCGGCGAGCAGAACTGGTGCACGATGAAGTCCACGGTTCGGCCAGCCCTGGTGCGGGAGGCGGCTCGTGCCAACGGTCACTGGCGATTTCCGGCGATGCACGGCACTGCGCACGAGGTGCAGCCTGTCGGCGGCGACCTCGGCCCGGAACGACTGATTCTCAGCGGTTATGACGTTACGCCCGTCCACGTGTGGCTGTCACCCAGCCCCGGATCCGCTGCGGTATCCACCCGACCCCGCTCACGCCGCCGTACCCCAGCTCCCCGCCCTTGAGTGGCCACTTCTGGCTGCCGCCCCCCCCGGTGCCGGCAGCCAAGAGTGACCAATCAATCCGACGACAGGACGACCGATGACGGGGCAACGGAAACGAGGGAGGCAGGGAGGCACACGCCGATGGCTCCGATTATCGCGCGACCGTGGGCAGGCCCCGTGTCACGTGGCACGCTTGCAGCATGACGAATCCGCGCAACGTTCCTCGGCCGGGGCTGAACCTCGAGTATCCGATGTCGATCGGGATCTATGACGGCTATCCGCAGGCGCAACGCGTGGTCGATCACCTCTCCGACCACGCATTTCCGGTCCAGAACGTGGTGATCGTCGGCACCGAGCTCAGGTCCTTGGAGCGAGTCACCGGACGTCTGACCCACGGCAAGGTTGGGGTGGCCGGAGCCGTTTCCGGCTTGTGGATCGGATTGTTCGTCGGTATCGCTTTCGCCTTGTTCAGCACGCACAGCCAGCTCGGTTTCCTGATAACGACGCCCGTGCTCGGTGCGGCTTTCGGGTTCGTGTGGAGCCAATTGGGTTTCACCGCGGCAACCCGAGGAGGTACCAGGGATTTCACCTCGGTGAGCCAGGTGGTTGCGACCAAGTACGAAGTGCTCGTGGAGCACCGCTTCGCCGAGCAGGCACGCGAGCTGGTTGCGTCCATGCCGATGACCTGAGTCCCGCTCTGACGCCGTGACAGGGCCATGGAGGCGGCGTAGGGTCGCAGGGTCGCAGGTGCTGAGCAGCAGCCGTTTCCGGACCGGGAAATGCCGCCGTCAGGCCGCTCCCCGTTAGCGAACCGCGCATCGTCGGAACTTCAAGAGATCACTCCGCCCATTGTTGACGCGCCGCCCTGCTTCGCTCATGGCGCGTTTTCCGTTCGCACTGCCGCAAGGCACCATCTGTAGGAGGATTCGCACATGACGTCCCAGAACAACGCCACCATCAGCAAGCTCAGCGACAGTGGCCAGACGGTCGCACCTTCGGGCGAGGACATCCGGGGCCGCACGGTCAAGGACAAGGACGGTAAAGATCTTGGGAAGGTGCACGACCTGCTCATCGACGATGCGGAGCACAAGGTCCGGTTCCTGCTGGTCGAACATGGCGGATTTCTCGGGCTCGACGAAACGAAATCCTTCATACGCGTCGACGCCATCACCAAAATCACCGCCGACGAGGTCTCCATCAACCACACCGGCGAGCACGTCGTCGCGGCATCCCCGTACGACCCCGACCTCATCGACGACCGTGGCTATCACAGCACCGTCTACGACCCCTACGGATACGGGCCGTACTGGGGAGTCGGTTACATGTACCCGGGCTATCTCAACTTCGGCCGCATAACGTAGTCACGACCCGGGGCCCAGCCCGATCGCCAGGATCCTTATCCGCGCCGACCGCGGCTAGACCCGTTTTCCGCATTGCTGGGCGCCTACCCCTGCGTTCTCGGGCCAGGGTAGGGGGATGTCAAGCAGGGCGAGGATCATTCGTTGGACGGCGGTGAGTCGGTCGAGGGTGAGACCGGTGGGGGTGTGGGTGAGGG
>JBBPZR010000063.1:0-14529 GCA_038276285.1 Mycobacteriales bacterium | reverse complement strand
TAGGGGCCGGTGATCGCTGGCGATGCGCACGTCGGGCGAGTCGATGACCGATGCCGACAGCACCTGGATCGAGGGGCTCAGGAAGATGCCGTCGATACGGCGATCGCGGGTGCCGGCGCCGCACTCGGGCAGTCGGGCGGTCAACGCTTCCCAGACCGGTTTCCCGGGGTGCTCGTTGACGTCGGCGCCGAGGACGACCGGGTTGTCCAACGGCCCTAGCGCGGCAAAGATCTCGTCGACGTGCTTGCGCCGCTCCGCGGCGTCCTGGTCGAGGTGGGTGCTGACGAGACGGAACCGCGAGCCGCCCAGAGAGCACGTGGCCGTCGCCATCCCGCGCTGGTGCAGGCCGAATCGCCGCGTGAGCAGCAGATCGCGGGTCTCGTGCACGTCAACGGCCACCCGGCACATCAGCAGGTTGTTGCCCGCGAGCAGCCCGCCAGTGACGACCACCAGGCCACATCTGCGGGCTAACGCGGCGCACCGCGAGCGCCACCGCAACCACTTGGGCCCCTCCTGCACGCAGACGACGTCGGGTGCGGCCGCACGCACCACGCGCACGACAGCGGCCGAGTCGTCCCGTAGCGATCGCATGTTGTACGAGAGCACCCGAATCGACGTCACCGGACGGAGGCTATCGGTCGTCGGCTGCTCGCCCGACCAGCGAAGACCTTTCTCCCTCAAGGTCTATATCAATTCCGATATGGGGCGCCGACCGCCAGACGTCCCAACGCCGGTCCGGACGGAGGCTATCGGTCGTCGGCTGCTCGCCCGACCGGCGAAGACCTTCTCCTTCGCGGTCTATTCCTCACCGAGCCCCCCTCGACACGCCCGCGACAGCCCACCGCAGGCCTCGGCGGTATGAGGTCGCTCGCTACGGCTAGGAGGTAGTCCAGCGCGAGGTCGAGGTGGCGATCGATCAGCGAAGGCCGTCGCAGGAGGCGGCGAACGCTTGAGGTTTTAGCCGGCCGCTGGGGTGACGGTGGCTTGGTAGGTGAACAGCTCGGTGCCGTTGCCTTCCTCGCCGTTGTCGGGTGCGGCCCACAGGGTGAGCTGGTTGCCGTTGGCGGCGAGCTTGAGCGGGTTGCGGGTCATCACGTGTCCGGCGGTGGACCACTGCTGGAACGGGATCTCGTGCAGGACGTTGTGGCTGCGCAAGTCGATCAGGGCGATGCCGCCGAGCTCGTAGGTGGCCGCGGTGCCGCCGGCTGTGGGGGTCTGGGGCAGGTTGGTGACGCCTCCGCAGATCATTTTGCGGGAGGGGACGTACTGGCAGTCCTGGTAGTCGATGAAGTAGCTGGTGTTGTCCCAGGTGTCGGTCTGCTTGCCCTTGAGGGTCCACTCGTAGAAGCGGCGCGATCCCCAGTTGTTGCCGACGAGGTGGCCGGTGGTCTTGTCCAGGACGATGCCACCGATGTGGTCATTGACCTCGAACTGCTTGGTGACCTCGAGGGTGCTGGCGTTGACGCTGTAGATGATCGCGCTGCTGTCGGGTCGGTACTGCGCCACCGGGACCCAGACGTTGGTGCCGTCGAAGTCGATGCCGCCGGGGTGGTACATGTCGCCCTCGCCGAGGGTGATGTCCTTTTGCAGATTGCCTTGGCGGTCCATGACGAACAGGTGGCCGATGCCCTTGCCGGGTGTGCGGTCGTAGCCGCCGATGGGGGCCGGGTACTTCTGGGTGGGTTCGAGGATCTCGACCGCCGACAGGAACAGGTGGTCGGGGGTGAAGGTCAGGCCTTCCGTGTGGAAGGTCGGGAATTCGAGCTTGACCTTGTCGGTCAGCTGCCACTTGGTGTTGCGGTCGACTGCGGAGAAGTCGCGGGCCAGGTCACCGTCATTGCCCGCTGCTTGGTCGCCGCGGGTATGGCTGGCGGCGGCGGACGCGGCGGCTCCGCCGACGAGCATGGGCAGCGTGAGAGCGGCTACAAGGGTGCGCAGGGTTGAGCGCCTCATGACGTTGTCTCCCTCACAGGGGGGTGCCTCAACTCAGGTTAACAGTTTCCGCAGTCCCAAGGTCCGGATCGTGTTGTCAGTCCTGGCCGACGCTGTCTCGATCGCGGAGGCCTCGCGTCGGGAGAAGGTGTCAGAGCAGGTGTTCGGGAATCGGAAACGCCGGTTCCTTGGGGCCGGCAAGGCCCGCTTGGTCGCCGGCAGGAATGGCCATGAGGCTCACCGGCTGGCGACCTCCGGCAAGCCCGCTGCTGAGGAGACCCCGTGTGCAGACGCACCAAGCCATTGAGCGAGTCTGCCCACAGAGCCCTGGTATCGGCCGGTGGTCACTGGCGATGCGGGCGTCGGACGAGTCGAACACGGTGGCTGTCAGCACCGCGCCGACCAGGACGGCGCATCGGCCTCCTCGTTGACATCCGCCCCCAAGATGAGCGGTGGGTTATCGACCGTACCGGTTGTTGCCGGCCGGCAGCCCACCCGTGACGACCACGAGGCCACATTTGCGGGCCAGCGCCGCGCACCGCGACCGCCACCGCAACCACTTAGGTGCCTCCTGTACGCAGACGACGTCCGGCGCGGCCGCACGCACGACCCGGACGACCGCCGCGGCGTCATCACGCAGCGACCGCATGTTGTAGGACAGCACCCGAATCGACGTCACCGGACGAACGCTATCTGCCGCCCGCGGGCGCCCCCGCGCCGGTCAGACGGCTCCGGCCGCCGGCGAGGACGTACTCGGTCGATGGCCATATCAAGTCTGATATACGGGTCGACAGAGAGATGTCCCAGCGCCGGCCGGTCGCAGCGATGGCGGTTCACGCGATGCTGGTGCCCGCCGAGCCGAACACCGCTTCGGACGCCTCGGACAGAGCGCCGATCACCGCACGCCCTCCGCCACCCGCAATGAAGTCGCAGCACGCCTCGACCTTCGGACCCATCGAGCCCTCCGGGAACTCGCCGGCCGCCAGCAGTTTGCGGGCATCGGCCAGGCTCAGGGACGCCAGCTCACGCGCGGCTGGAGTGCCGTAGCCGACTTGAACCCGCGAGACCTCGGTGAGGATGAGCAGCATCTCGGCGCCGACCAGTTTGGCGAGCAGACCGGCGGTGCGGTCCTTGTCCACCACCGCCTCGACGCCGCGGATGGTGTCGCCGTCCTCCACCACCGGAACCCCGCCGCCCCCGGCGACGACGAGGACGTGGCCGGAGTCCACGAGTACGGGCAGCAGCGGAGCCTCGATCAGCCCGAGCGGCCGCGGCGAGGGCACGACCCGGCGCCAGCGACCGTCCGCCAGCGGCGCGAAGACGTGCCCGGACTCGGCCGCGATGCGGTGCGCCGTGGCCGCGTCGTAGTGCGGCCCCACCGGCTTGGTGGGCCGTCGGAAGGCGGGGTCACGCCCGTCGACGACGACCTGGCTGACCAGACAGATAGCCCGCTGCGACAGGGCGCGCGAGCGAAACTCGGAGTCCAGGGCCTGCACCAGCAGGTAGCCCAACTGCCCTTGGCTCTCGGCGCCGCAGACGTCCATGGGCATGGGCGGCACCTGCGGTGCGGCCGCCTCCTGTTGGAGCAGAATCCGCCCGACCTGTGGCCCGTTGCCGTGGGTGATCACCAGGGATACCCCGCGGACTACCAACTCCGCCAGGACCGTGCAGGTGGCACGTAGCGCGATACGGATCTCCTCGGCCGATCCGGTGCTCGCGCTGGGGCTCAGTGCGTTGCCCCCCAGAGCGACCACGACCCGCATCAGCCGGCCCGGGCCAGATCGGCCGAGCCCACCAGGCCGGCGGCGTTGCCGAGCCGGGCCGCGCGGATATCCGGCGCCGGGCGAAAGCCGCGTCCCGGCAGGGATGCCTCGAACGCCCGCCTGGTCGGATCGAGCAGCAGGTCACCCGCCTCGGCCACCCCGCCGCCGACGACGAAACAGCTGGGGTCAAGAGCGGAGGCCAGCCCGGCCAGCCCCGTACCGAGCCAGCGGCCGACCTCCTCGAAGCACTCGCGAGCGGCGGTATCCCCGGCCAGGGCAGCCTGGGTCACGATCGGACCGTCGATGCCGGCGATGTCGCCGCCGGCCGCCGCGAGCAGGGCCGCTGCCGACAGTGGCGCGCCACTGGCGATGTCTCTCGCTTCCCGCACGAGTGCCTTGCCACTGGCGTACTGCTCCCAGCAGCCGCGGTTGCCGCAGCCACAGCGCCGCCCGCCCGGCACGACACACATGTGACCGAACTCCGGCGCGATCCCGAACGCCCCGCGGTACAGCTCGCCCGCGACGACCAGCCCGCTACCTATGCCGGTGCCCAACGTGACCATTGCGACCACGCGCTCACCCTGTGCGGAGCCGAAGCGGTACTCCGCCCAGGCCGCCGCATTCGCGTCGTTCTCCACTGCCACCCGCAGGCCGATCAGTGCTTCGAGCCGGGCCCGCAGCGGCTCGTCGCGCCAGGCCAGGTTGGGTGCGAAGAGCACGGTGCCCCGCGCCAGGTCGATCCAGCCGGCGGCGCCGATCCCCACCGCCACCACGTCGTGCTCGGCGCGGAGCTCGGCCACCACGGCGGCGATCGCGTCGGCGGTCTGACCGGGATCGTGGCTCGGGGTGGGCCGGCGGGCCGTGGCCAGGATCGTGCCGTCCTCTGCGACCACGCCGCCCGCGACCTTGGTGCCACCGATGTCGACCCCGATGGCCAGGCTCACCCGTGCTCCGGCGCGTCCGCTGGGCCCGGCTTCGCGGTGACGGTCCGGAGGAACTCCGCCCCCGCCGCGGCCAGACCGGACAACCGCTCGGTCACGTCCGGATGATCGCCGCGCAGCACGCTCACCACTTGGCAGACCGGGCACCCCGTGCATTCCTGCGCGCCGGTGGCGATGTGCTCCGCGGAAAACGTGCGGCGAGCCCACCCGTGGACGGCGTCGAGCAGTTTCGCCGCCTCCTCGCCGAGCGTGCCCAGCTCGGGTTCGGGGTTCACGCCGGTGCGCCCTCGACCCGCTTCTTCAGCTCTTTCAGGGCGATATCCATGATCATCTTCTCGCCCCGGCGCCGGAGGACGCCGAGCACCGGCATGTTGGTCTCGAGCTGCAGGGTGTAGGTCACCTCGGTCTGTCCGCCGGACTCCCCCAGCTCGTAGGAGCCCTCCTGGCTCTTCATCACCTTGGAGTCGACCAACGACCAGGAGACCCAGGAGCCGTCCTCGGCCCACTCGTAGTCCAGCGTGTACTCGTCCTTGACCACACCGGCGTCGATGACGAAGTGGACGCGGCTGGCGTAGCCGTCCTCGTACTCCTCGAGCACCTCGATGCTCTTCACCGAGGCGGCCCACTCGGGATAGGACTCGAAATCGGCGATCACCGCCATGACATCGGCCGCGGGTGCGGCGATGCCTATCGTGTGCCGGGATTTGTCGACCATCTGCGGATCGTAGCCGCGCTCACCAGGCCAGCAGGTACGGCCGCCCGGTGCCGCGGAAGTGCCCCACATTGACGCACTCGGTACGACCGATTCGCCGGCGACCGTGCAGCGGCTGGTGAACGTGCCCAAATAGGACAGTCGACGGCTGCGTGTCCCGGATGGCCTCGAGGAGCGCCTCGCTACCGCGTTCGAAGCGGCGGGCCTCGACGTCGTAGAGCAGGTCGGGCACATCGGGCGGTATGTGCGTGCAGAGCACGTCGACGGCTCCGACCCGGGCCACCTTCGCGGCGTAGTCGTCGTCGTCCAGCTCGTTCGGTGTGTGGTACGGACTGCGCAGGCCGCCCCCGACGAAGCCGAACCGGCGGCCGCCGATCTCGGTCGTCTCACCGTCGAGCACGTGCACGCCGGATCGGATGAAGTCCGCCCACATGCCCGGCACGTCGACGTTGCCGTAGGTCATGTACGTCGGCGTCGGCAACACGGCGAACATCTCGGCGTACTGCCGGCGAACGGCAGCCTCGATCACCACCCGGCGGTCGCCCTCGATCCGTGACCACAACTCGGTCGACCAGGCCCGCGCCGCATCGAACCGCTGGGCGGTACGAAGGGCGATCAGCCGGGCGACCGCGTCGGGGCCGAACAGATCACCCATGATGCCGGCCCGATGGTCGGCGTAGTCGAGGAAGCAGACCAGGTCACCCAGAACGATCAGCGCATCGGCACCATCGCCGGCCCGGGCCAGCGCCGCGACGTTGGCGTGGACGTCCGAGACGACGTGGACCCGCACGAGCCGAGCTTATGTCCGTCGGCCGTGAGGTTAGAAAATGGCGCCCAAGAGCAGCGTGACGCCGACCAGGAGGAGGGCGAGCACCAGGCTGACGCCGACCGAAATCCCCAGCCGGGTGTGGCGGGACAGCCGGGTGAGCCGGCCCAGGATCGGAAGCGGCAGCACCGGTTTCCCCTCGGTGCGCAGCGCTGCCATGAAGGTCGCTCCGCACCCGGCGCACAGGGCGCTGTCGAAATCGTTCGTCGCACTGCAGACACCACAGGGCCAGCCCACCTCGCTCGGCCGGGCATGGCGGCCATGGCCGGACACCCTCAGGAGAGCATTGGTGCTCTCCGGCAACGCCGCCGGCCCGGTCCGGACGACCAGCGGCGGGGCCGCCGCAACAGGCTCGGGCGGCGGGCGGAGGTCGCAGTGACACAGCAGGCACCACGGCGCATCCGGGCGTACGGACGCGCCACACGTGGGGCAGCGGTGCGTACTCACCTGTCCGAGGTCGGCAGATTCCCCGCATCGCTTGACCAACTCATTCCGGGCGGTCGATCCCCCTCAAGTCGATCCTTGAGCGCGAACACCGCCTGCTTGACCTGCTGTTGCCGCCGCCAGGTCTCCCGCTGCGCCCTCCGGGCGGACTCGCCGGAAGGCTGGTCGCCGCGCAGGTAGCAGTGCACGATCACCCCGTCGCCGTAGGCCTCGAGCCACACCTCGCAGCTGCCGACCAGGTCGCCCGCGCAGTTCCAGCGGATGCCCCGCACTCCCCTATCCTCGGACACAGTCAGCTCCAGGCCCGGCCACAGGCGCGCCCAGAAGGCCCGATCATGGACGGCTGCGGCAACGCGGGGAGGGGCCGCGACAACGAAGCTCTCATCGATGAGATCCACCTGCGGCACCGGGGCAGAATCTCACGGCCGGGCAGGCAACTCTGTCCCGGTGTGCTGGATCGGCGGTAGCGTCTGGCTGGAGTTTCCGATCGCTCACCCGTACGCGGAAGAAGGCACCAGTGCGCGAGTTCAGCGTCCCGGCCACCATCGATGTCCCTGCCGAGGCCAACCTGACCGACGTCGTGTGGTCCAACGCGACGGATCACCCCGACGATGTCGTGTTCAGCCGGCGCGACGGTGCCGAATGGACCGACGTCACGGCTGGACAGTTCCGCGACGAGGTGGCCGCCGTCGCCAAGGGGCTCATCGCCAGCGGTGTGCAGCCGGGCGACCGGGTCGCTCTGATGAGCAAGACGAGGTACGAATGGACGCTCCTCGACTACGCGATCTGGGTGGCCGGCGGCGTGACCGTGCCGGTGTACGAGACCAGCAGCCCCGAGCAGGTCGCCTGGAACCTCGGCGACTCCGGTGCGGTGGCCGCCATCGTGGAGTCCGCGGAGCACCAGGTGGTCGTGGAGTCGCTGCGCTCAGAGGTGCCGGAGCTCGGACAGCTGTGGCAGATCAACGCCGACGGCCTCGGCACGCTGCGCGGGCTCGGCCGGGAGGTTCCCGACGAGGTCGTCGACGAGCGACGGCGCACGGCCACCGGCGACAGCCTGGCGACGATCATCTACACCAGCGGCACGACGGGCCGCCCCAAGGGCTGCCGGCTCACCCACGGCAACATCAACTTCCAGGTGCTCACCACCATCGGTGGCCTGGGTGCGCTGTTCAATCCCGAGGGCTCGACGCTGCTGTTCCTCCCGCTCGCGCACGTCTTCGCGCGGCTCATCCAGTGTGGAGCGGTGCAGACGCGGGCCCGCATGGGGCACACCGCCGACATCAAGAACCTGCTGCCCGACCTCAAGAAGTTCCAGCCGACCTTCCTGCTATCGGTGCCGCGGGTGTTCGAGAAGGTCTACAACCTCTCCAAGCAGGGCGCGCACGCCGACGGCAAGGGCAAGATCTTCGACAAGGCCGAGGGGGTGGCTGTCGCGTACAGCCGGGCGCTCGACGCCGGGGGGCCCGGGCTCGCGCTACGGGCGCAGCACAACGTCTTCGACAAGCTCGTCTACACCAAGCTCCGAGCCGCCCTGGGCGGTGCGTGTCACTCCGCGATCTCCGGCGGAGCGCCCCTCGGTGAGCGGCTCGGCCACTTCTATCGGGGGATCGGGCTCACGGTGTTCGAGGGCTACGGCCTGACTGAGACCAGTGCGGGTGGCTGTCTCAACCTCGAGGGCTTCCTCAAGATCGGCACCGTGGGCCGGCCCATTCCGGGGATCTCGGTACGGATCGGCGACGACGGCGAGATCCTGCTCACCGGGGGCAACGTATTCCCGGGCTACTGGCTCAACGACGCGGCGACCGCCGAGGTGTTCACCCCTGACGGCTGGTTCCGTACCGGCGACATCGGTGACATCGACGATGACGGCTTCCTGAAGATCACCGGGCGCAAGAAGGAGTTGATCGTCACCGCTGGCGGCAAGAACGTCGCTCCCGCGGTGCTCGAGGACCGGCTCCGAGCGCATCCGCTGGTCAGCCAGTGCATGGTCGTCGGCGACGCCCAGCCGTTCATCGGGTGCCTGGTGACCATCGACCCGGAGGCGTTTCCGCCGTGGAAGACCCGGCACGGCAAGCCGGCCCATGCCACGGTTGCCGATCTGCGCACCGATCCCGACCTGGCGACCGACATCCAGCAGGCCATCGACGACGCCAACAAGGCGGTGTCCAAGGCCGAGGCCATCAAGAAATTCCGGATCCTGGCCAATGACTTCACCGAGGAGGGCGGCGAGCTGACGCCGAGTCTCAAGCTCAAGCGCAACGTGGTGATGAAGCAGTACGCCGATGAGGTCGCCGCCATCTACTCCTGACCCCATCGTCCCGAATCGTAGCAACACTGCTACAGTTGTCGCATATTCACTGTCGCGTCACGAGACCTGCGAAATGACACTCGCGCCGTGCTACGTCGCGTCGAGGCAGGCGAGGACGTCACCATTACGGTCAATGGCCGCCCGGTGGCCATCCTCCGGCCAGTCACGAGTGGCAGCCCGTGGATGCCTCGGGCCGAGTTTCTCCGCCGTTTTGCCGGCGCCCAGACCGACCCCGGGCTCACTGCGGAGCTGGCCGAGTTGGCGCCGGACAGCACCGACGACCACCCGCTGTAGGTGAGCCGCGCCCTGGCCGACACGAGCATCTTCATCGCTCGGGAATCGGGTCGGCCCCTTCGGGAGGCAGCATTACCTGCCGAGTTGAGTGTCTCGGTCATCACGGTGGCTGAGTTGCGAGCCGGTGTGCTTGCAACCTCCGAGATCGCCGTCCGTAGCCGGCGACTGGCGACGTTCACCGCCGCTCAAGCACTCAGTCCGCTCCCGATCGACGATGCGGTCGGCGTGGAGTGGGCGCGGCTGCGCGTATTCCTCCGGGACGCCGGCCGTCGCATGCCGGTCAACGACTCGTGGATCGCAGCAACCGCAATGGCCGCCGGCGTTCCCATCCTCACGACGGACGACGACTACGACGCGGCCATCGGCCTTGACGGCTTCGACGTGATCAAGGCCTGAGTCAGCGCCCCAGGTCGCTGGTCGCATGGAAGGATGGCGCGGACGGAGAGGGGTTCGCTGTGGTCGACCGTCGGGTGCCGCAGTGGTCCGAGCTGCGGGAACTGCTGCGGCCGCGGCCGGTGCAGCGCGACGCCACCGAGCGTCGGCTCGCCCGCGCGGTGACGGTGGAGGACCTGCGGCAGGTCGCCCGCCGCCGAACACCGCGCGCGGTGTTCGACTACACCGACGGGGGCGCGGTGCAGGAGATCAGCCTGCGACGCTCCCGCGAGGCGTTCGCCCGCGTGGAGTTCCGGCCGAGCGTGCTGCGGGACGTCTCGGCGGTCGACACGTCGGTGACCGTCCTCGGGAGCCGGGCGGCGCTGCCATTGGCCTTCGCGCCGACCGGCTTCACCCGGCTCATGCACCACGAGGGCGAGCCGGCGGTGGCCCGGGTGGCCCAGCGGGTCGGCATCCCGTACGCGCTGTCCACGATGGGGACGACGTCGCTCGAGGCGCTGGCCGACGCGGCGCCCACGGCGCGGCGGTGGTTCCAGCTGTACCTGTGGCGGGACCGGGAGGCGAGCCGCGACCTCGTCAACCGGGCACTGGCCGCCGGCTACGAGGCGCTCATGCTCACCGTCGACACGCCCGTCGCCGGTGCCCGGCTGCGGGACGTGCACAACGGGCTCACGATCCCGCCGGCGCTGACCCTGCGGACGGTGGCCGACGCGTCGCTGCACCCGTCCTGGTGGTTCAACCTGCTGACCACCGAGCCGCTCGAGTTCGCGTCGCTGCGCTCTTGGGGCGGCACCGTCGCCGAGCTGGTCGACAAGGTGTTCGACCCGGCGGCGACGCTCGCGGACGTCCGTGCGCTGCGGGACGCCTGGCCGGGCTCGCTCGTCGTGAAGGGGATCCAGTCGGCCGACGACGCGCGGGCGGTCGTCGACGCCGGGGCCGACGCGGTCGTGGTGTCCAACCACGGCGGTCGCCAGCTCGACCGGGCCCCGACGACGCTCGAGCAGCTGCCGGCGGTGGTGGCCGCCGTCGGTGACCGGGCCGAGGTCTACCTCGACGGCGGCATCATGAACGGCGCGGACGTCGTGGCGGCGGCGGCCTTCGGCGCGCGCACCTGCCTGGTGGGACGCGCCTACCTCTACGGGCTGATGGCCGGCGGCGAGCGAGGGGTGCAGCGCGCGGCCGACATCCTTGTCCGCGAGGTGCAGCGGACCCTGCAGCTGCTCGGTGTCACGTCGGTCGCCGAGCTCACGCCTGACCGGGTGCGCCTGCGCTGACGTCCCAATGGCGGCGGGGGAAGGCCAGCTTTAGGATGCGCCATGGACGTCGTGGAGTTCGTACCTTCCTTCGAGCAGTACGCCTTCACCTTCGGCGGGGTCGCCCCCGTCCGGCGCGTGACGCCGGGAACCTGCCTGCGGCTGTGGTCCGACGACGCGTTCTGCGGGGCGCTGCGCGCCGTGACGGACCTGTCCAGCGAGAAGGTCGACCTGCGCTACGTCAACCCGCAGTCCGGTCCCTTCTACGTGGAGGGCGCGGAGCCCGGCGACACCCTGGCCCTGCACCTGGTGAGCCTGGAGCCCGCCCGGGACTGGGGCGCCTCGGCGCACATCCCCTTCTTCGGCGGTATGACGAGCACGGACCGGGTCGTGACCCTGCAGGACGCGCTGCCCGACCTCACCTACATCTACGAGCTGGACCGGACCCGCGGCACGGTCACCTTCGCGGCCCGGCGGGGCGACCTGCGGATCGACCTGCCGCTCGAGCCGATGCTCGGCACGGTCGGCGTGGCGCCCGCCGGCGGGGAGGTGCGCAGCTCGCTCGTCCCCGACCGCTTCGGCGGCAACATGGACACCCCGCAGATGCGGGCGGGCGCGACCTGCTACCTCGGGGTCAACGTCGAGGGCGCGCTGTTCTCCGTCGGCGACGGCCACTACCGGCAGGGGGAGGGCGAGGCCTGCGGGACCGCCGTCGAGGGCGCGATGACGAGCACCCTGATCGTCGAGCTCGTCAAGGGCAGTGCCCCCGCCTGGCCCCGCATCGAGGACGACACGCACTGGATGACGGTCGGCTCCAGCCGGCCGCTCGAAGACGCCTGGCGCATCGGGCAGTCCGAGCTCGTGCACTGGTTCGGTGAGCTGTACGGCCTGCATCCGATGGACGCCTACCAGCTGCTCTCGCAGATCACCGAGGCGCCCATCGCGAACGTCGTCGACGCCAACTACAGCGCGGTCGTCAAGGCCCGTAAGGCGCTGCTGCCGGCCGTCGAGGCGTACGGCGGGCTGCACGCCGACCTGCGCCGGCGAGCGGCATCCCTGCTCTGACCACGACCGCCCAGCGGACCCTCCAACAGAAGGCAATGCCATGGACCTGCAGCTCACCGGACGTCGCGCACTCGTCACCGGCGGCACCCGCGGCATCGGCCGCGCGATCGTGGAGTCGTTCGCCGACGAAGGGGTGAGGGTGGCCTTCTGCGCCCGGGACGCCGCCGAGATCGCCGCGGCCGAGCAGGCGCTGGCCGGGCGCGCTGGCACGGTGACGGGGTCGGTCGTCGACGTGGCTGACGGACCCGCGCTCGCCGCCTGGGTGACCGGCTCCGCCGAGACGCTGGGCGGGATCGACATCCTGGTGTCCAACGTCAGTGCCCTCGCCATCCCGGACAGCGAGGAGAACTGGCGGGCGTCGTTCGAGGTCGACCTGATGGGCGCGGTCCGCATGGTCACGGCGGCGATGCCCCACCTGGAGGCCAGCGACGCCGCCGTGATCCTTGCCGTGTCCAGCGTCTCCGGCCGCGAGGTCGACTTCGCCGCCGGGCCGTACGCGACGATGAAGGCCGCCCTGGTGCACTACGTCCAGGGCCTGGCCCACCAGCTCGCCGGCAAGGGCATCCGCGCCAACACCGTCTCGCCCGGCAACACCTTCTTCGAGGGCGGGGTCTGGGACCAGATCCAGCGGGGCAACCCCGAGCTGTACGCGTCCGCGCTGGCGCTCAACCCGACCGGCCGCATGGGGACGCCCGAGGAGATGGCGCGCGCCGTCGTGTTCCTCGCCAGCCCGGTGTCCAGCTTCACCAGCGGGACCAACCTCGTCGTCGACGGAGCACTCACCCGGGGCGTCCAGCTATGAGCCGCCATCGCTGCCGGTGTCGGCCGGTCAGCTGAGGTGGTGAACCTCCTGAGGCCCGTAGATCGGTGTCTGGATGCCCTCGTACCGGGCCTTGAGCTGCAGGGCGAGGTAGAGCGAGTAGTGGCGAGACTGGTGCAGGTTGCCGCCGTGAAACCACAGCGCGTCCTGCTGGGTGGGCTTCCACATGTTGCGCTGCTCGCCCTCCCACGGCCCCGGGTCCTTGGTCGTGCCGGAGCCCAGCCCCCATACCTTGCCGACCTTGTCGGCGACCTCCTGGCCGATGAGGTCGGCCGCCCAGCCGTTCATCGAGCCGTAGCCCGTCGCCCAGACGACGAGGTCGGCTTCGAGCTCGGTGCCGTCCTCGAGTACGACCGAGGTCTCCGTCAGCTCCCGGACCGCCCCGTGCGCGAGCTTGACCGACCCGTTCGCGACGAGGTCGGACGCGCCCACGTCGATGTAGTAGCCCGAGCCGCGGCGCAGGTACTTCATGAACAGCCCCGAGCCGTCGTCGCCCCAGTCCAGCCGGAAGCCGGCTTTCTCCAGGCGGTCGTAGAAGTCGGCGTCGCGCTCGCGCATCTGCTCGTACAGCGGGATCTGCGTCTCGTGCATCATCCGGTACGGCAGCGAGGCGAAGGTCATGTCGGCCTTCTGCGTCGTCATGCCGGCGGCGAGCGCCTGCTCGGAGTATAGGGCGCCGAGGCCGATCTCCATGAGCGAGTCTGACCGGACGATGTGCGTCGATGACCGCTGCACCATCGTGACGTCCGCGCCGTGCTCCCACAGCGCCGCGCAGATGTCGTGCGCGGAGTTGGCGGAGCCGATGACGACGGCGTTCTTGCCGCGGTAGGCGTCCGGGCCCGGGTGCTGCGACGAGTGGTGCTGGTCGCCGCGGAAGCGGTCCTGGCCGGGGATCGTCGGGATGTTGGGCTTGCCGGACATGCCGGTCGCCAGCACCAGCTGCTCGGGCCGCAGGACGATCTCCTCGCCGTCGCGGTCGACGACGACCGTCCACTCACCGGTCGTCTCGTCGTACGACGCGCTCTTGCAGCTGGTGGAGCTCCAGTAGGTGATCTCCATGACGCGCGTGTACATCTCCAGCCAGTCGCCGATCTTGTCCTTCGGCGAGAACACCGGCCAGTTCTTCGGGAAGTCCAGGTACGGCAGGTGGTCGTACCAGACCGGGTCGTGCAGGCACAGCGACTTGTAGCGCTTGCGCCAGGCGTCCCCCGGTCGCTCGTGCCGGTCGAGGACGACGTGCGGTACGCCGAGCTGGCGCAGCCGGGCGCCGAGCGCGATGCCGCCCTGCCCGCCGCCGACCACGACGACGTACGGCTGCCGGGTGCGGCCGAGGTCGGCTGCCTCGGCCTCGCGGGCCTCCTTCCAGGTGACCCGGTCGGGGTTCGCGCCGTGCTCCGCGCCGTTGGGTCGCCGCTCGCTCATCGACTCCTCGTGGCCCTTGAGCTCGTAGAGCGTGGTCAGCAGCGTCCAGGCGCCCTCGTCGCCCTGCAGGCGCAGGTGCCCCCACCCGCGCCCCGAGGCGGTCTCGAACTCGATCCATGCCGAGGTGATGCCGCCGGCCTCCTCGGGGGGTTCGGTCGCCACGAAGCCGCGGGGGTCGGTGCGGTCGAGGGTCGCGCGCAGCAGGTCAGCGACGCCCTCCCGGCCCTCGACGGTCGTGATGTTCCAGGTGAAGGAGACAAGATCGCGCCAGAAGCTCGTCGTTGCGAACATGCCGGCGGCACGTTCGACGTCCCGGGCGGCGAGGGCGGCCTCGAAGGCCGACAGCCACGCCTGTA
>JBBPZR010000062.1:0-9156 GCA_038276285.1 Mycobacteriales bacterium | reverse complement strand
GGCCCGCTCCGGGTCCGGATCGGTGAGCAACTCCTCCATCCCGGTCGGCACGACCTGCCAGGACAGGCCGTACCTGTCCTTGAGCCAGCCGCACGGCCCTTCCTCCCCGCCCTCGGACAGCCGTCCCCAGTAGTAGTCGACCTCGTCCTGGGTCTCGCAGTTGATCTGGCCATCCGCCCAGGTTCTCGACGCCGCCGGTGCCGGAGCGGTTGAGCCGGAGCCAGGCTTCCTGGACAGCGTCGTCCGCCTCGCTGAGCGAGCCGAGCATCCGGTAGGCCACCGCCCGCAGGTGAGTACGGTGGGTCTCGAATCGCTCGGCCAGCCAGTCGTGTTCGTCCACCGGTCACATTCTTCCGTCGCGGTCCGTCATAGCAGTGACGATCTCAACCGGGTCGATGTGACAAACGAGTGTGAGGAGCTCTTCATGACGTCAGGTCTCAGAACAGTCATCTATCCCGTCAAGGACCTAGCTCAAGCGAAAACGCTGTACGGCAGGCTGTTGGATGTGGAGCCCTACGCGGACGAGGCCTACTACGTGGGCTTCCGGGTTGGAGACCAAGAATTGGGTCTGGATCCCCACGGCCACAGCCAAGGGATGACGGGGCCCATCGGTTACTGGCACGTTGACGACATCAAGGAGAGTCTTGAGTTGCTCCTCGACGCTGGCGCACAGGAGCAGCAAGCGGTCAGAGATGTCGGTGGGGGCAAGCTGATCGCATCTGTGAAAGACGCGGACGGCAACATCACTGGACTCATGCAGTCACCCTGACGACCCGTCGAGGATCTCGAGGCGCACTTCCGCGACGCCGTGCGCCGTCTGAGTTCGGCCCCGACGACTCCTCCTCCGGGAGATGATCCGGTACGCAACGGCAGCCGGCTGACGGTCGACGGATGCCTGGACGTGTTCACCGCGCAGATCGTCGCCCGCCATCTCGACCTGGCCGCCCGAGAGATGCAGCAGAGAGGCCGGGGGTACTACACGATCGGGTCGGCCGGCCACGAGGGCAACGCCGCGGTCGCCGCTGCCCTGCGACCCACTGACCCCGCCCTTCTGCACTACCGTTCCGCCGGGTTCTACGTCCGCCGGGCGATGCGGGTGCCTGGCATCGACGCGGTACGCGACGTGCTGCTCGGCGTGGCCGCCGCCGCCGACGAGCCGATCGCCGGCGGCCGACACAAGGTGTTCGGCCGGGCCGAACTCGCCATCATCCCCACGACATCGACGATCGCCTCTCACCTGCCGCGGGCTGTCGGGATCGCCTTCGCGATCGGCCGGGCCCGCAAGATGCAGGTCGCGAGCCCCTGGCCCGATGACGCGATCGTGGTCGCCAGCGTCGGCGACGCCTCGCTCAACCACTCCACGGCCGTGGGCGCGATCAACGCCGCCTGCTACATCGGCTATCAGGGCCTGCCCGTGCCGCTGCTCCTGGTCTGCGAGGACAACGCCATCGGCCTGAGCGTGCCCACCCCTCAGGGCTGGATCAAGGCGACCTACGGCGATCGGCCCGGGCTGCGCTACTTCCCGGCCGACGGCTCTGACGCGGCCGCCACATACGACGCAGCGTGCGCCGCCGTGGAGTGGGTGCGCGGCAAGCGAAGCCCCGCGCTGCTGCATCTGTCCGTCGTACGGTTTCTCGGCCACGCCGGCTCCGACGTCGAGTCGGCGTACCGCAAGCCCGTCGACTTGGCCCGCGACCTCGACCGCGACCCGCTCGTCGGCACGGCACGGCTGCTTGTCCACAGTGGACGGCTGAGACCCGATGATGTGCTGCACCGCTATGAGTCCACCCGCGACGATGTGCTCAAGGTCGCCGAAGGTGTGCTCACAGCCCGCGCGCTGGAAAGCGCCGCGGAGGTGGTCGCGCCGCTGAGCCCACGCCACCCGCAGCACGTGGCCGACGAGGTTGCCGGCAACCTCAGCCCGGCCCGGTCCAGCCACGACACAGGACTGACCGTCGCCCAGGCCATCAACCGGACCCTCGCCGACCTGCTCGAGTCCTATCCCGAGATGCTGGTGTTCGGTGAGGACGTGGCCGCCAAGGGTGGTGTGTACGGGGTGACCCGGGGGCTGCAGAAGCGGTTCGGCGCCGTTCGGGTCTTTGACACGCTGCTCGACGAGCAAACGATCCTCGGCCTGGCGCTGGGTTGCGCCGCAAGCGGGCTGTTGCCGGTGCCGGAGATCCAGTACCTCGCCTACCTGCACAACGCCGAGGACCAGTTGCGCGGCGAGGCGGCGACTCTGCAGTTCTTCTCCACAGGTCAGTTCCGCAATCCGATGGTCGTACGGGTAGCTGCGTACGGCTATCAGCGCGGATTCGGCGGGCACTTCCACAACGACAACGCGCTCGGCGTGCTGCGTGACATACCGGGTCTGGTCGTCGCCTCTCCGGCCCGGCCCGATGACGCGGCGGCCATGCTGCGTACCTGCGTCGCCGCCGGCAAGACCGACGGGACGGTCTGTGTGTTCCTCGAGCCGATCGCGCTCTATCACACCCGCGACCTGCATGCCGATGGCGACGGGAGCTGGCTCGCGGCCCTCTCGCCGGCCGCGGAGCAGGTGCCACTGGGAAGCGCGCGGACGTACGGCGGCGGCAACGATCTGACTCTCGTCACCTTCGGCAATGGGCTGCACATGTCGCTCCGGGCCGCCCGGTGCCTCGCCGGTGAAGGCATCGGGATCCGAGTCCTCGACCTACGCTGGCTCGCCCCGCTGCCCCTGGCCGACATCCGCCGCGACGCCGAGGCCACCGGTCGGGTGCTGGTCGTCGATGAGACCCGACGCACGGGTGGCGTAGGCGAGGGGGTCATTTCGTCGCTCGTGGAGGACGGGTACGCCGGCCGCATCGCGAGAGTGTCCAGTGTGGACAGCTTCATCCCGCTCGGGAAGGCAGCCGAGCTCGTCCTCATCTCACAGCAGGACATCGAGACCGCCGCCCACCGGCTGGTCAGGCCCGGCTGACGCCGGCCACCTCCGACGCCTCGCTAGTCGGCGCGGGACCGGGGCGAGGAGCTCCCGGCGGGTCGAGGCCGATCCGTGGTTCCCATGCGCTGGGGTGCCGCCAGCGAGGTTCGGGCGTCTGGCAGCACGATGCTGGCGGACGTTGCGCCGAGTTGCTTCTCCATCTCGTTGGCCGAGGCCGGCCGCGCGTAGAAGAAGCCCTGGGCCGCTTCGCAGCCGATGGCGACGACAAGGTCGCGTTGCTCCTGGGTCTCCACTCCTTCAGCCACCACGCCTAGGCCGAGGTCATGGGCAAGTTCGGTGATGGCGGTCACGACCGCTGCGACAGCCGGGTCGTGGCAGATGTCGGCGAGGAAGACATGGTCGATCTTCAGGATGTCGACCGGGAACTCGCGCAGGTAGTTCAGAGAGGAGACGCCGCTGCCGAAGTCGTCCAACGCCAGCTTGACGCCAAGCTGCCGTAGGTCGCTGAGTACGGTCACGGTCCGCTCGGCGTCCTGGATGTAGACGCCCTCCGTCACATCCAGGGTGAGCACCTCAGGCTCGGTGCCGGTCCTGTCCAGCACCCCCGCCACCATGGCGCAGAATCCCTGCGCCATGAGTTGATGCACCGAAACGTTGACCGCGATATTCAGCGGCCTGGCTGGGTAGGACGTCAACCAGCGGGCCCGGTCCCGACAGGCGCCCTCGAGAACCCAGGCGCCGATCTCACCGATCAGCTCGATTCGCTCGGCCACCGCGACAATGGCAGCGGCCGCGATCGAGCCACGGGTGGGGTGCCGCCAGCGCAGGAGGGCCTCGGCACCCAGGAGCTGCCCGTCGACGCTGCGCACGATCGGCTGGTAGTGCACGTCGAGTTCTCCGTCGGCGAACGCTGACCGCAGGTCGCTGTCGAGTGAGACTTGCGTCCTGGCCTGCCTTTCCCGCCGGATGTCGAAGATCTGGTCGCGGCCGCCACCCTCGCGCTTGGCCCGGTACATCGCGGCGTCGGCGTCGCGCAGGAGCTGGCCAGAGACGTCCTCACCGCGCCCAGCGAAGGCGATGCCGACACTGGCGGAGATGTTGAGCGCACCCTGGGACAGCACGAAAGGAGTGGCGAGGACGCCATGAATCCGGGCCGCGAGGAGCTCCGCGTCCTCTGCCGTACTCAGGTCCTCGCAGAGGATGACGAACTCGTCTCCGGATACCCGGGCGCAGGTGTCACCGGGGCGGAGCAAGGCCACCAGTCGTTGCGCCACCGCGACCAGCAACTCGTCGCCCACATGGTGTCCGAAGGTGTCGTTGACCCGCTTGAATCGGTCGAGGTCGGCGAACAGCACGGCCGCTGCATTGCCCGAGCGGCGGGCGCGCATTGCCGCATGCTCGAAGCGTTGTTGGAGCAGCGTGCGGTTCGGCAGTCCGGTCAGGGCGTCGTGCAAGGCGTTGTCGCGGAACCGGTCGGAGGTCTCGCGGGCTTCAGCACGGGAGTCGGCGTTCAGCAGGTACGCGGCGGCGACGTCGGCCAACGTCTGGGCGGCCGTCATGTCCTCGGCTTCGAGCGGTCCAGGTGTCTGCCGATAGAGGTCCAATGCACCGAGCCGGGCATCCGCATGCCACAGGGGGAAGGCGAACACCGCCCGCAGACCGGCTGCCAGCCCCTGGGGCGAAAAGATGGGGAAGCGGTCGTCCTGGCGCAGGTTCGAAACGACTACGGCCTCACCGCTCGTGTACGCGGCGAGGCAGGGCCCCTCTCCCAGCTCCGTCTGCAGCTTCTCGTACCTCAGGGCCGACTCGTTCGACGCGGCGACGTATCGCGGCGCCATTCCCGGCGCGATCAGCGTCACCCCGGCGGCGGCGATCGGCAGTACGTCGACGGTGCGTTCGACGAGGCGATCCAGAATCTTTTGGATCGGGAAGTCGGTGAGCATCGTGCTCGCGAAGTCGCTGAGCACCGCCGACAGCTTTTCCTCGCGTACCACAGGGACCTCCCACCGACGACAAACGGCAGAGTCCGCGAAGGCCGGGCGGGCGCGCGCACTGAGCGTGTGAGAGCAGGCTATCGAGCGTGGCGCCAAGCTGCCACCAGGGTCTGCCCGCAGCCACCGGCGTGGGAGCGCTGCTGTTACGGGTCGGCCGAGCGCGGTCACGCCGCCAACCCGGCGCCGGCGGCTGGTCGACGTACTCGTCGAATCGGCCTGAACCGGCTCACCAGGGCCGCTCCCCGCGTGCACCGGGCCGGTCGCCGGCTACCAGGCCTATACGGTTGGGGTGATGGAGTTCTCGGGCACCAAGGAACCTAGGGCTGCCGAGCCGGCGTCCCTGGAGGGTCCGCGACTCGAGCTCGATCAGTTGTTGGCCCAGCTGATCGACCGCGCCCAGGGCGTGATGGCCGCGCAGAGCCGCCTAACGCGGGCTGCTGCGGGCCAACCGCATGATCGTCGGCGATCTCGCCCTCCCGGTGGTGCTGCGCCGGATCGTTGAGGCCGCCTGCGAGCTCGTGCACGCCGGCTACGGCGCACTGGGCGTGATCGCTTCGGGCGGCGGGCTGGAGCAGTTCATTCACGTCGGCATGGACGACGAGACGGTGGCGCTCATCGGGCATCTTCCGGAGGGCAAGGGGCTCCTCGGCGCCCTGATCGACGATCCCAGCCCGATCCGGCTGCGGGACATCGCTGACGACCCGCGCTCGGTCGGATTTCCGCCCAACCACCCACCTATGGACAGCTTCCTCGGCGTACCCATCCGGGTCCGCGGGGAGGTGTTCGGCAACCTCTACCTCACCGGGCACGACGGAGATGTGGTCAGCGCCGAGGACGAGGAGTTGGTCTCGTCGTTGGCGGCGAGCGCCGGCGTCGCCATCGACAACGCCCGGCTGTTCGACGAGGCGCGGCAGCGGCATGACTGCCTGCGGGCGTCAATCGAGATCACCGGGCAACTGCTGTCGAGCGAGGGCGAGGAGCCGCTGCAGGTCATCGGCCGCCGGGTTCAGGAGATCGCCGGCGCTGATGCGGTCAACGTCGTCCTGCCCACCCCCGACCGGAGGCGGTTGATGGTGGAGGTCGCTACCGGAGCCGGAGCTGAAGAACTCACCGCGATGAGCTACCCGATCGAGAACACAGTGTCCGGGCTCGTGCTGGAGACCGGCCTCCCGGTGCTGATCGCCGACATGGCCGACGAGGACCAGCGCACCGTGCACCTGAGCGAGGTGGTGCCGCTCGGCCCGCTGATGGTGCTGCCCCTCCTCGGCGCGCACCTGGTCCGCGGCACCCTGGTCGTCGGCCGGCTGCAAGGCCGGCAGCAGTTCACCGCCGCGGATCTGGAGATGGCCACCACCTTTGCCAACCATGCCGCCGTCGCGCTCGAGCTGGCCGATGTCCGCGCCGACCGGGAGCGCATCGCCCTGCTTGAGGATCGAGATCGCATCTCGCGTGACCTGCATGATCACGTCATCCAGCGGCTGTTCGGGGCCGGGCTCACGGTCGAGAGCGTGGCCGCGGGGCTGGGCGCCGATGGCCGGGCGGCGCGGCTGGCGCAGGTGGTCGACGACATTGACGAGACGATCCGCCAGATTCGTACCTCGATCTTCCAGTTCCGGGGCCCGCTCGGCCCACAGACCGGCGCCGTGCGTGGGCGGCTGCTGGGTGTCGCGGCGGAGCGGGCCGAGATGCTCGGGTTCGAGCCGCGGGTGAGCTTCTCCGGCCCGGTGGACGCGGTGATATCCCACGACGTGCTCGACGACCTCGTGGCCGTTGTACGTGAGGGCCTGACCAACGTCGCCCGGCACGCCAAAGCCGGCCGCGTCGGCGTCAACGTCAGAGCCGGCCACGGCGAGTTGTCGATCGACCTACCGATGACGGGCAAGGCATGGGCGACACGGAGCGCCGCAGCGGGCTGGCCAACCTGCGCCAGCGCGCCGAGCAGCCCGGCGGCGCGCTCACGATCACCTCACCACTCGTACATCCGGGGTCAGCGGCCACGGACGAAGGGACGAGCCTGCGATGGACGATTCGACGACCTGAGTGCGGCGGCAGTGCGGGTATTCCTGCTCGACGACCACGAGATCGTGCGCCGGGGCATCGCCGATCTGATCGGCGCCGAGGCCGACATCACAGTGGTCGGCGAGGCCAGCAGCGCCGCCGAGGCAATGGCCCGCATCCCGGCCACCCGCCCTCACGTGGCGCCATCCTGGACGCCAGGTTGCCCGATGGCAGCGGGATCGACGTCTGCCGCGATATCCGTTCGGCGATGCCCGAGGTTCGCTGTCTCATCCTGACCTCGTACGACGACAGTGACGCGATCTTCGCCGCGGTCATGGCCGGCGCTCACGGCTACCTGCTCAAGGAGGTACGTGGCGCCTCGCTCGTCGACGCGATCCGGCAGGTCGCGGCCGGCCGGTCCCTGCTCGATCCGTCGGTGACCTAGCGGCTGCTAAACCGGCTGCGCGAGGGCGAGCCGAAGGATGACCGGCTGACGTCACTGTCCGACCGCGAGCGGGAAATCCTCGCGCTGATCGCCGACGGGCTCACGAACAGGCAGATCGGCGAGCGTCTGTTCCTCGCCGAGAAGACAGTCAAGAACTACGTGTCCGGGCTGCTCGCCAAACTCGGCAAGCAACGCCGGACCCAGGCGGCCGTCTATGGCGCCGAGATCCGCCGCAGCTAGCTGGCTACCTGGCCGACAGGGCGACCCGACGCCTTCGTAGCGGCTCGCCGAGGGCGTGCAGATGGCGAAGTGCGGCGGCGTAGGACCCGAACAGGCTGGTCTCGGTGTAGCTGATCTGCAGGTCGCGGCAGTAGGCCCGCACGATCGGCTGAGCCCTGCGGAGGTTGGCCCGCGGCATGTTCGGGAATAGGTGGTGCTCGACCTGGTAGTTGAGCCCGCCGAGCAGGATGTCGGTGAACCAGCCACCGCGTACGTTGCGCGCGGTGAGCACCTGGCGGTGCAGGTAATCGATCTTGCTCCCGGCGGGGATCGTCGGCATGCCCTTGTGGTTCGGCGCGAACGAGCAGCCCATGTAGACGCCCCACACCGCCCGGTGAATCGCGAAGAACACGAGCGCCTTCACCGGCGACAGCACGATCAGCAGCGCGCTGAAGTAGGCGAGTGAGTGCACGCTCAGCAGCACCAACTCGATGCGGCGGAAGCGCCGGTTGTTGGTGCGGCCCCACAGCCAGCCGATGCTCTGGGCGAGCAGGTTGAGGCCCTCGAGTGTCAAGAACGGGAAGAACAGCCACGCCTGGTAGCGCGTGATGAACCGCTTCACAAGGCCGACGCGAGACGCGGCCTGATCGGTGGTGAAGACCAGCACGCTGTCGCCGATGTCGGGGTCGTAGCCCTCGTAGTTGGGGTGCGAGTGGTGGCGGTTGTGCTTGTCGACCCACCAGCCGTAACTGAGGCCGACGAGCAGGTCACCGGTGACGAGCCCGAGCACGTCATTGGCGCGCTTAGACCGGGCCACCTGCTGATGGCCGCCGTCGTGACCCAGAAACGCGACCTGGGTGAACACCAGGCCCATCACCGCCGCGACGATCGTCTGGTACCACGAGTCGCCGACCAGGGCGAAGCCGAGCCAGGTCGCGGCGAGGGCGGCGCCGGTGACCGCGATGCGCACCGAGTAGTCGCCGCGCCTGCGCTCGAGCAACTTGGAGGCGCGGATCTCGCGGCACAGGGCGGCGAAGTCACTGCCCCTCTGGGTGTCCATTGTGGTCGTCACTGTCGATCTCCGCGGGTCGGCCGACCAGCGCCACGAGGGCCCGCCGGATGTGTCTAGCATGCCCGCTCGCTCGACCAAAAGCGATTCGGCCGCGGCGCTACGTACGGTTCACAACAAGCTACGACCAGATTCCACTGGAGTTGCCGGAGTCACGAGGTCACGCCTGCCGCGGGGTGTGGGCCGGACGAATATGACGTCACCCACCGACAGTCCGAGTCGCTCGCACTCGTCGCGAGTCACCTGGGCCCAGCTGGCGACACCATCCACGCACAACTCGACCCTGACCTCGAATCCCAGCCTGATGACGCGGTCCACGGTCGCCGCCACTGTGCCGGGATCCGGGGTCGTACTCAGCTCGAGGTCGTGCGGGCGGACGAGGTTCGCCCCGAGCCGCGTCACCGGCCCGAGGAAGCTCATGACGAAGTCGTTGGCCGGCCTCTCGTACAACTCGTCGGGGGTGCCGATCTGCTCGACCCGGCCGCCGGCGATGACCACGATCTCGTTG
>JBBPZR010000061.1:0-12360 GCA_038276285.1 Mycobacteriales bacterium | reverse complement strand
CGAGGGCGGGGAGGAAGGGCCGTGCGGCTGGCTCAAGGACAGGTACGGCCTGTCCTGGCAGGTCGTGCCGACCGGGATGGAGGAGTTGCTCACCGATCCGGACCCGGAGCGGGCCCAGCGCGCGATGCAGGCGATGCTCGGGATGGGCAAGCTCGACATCGCCGCGCTGCGCAGCGCGGCCGACGGCGTCCCGGCGACCTGACAGGCCGGCGACGAGGCCCGCCACCGTCACGGCACCGGCCTCACCCAAACCGGACGGGTCCGATATTGGTCTCGACGAAGCGACGGGCCGGGAGCGGAACGACGAGCGGGAGCGCGAGTGCGACTACTGGGACGAGCACCACTTCCCGGACTGGGAAGGGCGACAGGGCGTCGGCTAAGTGCCGTTACACAAACACTCGCTCATCGGCACGACCGCGCGGTCGGCGGCATGTCCGTGCGTGTCGGTCGCCTGTTGCACATGTAGTCGTGCTCCAGCTGGTGCGTCTGCAGTTACGATTCGGTCGGCGTCAGGAGGGGGTTTCGCTGCCGTTGTCGGGAATCGACCTCGTGAGGGCGTCGAGGATCAGGTTGAGCCCGAACTCGAACTCGTTGCCGAAGTCGTAACCGGGCTTGAGGATGTGCTCGGTCGTAAACTCGACGAGGTGGGGGTACGCGTCGGCGGAGAACTGCCGCATCATCGATTCGGCAACGTCGGCGACGGTCTCCGGGCCGTTGATGGGCAGCGCAGCCTCTGAAAGCGCGAATCCGTAGATGTAGCTGTCGAGCAGGGCGTAGGCGTGGGCGGTCATCTCCACCGAGAAGCCGGCCCCGCGCAGGGTGCCGATGTTCGCGTCGTGGTGTCGCAGCGTCGCGGGGCCGGGGCTGGTTCGCGACTGGAGGAGCCCGATCGCCCAGGGGTGGCGCCTCAGTGCACGGCGGGCCGAGATCGCTCGCCGACGCATCTCCGACCGCCAGTCGCCGTCGGCCGACGGTAGTTCGATTTCGCTGAAGACGAGATCGACGATGCCGTCGAGGATCTCGTCCTTGCTGGCGACGTGGTAGTAGACCGACATCGGCTTGACGCCGAGCTCTCGGGCGAGCGAGCGGATCGTCAGCGATCCGATTCCCCCCGCGTCGGCGACCGCGACGGCGCCGCGCAACACCCGATCTCGGTTGAGCGGAGTGCGTTCGGCAGGACGGCCGCTGACTGACTTCAACGTCTTCTCCCGATCCTATAGCCACGTGGTACTTAGTACGGTACAGTGCCGTACTAAGTACGGTGGGAGCGCCCCGCCGGGTCGAAAGGAAGCGGCAATGAGAACTGAAGGGCAGCACGCTGCGATGGGCGGCCACGCGAACAGTCCGGCTACGCCGGAGAGCACGATGCGGGCAATCGTGCAGGACACCTACGGCACTGCCGACGTCCTGCGCCTCGCGCGGATCAGCCCACCCGAGATCTCCGACAACGAGGTGCTCCTGCGTGTGCGCGCGGCAGGTCTGGCTCGGGGCACCTGGCACCTGATGACGGGCCGGCCCTACCTGATGCGGGTGATGGGCTTCGGGTTCCGCCGGCCGAAGAACCGGGTGCCCGGGCAAGATGTCGCGGGCACCGTGATGGCTGTCGGATCGGCGGTGACCAGGTTCGCCGCGGGCGACGAGGTCTTCGGGATCAGCAAGGGCTCCTTCGCCGAGTACGCCGCAGCCAAGGAGGACAAGCTCGCCTCGAAGCCGGCCGGTCTCACGTGGGAGCAGGCCGCGGCCGTCCCGGTGTCGGGGCTCACTGCCTTCCAGGGACTGCACGACTCAGGTCGCCTCGCACCGGGCCAGAAGCTCTTGGTCATCGGCGCGTCAGGGGGCGTCGGCAGCTACGCCGTCCAGCTGGGCAAGGCCCGCGGTGCCGACGTCACCGGCGTGTGCAGCACCTCGAAGGTTGAGCTGGTCACGTCCCTGGGGGCCGACCATGTCATCGACTACTCCCGCGAGGACTTCGCCGACGGTCCGCAGCGCTACGACCTGATCCTCGACATCGGCGGGAACTCGCGCCTTTCGCGGCTTCGCCGAGCCCTCACTCCGACCGGGACGGTCGTCATCGTGGGCGGCGAGGAGGGTGGCCGGTGGACCGGTGGCTTCGGCCGCTCATTGCGGGCGGCCGCGCTGTCGCCGTTCGTGCGCCAGCGGCTCAAGATGCTCGCCGTGAAGGAGCACTTCAGCGCCCTCGAACGGCTCACCGACCTCATCGAGGCCGGCACGGTGACACCGCGCATCGACAGGACCTACCCGCTGGCCGAGGTACCCGACGCCATGCGCCACCTCGAAGCCGGGAAGGCACGAGGGAAGGTCGCCATCACCATCTGAGACGACCTCGGCGTTCCCTGCATACGTCGCGGTTCACACGAACCGTGACCTCCCCCAGTGAAGAAGGAAACCATGTCAACGAAGAAGGAAACCATGTCAACGAGAACTATCGGACGAATCGTGGGCGCTCTGTTCCTGCTCGCCTTCGTTACGTACGGCGCAGGCAGTGCCCTGTTCGCTACCGGTTCAGGTACCACGGACGTGCTGTCCCACGTCGCCAACAATCAGATGCAGATATCGGCAGGAGCGCTGCTGATGTTGGTCAACTCCGCTGTCGTCGCCGGCATCGGAGTGCTGGCGTTCCCCGTCTTGAAGCCGCACCACGGGATCTCTGCCTATGCGTACCTGATCTCCAGAGCGCTCGAGGCGGTGATGCTGGCCGTGGGGATCGTCTTCCTGCTGGTGCTGATACCGCTCGGACAGGAATTCGTCGATGCAGGTGCCAGCAATGCTTCCGCTCTCCCGGCGTTGGCGCGGGTCGCGCAGGCAGGAAACCACTACTCCTATCAGATCGCCATGATCTTCCTGGGACTCGGCAGCGTGATGTTCTGCCGTGTCCTGTTCCGAGCGAGACTCGTGCCCAGGTTCTTGGCGGTGTGGGGGCTGGTCGGGTACGCCATCTTCGCGACAGGAGCGATTCTCGAAGTCCTCGGGTACGGCGTCGGCGTGGCCCTGTCAGTCCCCGGCGGCCTTTTCGAGATTGCCTTGGGAGTGCTCCTCATCGTGAAAGGATTCCCTGCGGGGCAGAGCCGAGACCATGAAGCACTGGCCCACAACTTGCCGTCTGCTGTGATGGCACAGTCTGGAACGGCCAGCGTCTGACGGAGTAATGCAGCCCGAGCTTGGCGGTGCGGTCTCGCTGAGCCACGTCGGCGGATGACCTGACATCGGCAGATCGGGTTTGGAATTTTCGGGGCAGCGGTCTTCGCCGCTCAATGGGCACTCTCGGCGGTGCAGCGTCACGCCGCCCAGCGCACCGGCGGTGATCTCGGCGGTCAGCCAGGTGCGGTGGGGTTGCCGGCGGCGGTCGGTGGGGGAGCCGGGGTTGAATAACCGCAGGCCGGTGTCTGTCGTGGTGTCCCACGGGATGTGGCTGTGCCCGAACACCAGCACGTCGCTATCCGGGAAGCGCGCCGCGCACCGGTGCTCGCGGCCGGCGGCCGGCCCGGTCTCGTGTACGACGGCGAGCCGCAGGCCGTCGAGGTCGGCGTAGGCGACCTCGGGCAGCCGGGCCCGCAGGTCCGGGCCGTCGTTGTTCCCGTACACCCCGATCAGCCGCGCCGACCGCGCCTGCATAGCGTCGAGCAGGTCCACGCTCACCCAGTCACCGGCGTGCACCACAACGTCGGCGCGCTCGATCTCGTCCCACAACGCGGCGGGCAGGTTCCGAGCCCTACGCGGTACGTGGGTGTCGGCGGTGATCAGCAGTCGCACGGTCGCGAGCGCGCTCAGCCCTCGTCGGGTGACGCAGCGGCCGAGCCGCCCCGGGTCCGGCCCCGGCCACCACGGCCCTGACGGGCCGGCCGGTCGCTAGCCGGCCGCGCGTCGTCGGCCGGCGCGGTGGAGTCCGACGCGGTGGAGTCCGCGGCCGCCGTCCCGCCTCGGGTGCGGACCCGCGGCCGTGAGTTCCGCTTCGGCCGCCGCTCGGTCAGGGCCGCGGGACGGTCCTCCCGGGACGGGCGGTCGCCGTTGTGGCTACGACCGGCTCCGGCTCCGGCTCCGCCCGAGCGCTGACGCCGGCCGGTCTCACCGATGTCCTCGACCTTCTCGGCGCTCAGCCCGGCCCGGCTGCGCTGCGAGCGCGGCAACGTGCCCGTGACCGCCGAGGCGATGCCGAGGGCCTCGTGGAGGTGCGGTGAGGTCGAGTAGGTCTCCGGCGGGTTCGGGAACGGCAGCCCCAAGGCGGCGTTCACCGACTGCCAGCGCGGCACGTCGTCCCAGTCGACGAAGGTCACCGCGATGCCGTCGGCGCCGGCCCGGCCGGTGCGGCCGATCCGGTGCAGATAGACCTTCTCGTCCTCGGGGCACTGGTAGTTGATCACGTGCGTCACGTTGGCGACGTCGATGCCGCGGGCCGCGACGTCGGTCGCCACGAGTACGTCGATCTTGCCGCTGCGGAAGGCACGAAGCGCCTGCTCGCGGGCAGCTTGTCCTAGGTCGCCGTGCACGCCGGCGGCGGCGAAGCCGCGCTCGACGAGATCATCGGCCACCTTCTGGGCGGTGCGCTTCGTACGGCAGAACACCATCGTGAGCCCGCGGCCCTCGGCCTGCAGGATCCGGGCCAGCATCTCGGCCTTGTCCATGGCGTGTGCCCGGAAGACGTGCTGCGACGTGGTCGGCACCAGGCGCCCCTCGTCGGGGTGCTCGGCGCGGATGTGCACCGGCTGGTGCATGAACTTGCGAGCCAGGGCCACGATCGGCCCCGGCATGGTGGCGCTGAACAGCATCGTCTGCTTCTCGTCGGGCATGAGCGCGAGGATGCGCTCGATGTCGGGCAGGAAGCCCAGGTCGAGCATCTCGTCGGCCTCGTCGAGGACCAGCACCGAGACGTAGCCCAGGTCGAGGTGGCCCTGCTTTGCCAGGTCGATGAGCCGCCCCGGCGTACCGACGACAATCTCGACGCCCGTACGCAGCGCATTGACCTGCGGCTCGTAGGCCCGCCCACCGTAGACGGCCAGGGTACGCACATGCCGCAGCGCGCCGGCCGTGGCGATGTCGCGGGTCACCTGAAGGCACAACTCGCGGGTCGGCACGACGACCAGCGCCTGCGGCTTGCCTCTGCCGCCCTCGGACGGACCGAGGATCCGCTGCAGGATCGGGATGCCGAAGCCCAGCGTCTTGCCGGTGCCCGTGCGGGCCTGGCCGATGACGTCGCTGCCGGCCAGCGCGATCGGCAGGGTCAGCTCCTGGATCGCGAAGGCGCGGGTGATGCCCACGGCATCCAGCGCGCCGACAGTCTCCGGCCGGACCCCGAGATCGGCGAAGAGGGGGTCCTCATCGGTGACCGGGGCCTTGGCGGCGAGTGGCTCGGCGGTGTCCGGGTCGACCGCGTCGTGCTCGGTGAGGTCGCTGATTTCAAGCTCAGGGGTAGTCAGCATCCATGCCTCTCTCGGACGCGCCGACGAGGGCGGGATTCGCGAGAGAACGTCAGCGCACAATTACCGGCGGGCGCGAAGTGCGCGCCGCCACCTCTCTATCGTACGTCAGAAGCCGGATAAGGTCCGATCGTGGACACGCCGCCGCCGGATCCGGAGTTCCGCGACCGGGCTGCCGTGATCGATCTGCTCGGCGTGCTGGCCTACGGCGAGCTGACCGCCTTCGACCGCCTGGCCCTGGACGCGCGGATGGCACCCACCATCGCCGGCCGGGCCGCGCTGGCCGACATGGCCGCGGCCGAGTTGGCTCACTTCCGGAAGCTGGCCGGGCGCTTGCAGGAGATCGGCGTCGACCCCGAGGTGGCCATGGCGCCCTTCGTGGCCCCGCTGAACGCCTTTCACGACTCGACCCGCCCGGCCGACTGGCTGGAGGGCCTGGTCAAGGCGTACGTGGGCGACGGCATCGCCGCCGACTTCTACCGCGAGATCTCCGGCGTGCTCGACGAGGCGACCCGCTCCCTCGTGCTCGACGTGCTCTCCGACACCGGGCACGCGGAGTTCGTGGTCCGCGAGGTCCGCGCCGCCATCGCCGCCGACCCGGCGCTCGGCGGCCGGCTGGCGCTTTGGGCTCGGCGCCTGGTGGGGGAGGCGATGTCGCAGGCCCAGCGGGTGGCCGCCGACCGCGACGCTCTCATCATGTTGCTTGTGCAGGGCTCGGGTGACATGAGTGGCATCGCCACCCTGGTGAAGCGGGTCACCACCGCGCATGCCGTCCGGCTGGCCGCCCTCGGCCTCTCGTCGTAGGCCCTTTCGTCGTAGGGCGCTACCAGCGCCGCCACCGCACCGAGCCCTCGACCAGCATCACCAGGACCGCGGCCAGCAACACCGAGACCACGAAGGCCCCGCCGCTGCTGAAGTGCAGCACGTCCTTCCCCAGATAGGCGCCACCGAGGGTGCCGGCGACGCCCACCAGGATCGTGCGGACGAAGCCGATCGGCTGGCGGCCGGGCACGATGAAGCGGCCGAGGAGCCCCACGATGAGGCCGGTGACAAGCAGGCCGAGGATGCCGCCCATGATCGGCTACGGGGCGGCGAAGCCGACGCGCCGAGTCTCGCTCTCGGCGATCTCGACGTAGGCCAGCTTGTCGGCCGGCACGACGACCCGCCGGCCCTTCTCGTCCTCCAGCAACAGCACCCCGGACTTCCCGGTCAGCGCGTCGGTGACGGCCTTCTCCACCTCAATCGCGGTCTGACCGCTCTCGACGGTGAGCTCGCGTGCCGCGAACTGCACGCCGATCTTGACCTCCACCGCTGTTGCCTCCTGGGCCTGGGGGGAACCGCTGCTTTCGCAGCTCAGGCTAGTGCAGTCCGCTCAGCGCGCCCTGACACGTGCCTGCGCTGTGCGCGAACGCCCGAGCAGACGGTTAGTGTCAACAACCCGACACGGCAATCTTCGCTTTCGGCAGCGTGGGGAGCTTGCCGGCGCTACCCTCGCGCCATCCGTGGCACTGGCGGCATCTTCGGGGGAGGCTGGGCTCGTGCCTGACGTGCTCCTTGAGCGTCACTGGGGAGGACCCATGACCGGCACTCACCTGCTCCACCTCGACTCCAGCGCCCGCGGACCTGGCTCTGTCTCGCGCCAGCTGAGCCGCGAGTTCGTCCTCGCCTGGAGGCGACGTGAACCGCAGGCGGCTCTCACCTACCGGGATCTGAACGCTGAGCCGCTCCCCTTCGTCAGTGACACCTGGGTGTCTGCCGCCTTCTCGCCCGTGGAGCAGCACGACCACACCCATGCCTTCGCGCTGTCTCGCAGCGAGGCCCTCATCAGGGAACTCGAAGCGGCGGATGTCCTGGTCATCGGGTCGCCCATGTACAACTTCGGCATCCCCGCCTCGCTCAAGGCCTGGATCGACCAGATCGTCCGAGTGGGTCGCACCTTCGTCTACAACGGGCCGATAGCCGTCGGCGTGTTGCACGGCAAACGAGCCATCGTCCTCGCCACCAGCGGTGGCGACGCGCTGCGCTACGAGGCGCTCGGGCTGGACTTCCGGACCAGCTACCTGCGGGCGATCCTCGGCTTCATCGGGATCACGGACGTGGAGTTCGTCACAGTGACGGACACGATGGCCGGGGACGTCGACCTGGGAGAAGCCCGCACCCGCATGGAGGAACTGCTCGACAAACACTTCGCGGGTCTCTGACCGGGGGCCCGGTCCCGACGGCGCTCTAAGGTCGCCAGTATGAGCTCAGCTTCGACAAAGGTTGTCCTCGTCAGCGGAGCCTCGACCGGCATCGGCCGGGCGGCGGTGTTGGCCTTGGCCGACAAGGGTTTCACGGTGCTGGCCGGTGTGCGGCGCTTGGCCGATGCACCGGCCGGAGGGAACATGGAGCCGGTCCTGCTCGACGTCACCGACCAGGACAGCATCGAGCAGGCGGTCGCCGCTGCCCGGGCGCGGGGACCGGTCGCCGGGCTGGTGAACAACGCCGGTATCACCGTCGCCGGGCCGTGCGAGGCGCTCAACACGGACTTGTGGCGCGATCAGTTCGAGGTCAACCTGTTCGGCCACGTCACGATCACCAGGTCGCTGCTGCCGGACCTCCTGGCCGCGGGCGGCCGCATCGTGACGGTCGGGTCGGTGGGTGGCCGGATGGCGCTGCCGTTCGTCGCGCCGTACTGCGCCTCAAAGTTCGCCGTCCGTGCCTGGACCGACGCCCTGCGCATGGAGCTTGCCCCACACGGGGTGCGTGTCGCCCTTATCGAGCCCGGCGCCGTGCGCACCGAGATCTGGCGCAAGGGGAGCGCTCAGGGCGACGCCGTCGAGGCCGGCGTATCCGAGGAGGTCGGGCGACGCTACGCCCGGCAGATCGCGGGCGTGCGCAAGACGGCGGCCCGAGCCGAGAAGACCGGGGTGTCACCCGAAAAGGCCGCGACGGCGATCGTCCGCGCGCTCACCGCCGCGCGCCCTCGGGGTCACTATCTCGTCGGTGTGGACGCCCGCATCCAGGCGCTGGTCGCCCACCTGCCGGTCGGTGCCTCCGACTGGGCCACCTCCACCCTCACCGGCACCCGCGGCTGACCGGCTCGGGCAGGCTATGCCCGGCTATGGCTGGCGCGGGAAGCCGGAGATTCCGCGCCAGGCCAGGTGCGACAGCAGCCGTACGGCGTCGTCCTTGCTCACCGCCCGCTCGGTATCCAGCCAGTAGCGCGCGCTGACCTCGGAGATCCCGATCAGCCCGACCGACAGCATCTCGGCCTGCGCGGGGGGCACCCCGGTGTCCGCGGCGATCGTCTCGGCCACGGCCTCCATGCACGCGCGGGAGAAGCGCTCCACCCGCTCGCGTACGGCCGCCTCGTTGCGCAGATCCGACTCGAAGACGAGCCGGAACGCCATGCCCTGATCGACGAAATCGAAATAGGCCGCGATGGCGTTCTGCACCCGGAGCTTGTTGTCGGTGGTGGCGTGCAGGGCACGGTGCACGCGAGCCAGCAGTTCCTGGGCGGCACTGTCGAACAGGCCGAGATAGAGCTCCAGCTTTCCCGGGAAGTGCTGATAGAGCACCGGCTTGGAGACGCCGGCCCGCTCGGCGATGTCGTCCATCGCGGCGGCGTGATAGCCCTGGGTCACGAAGACCTCCTGCGCCGCCGCGAGCAGTTGCTGGCGGCGCGCCGGCCGCGGCATCCGAGCGGTCCGCGCCTCGCCCTCGGTCTCGGCGGGGCGCGTCACGTCAGCGCCATTCGTCCTCGTCAAGGGGCACCGGTCGGTCGAGCTCGTAGGACTCGCTCGGGTCCACATCGAGGCCATGCTCCAGCAGAGCCCGGGTTGTATCGTCCTCGGGCAAAAACGGTATCTCTTGCTCGGCGGCGTCCTCCGCGGGGTACCCGCTCATCGTTCATCCCTTCCAGCACCTCGGCGGCCAGCGTACGCAGCGGAACCTTCCCTGGCTTGCCGGCAACCCAGAGGCCGCTCCCGGATCATCGCATCGCGACGGGACCCGACCACGCCATCGCCGCGACCGTGACCGCTGCACGTCGAAAGCGAGCCTTCCGCCAAGGCCCCTGTTCGGCCGATGTCGATATCAAAGCTGATATACGGGTCGCTCAAGAGACCTCAGAGCGGCGGGGCCGGTGTCCACGGAGCCTGCCGCCCGTCCACGAGCGCGACGATCTCGGCGTAGAGGGTGATGTCCAGGCAGTTCCCGGCTGGTGATCCGCAACCGGCCGTCGCAGATGTCCGCCAGCGCATGCTGCGTATGATGGCCGCCTCAGCCGGGAAGGACCATGATCATGAGGTCGATCTGGAAGGGCGCCATCTCCTTCGGCCTCGTCAGCATCTCGGTCAAGCTGTACTCCGCGACCGAGGAGCGCGACATCGCGTTTCACCAGGTCCACCGCACCGACGGCGGCCGGATCCGCTACAAGCGGGTCTGCCAGGCCGACGGCGAAGAGGTCTCGTACGGCGATATCGCCAAGGGCTACGAGTTGCCCAGCGGCGAGACCGTCATCCTCACCGACGAGGACTTCGCCGACCTGCCGCTGAAGACAAGCCGGGCCATCGAGGTGCTGACCTTCGTGCCGCTCGATCAGGTCGATCCCATCTACTTCGCCAAGAGCTACTACCTCGAGCCGGACAAGGCCGCGGCGAAGCCCTACGTGCTGCTCCGCGACGCGCTGTCGCAGTCCGACCGGGTGGCGATCGTGAAGATCGCGCTGCGCCAGCGGGAGTCGCTGGCCACGCTGCGGGTGCGCGATGACGTGCTCGTGCTCGAGACGATGATCTGGCCCGACGAGGTGCGCGAGCCCGACTTCGGCTTCCTCGACGACGACGTCGCCGTGCGCCCGCAGGAATTGTCGATGGCTGAGTCGCTCATCGACAGCATGGCCGGCGACTTCGAGCCGTCGCAGTACTCCGACGACTACCGAGCCGCGTTGGAGCAGGTGATCGAGGCCAAGATCGAGGGCCGAGAGGTCGTCGAGGCGACCGATCGCAAGGATGAGAAGCCCTCCGGCGTCGTCGATCTGATGGCGGCGCTGCGGGCCAGCGTCGACCGGGCCAAACGATCGCGCGGGGAATCGAGCGACCAGCCGGTCAAGCGTGCGCCGGCGAAGAAAGCAGCCGTCAAGCCGGCGGCGAAGAAGATGGCGGCTAAGAAGGCGGCCGCCAAGCAGCAGGCGGCCCGGACCGGGTCGGCGAAGAGTACGGCGAAGAAGCACGCCAAGTCCGCCAAGAAGACGGCCACCCGCCGCAGCGCCTGAAATCCGGCCGCCCGGCCGGCGGCGTGCCCACCGCGTTCTCTGTGCAGACACGCCGACTGGACCGGCGTGTCTGCACTGGAAAGCGAGACGGGCGCGGAGGTCAGTTGGGAAGCGGGCGGTTGACGCGAGAACCGGCAACGCGTCCGGACATGCCGCCGCCGGGGGCGCTCTGTCGTACCGTCACTGACGTGATCTGCTTGCAAGGCGGCGCGGAGTTCGGCCCGGCCTGCCGTGAGATGGACGCAGATCTCCTCCGCCGGGCCGGGCCGGGGCCGACCGTGATCGTCGCCCTGGCCGGTGCACCGGGCCGTGACTACGACACGGCGGCGGCCAACGGCGTGCGGCACTTCGCGAGCCTGGGTGCCGAGGCGCGGGCGGCCCCCGACGCGAGAGACGACCCCGCGGGCGCCCTCGCGGCGGTGCAGGAGGCGCGGCTGGTCGTCCTTCCTGGCGGGTCACCTCACCGGCTGCTGGCGGCCCTGCTGTCCACCAAGCTGGCCGACGCACTACGCGCGCACGTGGCCGCGGGCGGTGCGCTGATGGGTGCCAGTGCCGGTGCGATGGTGCTGTGCGAGCACACCGTGCTGCCCGCCGGACGGCCCAAGGTCAGCGCCGCGCTGGGGCTGGTTCCGGGCTGCCTGGTCCTGCCGCACTACGACGGACAGCCGCGGTGGGTGGGCGTGTTGCCACCGGGTGCGGTCGTACTCGGCCTGCCGGAATGCGCGGGGCTGCTCATCGAGAACGGCCGGGCTACCGCGGTCGGCGCGGCACCTTCTATGGTGGGCGGTCGCCTTGTCGAGGTGGGGGAGTCGGTGGTGATGCCGTGAGGGAGGCCACCTTGTCCGACGCCCGGCTGCCGCCGCTGGACTCCAGCCGCCCCCCGTGGCCCGGGAAGCCCGTGGTGCTGGACGGCACGGCCACCTTCGTCCGCTCGACGCCGGGAGGCCCTGACGCCGAGCCGGCGCTCTACGTACACGGACTGGGGGGATCGTCCACCAACTGGACCGATCTCGCCGCGCTGCTGGTCGCTGAGCTCGACGGCGAGGCGATCGACCTGCCAGGTTTTGGTCGCAGCGACCCGGCGCCCCGGGGCGGCTACACGCCGGCGGCACTCGCCAAGCGGGTGAGCGATCTGATCGAGCAGCGCGGCCGGGGGCCGGTCCATCTGCTCGGCAACTCTCTCGGCGGAGCCGTGTCGGTGCAGGTGGCTGCCACGCGGCCGGACCTGATCCGCACCCTGACGCTGATCTCACCGGCCATGCCGGACCTGCGCCCCCGGCGCGGATCGGATCCGTTGCTCCCATTGCTCCTGCTGCCAGGTGTCAGCACCGTTGCCGAGCGGCGGCTGGCTCGCCTCACGCCGCGCCAGCGCGCCGAGAGCATCATCCGGCTGTGCTTCGCGGACCCGTCGCTGATCCCCGAGAACCGGTGGGAAGAGGCGGAGGCCGAGGTCGAACGGCGCAACGCCGTCCCCTGGGCGATGGATGCCTTCGTACGCACCCTGCGGGGTCTTATCGGTTCCTATCTCGCCCCGGGTACTCGGTCGCTGTGGCGTCGCGCAGCCGATGTGACCGCGCCGACCCTGATCATCTGGGGCACGCGGGACCGCCTGGTCGACGTGTCGCTGGCCGGCCGCCTGGCGGGAGTTATTCCGGATTCCCGGCTGCTGATACT
>JBBPZR010000060.1:0-2007 GCA_038276285.1 Mycobacteriales bacterium | reverse complement strand
GGTGGAGACCGGCGCCCGCGCCGGTGAGGTCGTCGCCATGTGCGTCGCCGACGCCAACCTTCGCGGTGGGCTGGTCACCATCCGGCGAGGAAAGGGCGGCCGTGGGCGCATCGTTCCCATCGGCCCTCAGACCGTCCGGGCGATCGACCGCTACCTGCGTGCGCGGCGAGCCCACCGGCTGGCCTCGACGCCCGCCCTGTGGCTCGGCGACCGTGGCAAGGCGTTCAGCTACGACGGTCTGCACTCGGCGCTGAAGGCCCGCGCCGAGCAGGCGGGCATCAGCGGCTTCCATCCCCATGTGCTTCGCCACACCGCCGCGTCCCGGTGGCTCGCGGCCGGGGGCAGTGAAGGCGGTCTGATGGCCGTGGCCGGCTGGACCCGACGCGACATGATCGACCGCTACACCCGGGCTACCGCATCGGACCGGGCCGCCGTCGAGGCCCGCGGGCTCAACCTGGGTGACCTGTGACGCTGGAAGAGCCGCACGTCGACCTGGCGACCGTCCCGGAGCTGGCGGCGATCCTGCGCGCCAGGCTGCGGTTCGAGGTCCGCCTGTTCGAGGCGTTCTGCGAGCACGGTGATCGGCTCGTTGACGTGCTGCGCGTGCGTGGCCGCCCGCTCGCGATAGCCCGCTCCGTGTCGAGCAATGGATCGATGCATCAGGGTCACCCGGAACGCGACCGGAGCTGGCTCGGCCACCGGGAAGCCGTGCAGGGCATGTGGCTCGACCTGCCAGATCTGAGCTACTACTCGCCGTCCGACCCGCCTCCGGTTGGCGAGTCCCGTGAGCTGCGCCCGCTGCTGCTCGTGCCGGAGTGCGCCCACCAGAGTGCGCCCGTTCCCGGATGGTGGCTGCACCAACAGGTCGAGGCCGGAGTGAGGAAGCGGATCATCGACGCCGCAACGCGCCGAGAGATGATGGTCAGACCTCGCGGAGAATGACGTACACTATGCGTCACCACTACTCGTCCACGCGTTGGGCATAGTCGGAGCTAGGGGCACCGGCCGGAAACCTTGGAAGAGGTCCGGTCAGTCATGCCCAAACCCAAGAGCCTGCCGCACCAGATCGCGGCTAACACCAGATGGGCTCGCGAGGATCCCGCCGAGAACGCTGCCCGTGCCCGTCGCGGGCTGGAGGCGAAGTTCCTCCGCGAGGTCGATCCGAACAACGAGCTGCTCGAGGTCGAGCGCGAACGCCGCGCCGAGTGTGCCAAGAAGGCGTTCTACCAGAGGATGGCCCTCGCGAGCGCGAAGGCCCGCCGAGCCCGCGCCGCTGGTGAGCAGGATCCCGCCCGCAACGGTGCGGCTTGAGACGGTACGACCCGGCACCTACCACAAGTGCCGGGCCCACTACCGAGAAGGCCACCGCGACGCGAACCACTCTCGCTGCGAGTGTAAGCCGATCGGCTGACAATCCCGGCCAGGCGCGCCCACCGCTGTACGCCGATCCTGAGCAGGAGCGCCGCTTCCGTCAGTGGCAGGTCGGGCTAAAGCGCCGGGCCATGTGCGCTCGCCGGCTGGAAGCTATTGAAGACCATGATGTCGATCGCCGTGAAGACCATGATGTCGATCGCCACGGTGACGACCTGGCCCGACGCGACCCGTGGCTGTGGTCGGCATGAACGATCTTCAGACCGCTTATGCCGATGCGCTCGGGATGATCGGCCCGGTTACCAGGCGCTTGTCCGACGTGCAACCGGAAAGCGTGGAGTGGCTCTGGCCCGGCCGGCTGCCCGCCGGCAAGCTCGTGATCCTCGACGGAGACCCTGCTCTCGGCAAGTCCACCATTGCCCTAGACTTCGCCGCCCGGCTCTCCACCGGCTCACCCTGGCCGGACGGCTCACCCTGCCAGCGCGCGGCGACCGTCATCATGTCCGCAGAGGACGGGCTGGCCGACACGATCCGCCCGCGCCTCGACGCGGCCGGCGCCGACACCTCAAAGGTGTACGCGCTGACCGAGATCGGCTTCCTCGACGGGGACGGCACCCGGCGGACCCGGCTGCCGTC
>JBBPZR010000059.1:0-16164 GCA_038276285.1 Mycobacteriales bacterium | reverse complement strand
TAGAAAGCCACGGCCGCAGCCGCCGCGACGTTGAGAGAGTCGACACCGCCGGACATCGGGATCCGCACTGCCTGGTCGGCCGCGCCCATCAGGCCCCGCGAGAGGCCGGGGCCCTCCGCACCCAGCACCACGGCCAGCTTGTCTGAACTGGCGAACTCGAGTTCGTGCATCGGGACGGCTGAGTGTTCGGGCGTGAGGGCCAGCACGCGGAAGCCGGCCGCCCGGAGCGCGGCGAGGTCGGCTGGCCACGAGGGCAGCCGGGCGTAGGGCACGGCGAAGACCTCGCCCATCGAGACCCGCACCGCTCGCCGGTACAGCGGGTCGGCGCAGGACGGACTCAGCAGAACCGCGTCGATGCCCAGCCCCGCCGCACAGCGAAAAATGGCACCGACATTGGTGTGGGTGTTGACGTCCTCGAGCACGGCGACCCGTCGCGAGTCTCGCAACAGGTCTCCGGCCGCCCGCAGAGCCCGCCGATGGACTGAGGCCAAGGCGCCACGGTGGACGTTGAATCCGGTGATCGCCGCCAGCACGTCAGCGTTGGCGACGTAGGTCGGCACGCCCGCCGGCAGATCCATATCGGCGACGGACTCGACCCAGCGTGGGCTCAGCAACAGGGAGCGCAGCCGGTAGCCGGCCCGCAGCGCCCGACGGATCACCAACTCGCCCTCGGCGATGAACAGCCCCTCGGGTGGCTCGAACTTGGTCCTCAGATCCACGTCGGTGAGACACAGGTAATCGGCGACGCGGGGATCGGCAGGATCGGTGATGTCGGCGAGGGCGGCCATCTTTCTATCCTGCCCGTGGCGGCGAGATGGAGCCGTCGCGAGTGCGGGGCCGGGCCAGTGACCCAGGCAACGACTCGGTGCAAGCCGCCAATCGACTGCAAACGCGCTGTAATCGTCGGATTCGAATCCGGTGATTCCGGCCGCGGGAAACCGACCCGCGATTAGGCTATTCGGGTGAGTTTCTTTGTCCGGCGTCTGAAGTCACGCGCGCCACTGCTGGGCGGTCTGGCCGTGGTAGCGGTGTCGGCGATGACCGTGGCAGGATCGCCCGCGCAAGCGGCTGGGCACTCCGGTCCCGCCCGGGGCGTGGCCACCGCCGTCGATGGCTCGACCACCCCGACGACCCCAGATGACGACCCGAGAGACACGGCCAGCCTGGCTGCCAACGCGGCGGGTTCGCAGCTGTCGGTCGTCGGCCTGGCGAGCGGTCGCGTCCAGGGGATCGATCCGATCGTGCTGAGCGCTCATCAGCATGCGGCCGAGGTCAAGGCGCGTACTCAAGCGGGCTGCCATCTGCACTGGTCGCTGCTCGCCGGCATCGGGCAGATCGAGTCGGGCAACGCGCGCTCCCGCACCGTGCTGCCCAACGGTGACACCTCGCCGCACATCCTCGGTCCCCTTCTCAACGGCGGATCGTTCGCGGCGATCCGCGACACCGACGGCGGCCGCTACGACGGCGACCGCAACTGGGACCGAGCGGTCGGTCCGATGCAGTTCATCCCCTCCTCGTGGCAGCGCTGGGCCGCCGATGGAAACGCGGACGGCACGGCGGACCCGAACAACGCATTCGATGAATCCCTCGGCGCCGCGGGCTACCTGTGCCACGGCGGCGACCTGGCCGTACCGGCTCAGCTGGCCAAGGCTGTGTACTCCTACAACCACTCCTGGGACTACGTCCGCAAGGTGCTGTCCTGGGCTGCCGCCTTCCGTACCGGCCAGATCAGCCTGCAACCCGGTTCCGGCACTACCGCTCAGGGCGCGACCCCCCCCACCGCCGCGCCCGCGCCCGGACCGGCCCCGACCGTCCCCGGCTCGCCCGGAACCCCATCGCCGAGCCCGCAGCCATCGCCATCGCCATCGCCCTGCCCGTCGCCGCCCCCCCCGAGCCCCACCCCCTCGCCCAGCGCGTCACCGACCGCGTCACCGACCGCGTCACCCTCGCCGAGCCCCACGCCATCGGCGAACCCGACCCCCTCCCCCTCGCCAACCGGCCCCTGCGTGCCTAGCTGATAGGCCCGGGAACCCGAGCGGGGTCAAGGAAGGGAGCCGGCCGCCCGAAGCAACAGGGGTGGCCCCTCGGCGTCTGACCCGCGGCCAGTGGCGGTCGGCCCTCTTGGGCACGCTGTGTGCGGCGCTGCTGGCTGCCGGTGGCGGACTCACGGCTGCGCCGGTGGCCGCCGACCCGATCCGATCAGCGACCGCAGACGCCCGAGACGTGCTGGCCAGGGTGCAGATCCTTCAGGCAAAGACCTCCGTGGCCCTGCGGCGGTATCAGGTGGCCCTGGAACAGGTCGCGGCCACCGTCACCGCCAGCATCCAGGCCGGAGACGAGGAGTTGGCCAGCGCACAGGAGGCCGATCGCGCTCAACAGGTTCTCGATGGGCGGGTGCGGACTCTCTACATCAGCGGGGGCCGAGCTGGGATCTACTCCGCGATCCTCGGCGCCAACGGACTGGTCGACGTGACCAGTCGGATCGAGGCGATGCACCGGTTGGTCTCTGACGGCCGGGAGTCGGCGCAGGGTCGCGCGACCGTCGCGAGCGACGCCCGGGTGGCCGCTGCGGCTGCGCACGAGCGGGCGCTGTCACAGACCCGCACCGCCCGCGACGTGCTCAGTGCCGCAACCGACCTGCAGCAGTTGCTCGATGCCCAGCAAGTGCTGCTCTCCGCGGCCAACTCGACCGTTCACCGGTTGAAGGCCGCCCGCGACGCCCTGGCCGCGGCCCGGGCAGCCGCGGCGCAGATAACCGCCAACGGCGCGCGGCGGGTCGGGCCGATGCCAGGCTCGGCCGCGTATTTCGCGCTCTACCACGCGGCCGCCCCGACGTGCCCGGGATTGTCGTGGTCGGTGCTGGCGGCCATCGGCCAGGTGGAGTCCGGTCACGGCCGCAACATGGGTACGTCGACGGCGGGCGCCCAGGGGCCGATGCAGTTCATGCCCGCGACCTTTGCCAGATACGCGGTCGATGGTGACCACGACGGCCGCAAGGACATCCTCAACCCGGCCGACGCCATCTACACCGCCGCCCACTACCTCTGCGCCAACGGTGCCGGCCACGGGCCGGCGGGCGTACGGCGTGCGCTGTTGAGGTACAACCACGCGGAATGGTACGTGGAGATGGTGGTCGCGCTGGCCGCGCGCTACGAGGCCGGCGGCTGAGCGGGGCCCGGGGGTGGGGACTCGTCGCCCAATGACATCCCGCCACCAATCGGCGTTGACGTCGAGGCTTCGACGGCCGCCTGCGCGGCATCGGCAGAGGCTTGCTCTGCCTCCAGGACGGCAGCCGAGGGGCCGGTGTCGACCCGCGGAGCCGGGCGCGGCCGGCGTGGCGCACTGACGCCTCCGCCGTCAGAGCTCGCCCCGCCACCGAACATGCCTCCGAGCCCCTTCAACGCGTCGCCCAGCTCGGACGGGACGATCCACAGCTTGTTCGAGTCGCCCTGAGCAATCTGTGGCAGCACCTGGAGGTACTGGTAGGCCAGCAGGGCGGGGTCGGGGTCACCCGCGTGGATAGCGGCGAAGACCGTCTCGATGGCCTTCGACTGGCCCTCGGCCTGCAGCACCCGTGCCTCGCGATCACCCTGCGCCCGCAGGATGGCGGACTGCTTCTGCCCCTCCGCGGTGAGGATCTGTGACTGCTTCTGCCCCTCGGCCTGCAAGATGGCGGCCCGCTTGTCACGGTCGGCCCGCATCTGCTTCTCCATGGAGTCCTGAATCGATCGCGGCGGGTCGATCGCCTTGAGCTCAACGCGGTTGACCCGGATCCCCCACTTGCCGGTCGCCTCGTCGAGGACGCCACGCAGCTGACCGTTGATGTGGTCGCGACTGGTCAGGGTCGCCTCCAGCTCCATCGCGCCGATGACGTTGCGCAGCGTCGTCACCGTCAACTGCTCGATGGCCTGGATGTAGTTGGCGATCTCGTAGGTGGCCGCCTTGGGATCGGTGACCTGGAAGTAGATGACGGTGTCGATGCCCACGACCAGGTTGTCACTGGTGATCACGGGCTGCGGTGGGAAGGAGACCACCTGCTCGCGCAAGTCGATGAGCGGACGCACCCGGTCCACGAGGGGAACGACGACCGCCAGGCCGGGGGTCAGCGTGCGGCTGTAGCGGCCCAGCCGCTCGACCACCGCTGCCCGGGCCTGCGGGACGATCCGCACGGTGCGCGCCATCAGCACGATCACGAGAACGACGATGAGAAGCGCGACGACGAGACCAGCACTCACAATTTGCCTCCAGGGGGGCGCGATTGCGACAGAGTCTCGCAGAAGTGGGTTTCAGCTCCGCGCGGGCCTGCCATGGGGGAAATCCTCACGGCTGCCGCCAGACCAGCGCGGTGGCCCCCGAGATCTCCATCACCTGGACCTGCTCCCCCGGCGCGAGCACCTGGGTGTCGTCGTAGGAGCGGGCGGTCCAGATCTCGCCACCGATCTTGACCCGGCCGGTGTGCCGGTCGACCGACTCGAGGACCAGCGCCGAGGAGCCGGAGAGCGCCTCGATCCCGGTGCGGGTGTGCGAGATCGTGAAGCGTCGCCGTGCCACGGGCCGCACGACGATCAGCAGGGACAGGCTCACGAGTGCGAATACCAGTGCCTGCAACAGCACCGGACCGTTCAGCGCGGCGACGATCGCCGCGGCGCCGGCACCGACCCCGAACATGATGAGGACGAGGCTCAGCGACACAATCTCGGCGCCGGCGAGAACCGCCGCCGCAATCAACCAGATCAGCCAGGAGGGCACAGCCCGCATCCTGCCACTAATGCCTGCGCTGCGGCGTATCGCCCGGGTCGTTCTCGCGCGCTGAGCACCCGAACCGGTCGGGATTCGGGCGCGCGCCGTCACCTCAGGATGCTGTATCCGCCGGGCCCGACGAGGAAGGAGCAGATGATCAGCACGATGCCGAGGATCACCCGGCCGCGGATGAGCCTGAGGACGCCCCAGATGAACAGGATGGCGGCGAGGACGAGTGCTACGACATACATGGCGCGGAACTGCCCTATCTGTCCGCCTCGAAACCCGGCCGACGCGGCGCCGCGCAACAACCTGCCGGACACCGGTCATGGCCGGGCCCGAGCGGTCCGAGCCAGCGCCGCGCCGCGTCGGGTCTGGTTCGTTCCTCAACCAGCTCCCGGACCATTGCCACGAAACGCGGGTCCGTGCCCGCTGTCGACGCGCGGGCGAAGCTCAAGCCTAACTCCGCCGCGGTGGCCGCCGCGGCGTGGTCAAGGTCCCAAACCACCTCGAGGTGGTCACTCACGAACCCGATCGGACTCACCACGACGGCTGTCGTGCCGCTGCCGGCGAGCCCGCGCAGGTGTTCGTTGATGTCCGGCTCCAGCCACGCGGCCCCCGGTGGGCCGCTCCGGCTCTGCCACACCAGGTCCCATTCCAACTCCGGTGCGGCTCTCGCGGCCACGAGGGCCGCTGCATCGCGCAACTGCTCGACATAGAGGCCACCCGCCGGCCCGCTCAGCCGGGCCATTTCGGCAGGGACGCTGTGTGCGGTGAAGACCAGCCGGGTGCCGGAACCCGGCGGCAAGGTGCGCAGCGCTGCTCGTACAGCGTCGGAGTTGGGCAGCACGAAGCCGGGATGGTTGAAGTAGTGCCGGATCTTGTCGACGTGCGGGGCTGAGGCGCCCACCGCGGTCCGCGCGGCGGCGAGGTCGTCTTGGTACCGCCGGCACCCGCTATAAGAGGAGTACGGCGACGTGAAAAACGCCAGTGCCCGTCGCACCCCGTCGGCCGCCATCGCAGTGAGCGCGCCGTCCAGGTACGGGTGCCAGTTGCGGTTGCCCCAGTAGAGCGGCAGGCGCAGGCCGGCGTCGGCGAACTCCGTCTCAAGGGCCGCGAGAAGGGCGCGGTTCTGCGCGTTGATGGGCGACACCCCGCCGAAATGCCGGTAGTGCTCGGCGGCGACACGCAGCCGTTCGGCCGGTATTCCGCGCCCGCGCGTCACGTTCTCCAGGAACGGCAACACCTCCTCCGGCGCTTCCGGGCCGCCGAAGGAGACGAGCAAGAACGCGTCGTAGGTCTCAGTCACACCGCAAGTCTGGCCCGAACGGGTGATCTTCGCCTCCATCGGGTCCCTCAACGTCAAGGCACCGCCTGAGCAGTCGATAAGTGCCAGATGCGACCAGAGAAGAGCTGCTCGTGACCGTGGCTGCTCGCCGTCCCCTTAGCCTCCTGGTGATCCTGTCCGCCCTCCTCGGCAGCCTGGTGGGCTACTCACCGGCGCGGGCTGACGCGTTCACCGTCGGCACCGCGGGCCGCGTCAACGCCCACGAGGCGAGCATGCTGTATTACGTCAACTCGGCCCGGAAGTCCTACGGGCTCGCCGCGCTGATTGCCGTGCCGGGCACGACGGATGTGGCCCGCAGGTGGAGCGCCACGATGGCCGGTTCGGCGCGGCTCTACCACAATCCCAATCTGGTCAGCCAGGTCGCAGGTGCCGGCGCGGGCGGGTGGACCGCGATGGCCGAGAACGTCGGCTACGCGTCGGCGTGCGACGTCAAGCAGCTCTTCAACGCCTATATGGCCAGCCCCGGGCACCGGGCCAACATCCTCGACCGCTCGATGAGATACATCGGCATCGGGACCTACGAGCGGCCGATGAGCGGCTGGCCGTGCGGCCAGGCCTGGAACACGATGGACTTCGTCAACTACTACACCTCGAGCTACGGCCCCAGCCGCAACCCGCCGCAGGGCATGCAGATCGAGGCCACCACGCTGACCAGCAGCCGGTCCTTCGCCTCCTTCGAGTCCGGTGTGGACCCGCGTGCCATCACCTCGGTGGTGGGACTCGGCATCGCCACCTCGTTGCCCGTCTTCGAGACGCCCACCGCGGCCGACAACGCGTTGCACTGGAGCGTGGCACAGCGCTACTGGAGCACCGGCTATGCCCAGCTACGTCTGCGCGACGCCGTGAACCTGCGGTACACGCGACAGTTGAGCATCACCGTCAAGGCGGTGACGCCCACGGGTCGGCCCGTCGCGATCGGCGTACAGCTGGCGCAGGATTGGGGGCGTGCCGCCAGTCTGGGGACTGTCATGGCGGACGGCACCGCACGTACGTACACGTTCACCGTGCCGCTAGCCGTGCAGGCCTTCGACAACAACCTGCGGCTGTCCGTGACGAACAGTGCGCTGAGCATGCTGTCGAGCTACACCTCGCAGCGAAAGGCCGGCATCTACGTCTACGACGTGCAGCTCATCGTCTGAGCCGCTAGATGCCCACCGCGTGGAAGCCACCATCGGCATGCACGATCTCGCCGGTGGTCGCCGGGAACCAGTCCGACAGCAGCGCGACGCAGGCCCGGGCGGCCGGGGTCGCGTCGTTCACGTCCCAGCCAAGGGGTGCCCGCTCGGCCCAGGCGCTCTCGAACTGATCGAAGCCGGGGATGCTCTTCGCCGCCATGGTGCGCAGCGGGCCGGCCGCGACGAGGTTGACTCGGACGCCATGCGGACCGAGCTCGCGCGCGAGGTAGCGGGCGGCGGACTCCATGCCCGCCTTGGCCACGCCCATCCAGCCGTAGGCCGGCCAGGCGACCGAGGCATCGAAGTCCAGGCCCACCACCGATGCGTGTTCGGACAACAGCGGCCTGGTGGCCCGGCAGAGCGATGCCAGTGACCAGGTGGACACCTTGATGGCCACCTCGACGTCGTCCCAGGGCACGTCGGCGAATTCGTCACCGAGGGCATTCTGCGGCGCGAATCCGATGGCGTGCACCACGCCGTCGAGGCGGTCCGTGTGCTCGGCCATCCGCGGGGCGAGCGAGCCGAGGTGCTCTTCGTCGGTCGCGTCGAGTTCGAGTACAGGAGCGGTCTGCGGCAGTCGCGCGGCGATCCGCCGGGTGATCGACAGTCCTCGGCCGAAACCGGTCAGCACCACCTGCGCGCCCTCCTCCTGAGCCAACTTGGCCACCGTGAAGGCGATCGAGGCCTCGGTGAGGACGCCCGTGACGAGCAGGTGCTTCCCGTCGAGCAGGCCGGTCATGTGGCTCTCCTTTGTCTGCAGTGGACAGTGGCTGTGCTAGTGACCCATTCCCAGACCGCCATCGACCGGCACGATGGCGCCGGTGATGTAGGCCGCGGCGTCGCTGGCCAGCCATGTGACGACGCCGGCCACCTCTAGCGGCTGCGCGTAGCGACCCAGCGGCACTCCGGCCAGGATCGCCTTCTTGCGTTCCTCGGGCAGGTCAGCCGTCATGTCGGTCTCGACGAAGCCGGGCGACACCACGTTGGCCGTGATGCCGCGCGATCCCAGCTCGCGCGCAAGAGACCTGGTCAGCCCGACGAGGCCCGCCTTCGACGCCGCGTAGTTGGCCTGGCCCGCCGATCCGGTCAGGCCGACCACCGAGGAGATGAAGATCATCCGACCCGTTCGGGCACGCAGCATGGCCCGGGCGGCCCGCTTGGCCACCCGGTAGGCGCCGGTGAGGTTCGTGTCGACGACGCCGGTGAACTGCTCCTCGCTCATCCGTAGCAGCAAGGTGTCATCGGTGCGGCCGGCGTTGGAGACCAACACCTCGACCGGACCGTGCTCGGCCTCGGCGGCGGCGAAGGCGGCATCGACCTGCGCCGCATCGGTCACATCGCAGCGGACCCCGAAGAGGCCGTCGGGTGCTGCGCTGCCCCGGTGGGTGACCGCGACCCGGTCACCCTGGCTGGCGAACGCCCGGGCGATCGCGAGCCCGATCCCGCGATTGCCACCGGTCACCAGCACCGAGCGCGACACCCGAGCCTCCCTGCTGTCGAGCCTTGTCGTCGATAACGTCCGCACCGACGCTATCGGGCCACCTCGCGCCCACCCGCAGCGGCGCCGCCCGTAGGGTCACGACGCATGCGAGCCATCCAGATCCACCGCTTCGGTGGTCCCGAAGAACTGCAGCTCGTCGAACTGCCCGATCCAGAGGCCCCGGACGGTTGGGCGGTGCTCGACGTCTCCGCCGCCGGGGTGAACTTTGCCGACACCCACCAGGTGGAGGACAGCTACCTGTCGCGGCAACAGCTCCCGCTGATCCCCGGCTCGGAGGTGGCCGGCACCCTCGCTGACGGGCGTCGGGTGGTGGCCCTGCTCGAGGGTGGGGGTGGCTACGCCGAGAAGGCGGTGGCTCGTCCGGTGACGACGTTCGAGATCCCCGACTCGATCACCGACGAGCAGGCGCTGGCGCTGGTCCTGCAAGGCACCACCGCCTGGCACATCCTGCGTACCTCGGCGCACATCGCCGCAGGTGAGAGCGTGGTTGTGCACGCCGCCGCCGGCGGCGTCGGCAGCCTCGCCGTGCAGCTCGCCCGTCACATGGGCGCCGGGCGGGTGATCGCCACGGCATCCTCGCCCGAGAAGCGAGAGCTCGCACTCGAGCTAGGTGCCCACGTCGCGATCGACCCGGCCGCCACGGATCTGACCGCCGTCATCCGGGGGGCCAACGACGGACGGCGGGTCGATGTCGTGCTGGAGATGGTCGGTGGCACGGTGTTCGACGCCAGCCTGGCCGCGCTCGCGCCGTTCGGGCGACTGGTGACCTATGGCACGGCCTCCCGGCAGCCGCCGAAGCCGATCACGAGCGGGCAGCTGATATTGGGTTCACGGGCCGTGGTGGGCTTCTGGCTGGTGCATTGCATCAGCCGGCCGGAGATGATCGCGACACCGCTCGCGGAGCTGTTCGCGATGGTGCAGCGCGGGGAGCTTCGGCCCGTCATCGGCGGGCGCTATCCGCTCGCCGAGGCACGCCGCGCACACGAGGACATCCGCTCGCGCGGCACCACGGGCAAGCTGATCCTCGACCCCAGCCTGTGAAGAGTCCCAGGGCCACCCGCCCCCCTCTCCGCGAGCCCCTCTCCGCGCCCCTCTTCGCGATGATCAAGGAGTTCACGTCGGACAAAGCGGACAGGAGGGACGCTGTATCGACGCAAAGTCCTTGATCACCGCGTGTGAGTGTGTGTGTGTGTGTGGGGGCGTCGGGGTCACGGCAGCCGGGCGCTCCACAGCAGCGACATGCCGCCCGCTGCGAACGCCAGCAGCAGCCCGAACCCCAGGAACCACGCCGTGACCTCGCGCGGCACGCGGCGATAGCCGATCGAAGAGCCGAGGTCCTGATAAACGGCGCGCAGTTGCTTGCCGGTGGCCGCTGAGTAGTAGTGGCCCTTGGTCGACTCGGCGAGATCACGCAGGGCCACCCGGTCGACCGGGACCCGGACCTCTTGCCCCTGCACCTGCACGGTGCCGTCGTCAGTGCCGAATGCGATCGTGGAGACCGGCACCTGCGCGGTGCGGGCGGCTGCCGCTGCTTCGTCGTTGCCGCGGCCCACGGTACGGAAACCGTCGGAGAGGAGCACGATGCGCGCCGGGGCCGGTCCCTTGGCACCGTCGGCCGGGACCGACCTGATCGCGCCCAGGGCTGCGAAGATCGCCTCGCCGGTAGCTGTCGACTCGGCCAGGTTGAGGCTGTCGACGGCGGTCGAGAGCTGAGCGCGGTCGCGGGTCGGGGACACCGCGACCGAAGCTGTCCCGGCGAAGGAGACCAGCCCCACGTTGAAGCTCTTCGGCAATTGCGCCACGAACTGCTTGGCCGACGCCTTGGCGGCGGCGATCCTGGTGGGCTGGATGTCGGCGGAGTTCATCGACAGCGACACGTCGAGCGCCACCATCACGGTGGCGCGTTCGCGGGGCACCTTGACGAGCACCGACGGCCTGGCCATGGCGGTGACGAGCGCGGCCAGGCTGAGCGGGAAGGCCACCGCTGCGACATGCCGCCGCCAACCGGGCCCGCGCGGGGCCACCGACCGCAGCAGCGCCAGGTTGGTGAAGCGCACCGCGTAGAGCTGGCGGCGCAACGCCATGATGAGGTAGCCGACGGCGAGCGCGAGCACCGCGAGCAGAAGCAGCAGCCAGAGCCCGGCTCCGAACCTGATCATCGCAGCGCCCCAGCAGAGAGGCCGCGTCGCCGCCGGGCAACGAATCGCACGACATCGAGCAGCCAATCGCGGTCGGTGCGCAGCTGAAGATGTGCCGCGCCCGCCCGGCGCAGGCTGGTCGCCACGGCCAAGCGCTGCGCCCGCGCGGCCGCGGCGTAGCGCTCGCGGACGGCGCGGCGGCTGGTCTGAACCTCGTGGATCTGACCGGTTTCCGGATCGACGACCGTGAGTGCGCCGACCGAAGGTAGCTCGAGCTCACGCGGGTCGAGGACCTCGACGGCAAGCACCTCGTGCCGTCCGCGCAGCGCCCGCAGCGGCCGCTCCCACGACTCCGGATCGGCGAGGAAGTCCGACACCACGACGGCCAGCCCTCGCCGTCGTGGTGGCCGGGAAAGCAACTCGATGGCGGCGGCGAGATCGGTGGGGTCGCCCGGTCCAGCCCGGGGCGTCCGGATAACTTGGCGGAGGAGCGCCTGGGCACCGGCCCGGCCGCCGCGAGCGGGGATGCGCACGACCTGATCGCCGGTGACCACGACGGCGCCCACCCGGTTGCCCCCGCGAATCGTGAGATGGGTGACGGCGGCCAGCGCGGCAACGGCCAGGTCGCGCTTCTCGCACAGGGCCGTACCGAAGTCCAGGCTCGCGGAGAGGTCGATCAGGGCCCAGGTTTCGAGCTCGCGGTCGGCGACGGTCTGGCGTACGTGGGGCACGGTCGTGCGAGCGGTCACCGGCCAGTCCATCCGGCGTACGTCGTCACCGGGGCGGTATACGCGGGACTCCCCCGCTTCGGTCCCGGGGCCCGGCAGCAGGCCCAGGTGATCACCCTGCAGGAGCCCGTCAAGGCGCCGGTTGATGGTCAACTCGAGGCGGCGCAGCACGACCTCGGCCGGGCCGCTGTCCAGCCGGACGACGGAGGAAGCCGGTGCCGCCCGGGTCACGCCGGGCGCTCGTGGGCCAGTGCCTGCGGGGCCTGCGCTGGCGGAAGCCCGGACGGCGGGTATCGGGGTGCGCCAACCGGACCGGGCCCGTCACGGCGGTCCGCGCTCTGTCGCGGGGTCACCTGGGGCACCGGCACCGCGGCCAGGAACTGAGCGACGATCTGCTCGGCCGAGACACCGTCGGCCAGCGCGTCGTAGGACAGCACCAGTCGGTGCTTCAGCACGTCGGCGGCGACGTCGGTGACGTCCTGCGGGAGCGCGTAGTCTCGACCGCGCATCAATGCGAGCGCCCGGCCGGCGGCCACGACGCCGAGTGAGGCACGCGGGCTCGCGCCGTATGCCACCAGAGCCGCCTGATCGGGCAGGCCGAAAGCGCGCGGATCCCGAGTCGTCACCACCAGCCGGACGGCATAGTCGATCAGCGCCGTGTGGACGAACACCCGGTCGGCGGCGCCCTGCAGGTGCAGCAGGTCCTCCGGCGTGAGCACCTGCTCGGCCCGCGGCGGGTTGACGCCCATCCGGTAGACGATTTCGCGTTCCTCGGTCGCCGTGGGATATCCGACGACCACCTTCATCAGGAAGCGGTCGCGCTGGGCTTCGGGCAGCGGGTAGACGCCCTCGGACTCGATGGGGTTCTGGGTGGCGAGCACCAGGAAGGGCGACGGCACCTGGTAGGTCGTGCCGCCGATCGACACGTGCTGCTCGGCCATGACCTCGAGGAGCGCGGACTGCACCTTGGCGGGCGCCCGGTTGATCTCGTCGGCGAGCACGAAGTTGGCGAACACCGGCCCGAGTTCGACGTCGAAGCTCTCGGCCGAGGCCCGGTAGACCCGGGTGCCGACGATGTCGGCCGGCACCAGGTCGGGGGTGAACTGCAACCGGGCGAAGGAGCCGCCGGCAACCTTCGCGAGCGTCTCGACAGCCAGCGTCTTCGCCACGCCCGGTACACCCTCGAGCAGGCAGTGCCCGCGGGCCAGCAGGCAGACCAGCATCCGCTCGATCATCCGGTCCTGCCCGACGATCACCCGCTTGACCTCGAACAGCGCCCGTTCGAGTCGGGCCGCGTCCTCCGCCGGCGTGACCGGAGGCTGCGGTTGGGTTTGCTCGGTCACGCCGTGTCCTCGATCCGGAAGCCGACCTTCATGGTCACCTGAAAGTGCTCCACCTGCCCATCGACGATATGTCCGCGGATCTCGGTGGCCTCGAACCAGTCGAGGTTGCGCACCGTGCGACCGGCCCGCGAAACGCCGTTGCGGATCGCCTCCGTGATGCCGTCGCTGCTGGTACCCACGATCTCCGTCACACCGTACGTTCGGTCGCTCATCGCGTGCTCCTCTCGGCCAGGCCCCAGTGTCCCCCACGTGCCGTGAGGCCACGGTGTGGACTCACTAGCTGCCTGAGGTCGATTCGGAGTCGAGGTAGCCACGCACCGACGGGTCCTTCGACAGGCAGATCGTGAGATGAGAGCGACCGCGCAGATCCACTCTGGAAACGTCGAAGCGCAGCGGATAGCGCCGGGCCGCGGCCGTGTTGCGGCTCGCTGTCACGGCCTTCGCCCCACCGACGCCGTCACATGCCTCGCGCACCCGCTCGACATCGGCCGCCGTGTGCTCCGGTGTGAACACGACCACCAATTCGCGCTGCGAAAGGGTCCGCCCGGCCGAGCCGCAACCGGTCAGGACCAATACGACCAGCCACGTCATGCGGGGGCGCGGCAGGGCACGGTGCACGAACCCCAGGCTAGTGAGTCCTACCATGTGCCGGTGGACCAGGCGCTCTACCCGACGGACCTCGCATGGCACCCGGTGTCACCGAGGCTGGTGATGATCCGTCGCGCCCTGGCGGGGTTGGTGGCGGGTCCGTTGGCACTCGCGCTGTGCATCGCTGCCGCGATGATCGCCGTCCCGGTGGCAGTGGCGGTCGCAGCCCCGCTGGCCGCAGCGCTGTGGTGGCTGTGGTGGGCCATCGGCCGGGCCTGCCGCTCCTGGGGGTACACCGAGCGCGAGGACGACCTGCTCGTACGGCACGGGCTGCTTGTCCGCCGGCTGTCTGTGGTCCCGTACGGCCGGATGCAGTTCATCGACGTCACCGCGGGGCCGATCGACCGGCGACTGGGTATCGCGACGGTCCACATGCACACCGCCGCCGCCGCGAGCGACGCCCGGATTCCTGGGCTGCCAGCGGCCGAGGCTGCGCGGTTGCGCGACCGGCTGGCCGCGCTGGGCGAGGCGCGCGCAGCCGGCCTGTGACCACTCCCGCGCCAGAGACCGCCGCGCCGGCGTCACCGGCTGGCGAGCTGCACCGGCTGCACCCGCTGACCCCGCTGCTGCGCGGTTTCAAGTTCTTCGGCGCGGTGCTGGCCGTCGTGTCGTACCGCACTCTGTCCGACCTGGGGGCAAGCCGGACGCTCTACATCCTGCCCGTGCTCATAGTCGCCGGCTTCGTCCTGGCGTACGTGTCCTGGCGCTTCACCTGGTACCGGGTCGAGGGGCGCGAACTGCACGTGGAATCCGGCGTGATCTTCCGCCGCTCGCGCCGCGTGCCGCTCGAACGCATCCAGGCCATCGACATCGTCCGGCCGCTGGTGGGCCGGGTGCTCGGGCTGGCTGAGCTGCGCCTCGAAGTCGTGGGACAGGGTACGACGGAGGCGCCGCTGGCCTACCTGTCCGAAAGCGACGCCCACCGCCTGCGGGCCCGGCTGCTGGCGCTGGCCGCCGGCGTGGACGAGCACGCTGAGGCACCGCCGGAGACGGTCCTCGCGCAGGTGCCGACCGGTGACCTGGTGATCTCCGTCCTGCTCCTCGGCGAGATGGTCGTGGGGCTGCCAGTGCTGGCGATCCTGTCGGTGATCCTGCTCGCGATCGACCTTAAGGCATTCCTCGGCGCGCTGCCGTTTCTCGGATCGGCCGCGTACGGCATGGGCCGTACGGTGGTCCGCCGCCTCATGGTCGAGTACGGCTTCATGATCGCGGAATCTCCGGACGGCCTACGCCTGCGCCACGGCCTGCTGGAGACGCGCGCGCAGACCGTGCCACCGGGTCGGGTGCAGGCGATCCGCCTGATCCAGCCGGTGCTCTGGCGGCGCCGGGACTGGTTGCGGGTGGAGATCGACGTCGCCGGCTATGGCGGGGGCCAGGAGGAGAAGCTGGCCACTCGGGCGCTGCTCCCGGTCGGTCCCCGTACCGTCGCCGAGCACCTGGTGCAGCGGGTGCTCGGCTCGGCGGACGTGCAGACCGCGCTAAGGCGACCGGTCCCTCGTCGAGCCGCGTGGTGCGACCCCGTGCAATGGCGGCAACTCGGCCTCGGCCTCACCCCCCGGGTTGCCGTCGTCTTCCGAGGCCGGCTCCGTCGCGTGGTCGACGTCGTGCCGCTGGCCAAGGTGCAGAGTGTCCGGCTGGTCCAGGGCCCGCTGCAACGGCGATTGCGCCTGGCGTCGGCGCATATCGACACAGCCGGCCGACATTTGGCCACGGAGGCCGCGCACCGTGACGCTCGAGAGGCGGTCGCGCTGGTAGACGAGATCAGCCAGTTGGCCCGCGCCGAGCGCGAGGTGCGTCGAATGCCGGTGCAGCCGGTGCCCGAGGGTTAGTAGGGCCGCGTGCCGAGCGGTAGCAGCCCGTCGTAGTACATCTCTCTCACCCGCACCGGGATCCCCTCGGTCGGCGCCTCGACCATCGACCCGCCGCCGATGTACATCGCGACGTGGTGGATGCCACTCGGTGACCCGTTGTTGGAGTAGAAGACCAGATCGCCCGGAATCAACGACCCGATCGGGACGTGTGGCCCCGCCTGGTACTGGTAGCCGCTGAAGTGCGGCAGGTAGATGCCCGCATGCGCGTAGGACCACAGCATCAGCCCGGAGCAGTCGTAGGAATTCGGCCCGGCGGCGCCCCACACGTAGGGCTTCCCCAACTGCGATAGGGCCGCGTTGACCGCGATCGACGCGATGCCGCCACCGTGGCCGCCCCCGTGATGCCGGGGCAGATGCCTGGCGATCCACGCCGCGGCAGCCGCTCTGGCGGCCGCCGCCCGCCGAGCCGCGGCACGGGCCAGGGCCGCCTTCCGCGCCGAGACGAGCAGCCCGGCGCGCTGCTGAGCCGCGACTAGTTCCGTCTCGAGGGTGGCCTTGCGGGCCGTCACGCTCTGCACGGCGGCCTGGCTATCCGCGCGGGCCTGCTCGGCGGCGTGCTTGGCCACCTCGGCGGCACGGCGAGCGGCCGCCTGACGCAGCAGCGCGGCCTGGGCCGACGACAATGCGTTGGCCTGCCGGGCGCGGGCCCGGTCGAGGTCCGACAAGGTGTCG
>JBBPZR010000058.1:0-5593 GCA_038276285.1 Mycobacteriales bacterium | reverse complement strand
GGTGGGTCTGTTCGGGAAGCAGGTCCCAGAGCTGCGGGTGGTGCCAGCACAGGTCATGGCCGGAGCTATCGCGGTGCGCTCGAACGCCCGCGCGCAGCCGCTCCACCTCAGCGATCAGTTCGTCTCGGCTCATGTCTTCGAGATCTGCATCCATCACATGGCCTCCACCCCGCTCGCACGGCGTCATCGAAGGTATCGGTCTGTGCCGAACCTGTTGCGCAAGCCGCCTCGGCATCTCCGAGCCACCACATGTGGTCGAAGACGCCCGGCAGTGCCACATCTGGTGGCCCGATCGCGACCGGACCCTTTGTGCAACAGGCTCCATCAGGGTGCGGAAAACCGGGTGAGCAGTGGGCTTGCGATGGCGAGGCCGCCGGCGACAACGGCGACTCCGAGTAACGCGGTGGGCAGGGTTGAGGCGCCGGCGGCCAATCCAATGACGGCGGGTCCGAGCACGAATCCGAGGTAGGCGATGGTGATCACGGTGCCGGTCGAGGCGCCTTGGGCTCCATAGCGTGGCCGCCCGGCGAGCGCGATCAGGGTCGGTGCGCACACGCTGGTACCCAGTCCGGCCACGGCGATGCCCACGAGCACCCAGGCCGTGGTGTGACCGAGGGCAGCCAGTGCACTGCCGGCAGCGGCCACCGCGGCCGAGACACCGAACAGCGCCGGCGGCCTGATTCTGGAGGCGAGCTGGTGGGCGCCGAAGCGGCCGCTGGCCGCTGCGAGCGCGAATACCGCGGGCGCGAGCGCGGCGACCTGCAGCGAGGCGCCAACCGTGGTGTGCAGCTGGATAGCGCCCCACGACTGCCACGCGTTCTCGACCAGATAGGCCAGCGCGGCCAGCGTGCCCAGCACCAGCAGCGGCCAAGACCAGCCAATTCGCCCGGCGCCGGGCAGCATGGCCGGGCGGGCGGGCGCAAGGCTCAGCCTCGTCGAGGCCGCTGCCGCCCCCATCAGCATCACGCCGACGATGACCAACGCCCACGCCCGACCTCCGCGAGCGGGAATCACCGCCGCGACGCCAAGACTGCTGACCACCACCGCCAGCGAGAACACGCCGTGCGCCAAGCTCACCACCGTCCGGCCATCGGATTCGGCCCGCACCGCGGTCGCATTGATTGCCGCGTCGACCGCCCCGGAACACACACCGAGCAGCAGCAACGCCGCCGACAAGGCCGCGACCCCCCGGGCGAATGCCGCCCCGGCCCCGGCCGCGGCCAGCGCAGCGATCGAGATCGGAAGCACCCACCGTTCGAGGCGATCGGTCAGGCCACCGACCCAGCGGATCGACAACAGCGCACCAACGCCGACCCACAACAAGGCGGTCCCAAGCTGGGCGTCCTTCACCCCCGCCTCCAGTTGAACACGGGGTAGCGATGCCCCCCACGTCCCCCAGAAGCCGCCGAAGGCCGCGAAGCCAATCAATGCGCGCGTCCGACCGGTATTCGTACCGGCCATAACCCGCATGCAGCCCAGTTTGGACGACGCACCTCGATCCGGTGGATCCAGGCCTCGGACTGCGTCGTAAGTCGATCCGTCCGCGGTGAGGTGCCGAACGAGCGGCCAGCCGGCCGTGGTGAGTGGGTGTAAGAGTGTTCTACGTGACCGCACATGAGGTCTTTCGCCACCAGCCGACCCTGACTGGGGACCGGATTCGTCTCGAGCCCCTGACGCTGTCCGTCTTTGAGGACTACCTCGTCGGGCTCGACGACCCACAGGCGCAGCGCCTCACCGGTGCTCGCGCCTCCGTCGACCGCGCCCGTGTCCACGAGTGGCTGGCGACCCGACAGCATCACGATCGAGCTGACTGGGCCGTGGTCCGCCTCGCCGACGGCGCCTTCCTTGGCGAAGCCGTGCTCAACGAGCTCGACGTGGACAACGCGTCTGTCAACTACCGCCTCTGGCTCGCCGGCGCGCACCTGTTGGGCCGGGGCTACGGCACCGAGGTGACCCGGCTTGTCCTCACCTATGCATTCGACACCGCCAGCCTTCACCGGGTCAGCATCAGCGTCTTCGACTTCAACCCCCGGGCCCGCCGTGTGTACGAGAAGTGCGGCTTCGTGCTTGAGGGCCGCCTGCGCGAAACGCTGCTCTGGGACGGCGAGTGGCATGACGAGCTCGTCATGTCCGTCCTGCGCACCGATGCTCGGCCGGCCGCTGAAGCAGCGTCCCGCTGACCGAAGGGGTCGTCCGGCTCACGGATCGATGATTGGGACGACGCGCGGCGACGTGCGTGGCGAGTCAGCCCCTGGAGGTGGCCCGGACTGCTCCGGGCAAACCTCGCATCGTCAGCGGCGCGAGTGCGAGTGCGAGCTGGAGGACGCTGACAGCGAGGTAAGCGGGGGCTGGTAGCCCTGCCTTGGCGGCTTCGAGTGCCGCGACCGCGGCCATCGTGGGCAGCGTTACCCGGATGGCTCGCCGGAAGGTCGTGGTCTGGCCGAGGGTCAGGCGCCACGCCGTGGGGATGGTGATGGCGGCGAGGACGCCCGCGGGCAGGTGCACTCCGAGGATCACCACGGCGATGCCGACGGGACCATTGCCCGTGATCTGAGCGCTGGTCGCGCCGGACAGCGTGGCGACCCCGGCGGCGGTCGCCGCGACTGGCAGCGACGCGATGACCGCGACGATCCAGCCCAGTGCCGTCGCGATCAGCCGCCACCGGGCCCCGGGCCGGGTGGCCGGTACAGCGGAACCGCCGAGATCCACCTGTCAATCCTCGACCCTGCGGTGAGCCGGCGCCTAGCTCTGCCGGCTTACGGACTAGAAACGTCGGTGCCGTCGCCGGTGGGCCGTCGCGGCGCGACTCGAGCGTGGCATCGGAACGCACCACATCGCACCGGGATCGACGACTGCAGAAGGCCTCCAGTTCCACATGCGGGTGGCGAGCTCAATCGGTTCACGGGACGGTTGCGTGGATCAGATTCTGCGATAGCCCTCGCTGCGATGGGCGACCCGCAACGCGAGCACGATCAACTCGGTGTCCTTGTTCGTGTAGATGACTCGGTAGTCGCCGATTCGGATCCGCCACAGAACGTCGTAGCCGACCAGTTGTCGACACCCCGCCGGCCGCGGGTCGGCGCCGAGAGCGGAAACCGCGCGCGCGATTCGTCTGGCGAGCTGCTTGTCGAGCCTGCTGAGTTCCTTCCGTGCTGCGGATTCGTAGCCGACGCTGTACTGAGCGGGCTCACTCACAAGCCGAGGTCGCCCGCGACCTCATCAGCCGACACGACCTGGCTGCGGCCGGCGTCGAGGTCGGCGAGCCGTCGCGCGGCAAGCGCGCCGTCTTCACGGTCGATCAGCGACTCGTAGGCCTCAACCAGGTCCGCCGGAACGATCGCGGCCGCCCGGGTATGCCCACGACCGCGGGTCACGTAGGTGATCTCGCCACCGAACGCGGCACGGTTCACCGCGTCGGAAAATTGATCACGAGCCTGGCTCACCGAGAGCTCAATGGGTTCGACACTCATGTAACCAGTATGCGCCAACTACGCCAACATAGCCATTGAACCGTCTCGATAGCGTGCATGCGCGCGACGTCCCGCCGGACGTCCTCAAATCGGCATTATCCGGTTGACACCGGGTCGCAACTGTCTCGAGGATTGTGCGGACCTCGGCGCGCCTCTCGGGGGGTACTGCCGCTGGCCGGCGGACTGAGATCGCCGGGGCTCAACGCTCGGAGGGCGACGACGGGGCGCGGCACCGAGTTTTGTTCCGCAGGCGGAGCAAACTGACAGGCTACGGGGAGGTGATCAGTCCTCGCCTCACCGGGAGCATCATGCGTGCTGGTTACGCTTCCGATCATGGATGTGCCGTTCCAGAGCTCTGAGCGGTCCAGCCTGGGCATCGAGTGGGAGTTGGCGCTGGTCGACCTCGACACCCGTGAGCTGACCTCCGGCGCGACCGAGATCCTGGCCGAGATGAGCCCGACCGGTGACGGCGTGCATCCGAAGGCCAAACACGAGCTGTTCCAGTCGACCGTCGAGATCATCACCGGGATCTGCGGCACGGTGGCGGAGGCGCGGGCCGACCTCGCGGCGACCGCGGCCGACGTGGTGGCTGCAGCGGCCCGGCGCAATCTGGGCATCATGTGCGCGGGCACCCATCCGACGACGCACTGGAACACCCTGCAGGTCGTCCCGAACCCGCGCTACGAGAAGCTGATGCGGGACAACCAGTGGTTGGCACAACGCCTGGCGATCTTCGGGGTGCACTGCCACGTCGGCGTGCGCAGTGCCGACAAGGTCATCCCCATCGTCAACGCACTGACGGCGTACGTGCCGCACCTGCTCGCGTTGTCGGCGTCGAGCCCGTACTGGCTGGGTTTCGACACCGGCCTCGCCTCAACCCGCAGCAAGATCTTCGAGACGCTGCCCACGGCGGGGCTGCCGCAACAGTTCGAGGACTGGGCGGATTTCGAGTCGTACATGGAGATGCTCATCCACATCGGCACGATCGAGACGGTGCGCGAGGTGTGGTGGGACATCCGGCCGCATCCGGATTTCGGCACGGTGGAAGTGCGCATCGCCGATGGGCTGCCGACCCTCGACGAGGTGGCCTCCTACGCCGCGCTGGCGCAATGCCTCGTCGAGCGGCTGGATGGCGAGCTGGACAAGGGGTACACGCTTCCGTGCCCCAAGAGTTGGGTGGTCCGGTCGAACAAGTGGCGGGCGGCGAGGTACGGCATGGAGGCGGACATCGTGGTGGACCAGCGCGGGACCCTCGCGCCGGTACGCCAGGCGCTCACCCACCTGACCGACGAGCTGATGCCGATCGCCCGTAGGCTCGGATGTGCTGAGGAGCTGGCCGGCGTGCACCGTATTCTGGCCGTCGGCCCGAGCTACCAGCGCCAGCGAGCCGTCGCCGACGCCCATGACGGCGACCTCAGCCGGGTCGTCGACAGCTTGCTCGACGAGATGAGGACAGGACTGCCCGCGTGAGCACGGCCGACAGCCGCAGCTGGCTGGACCGGTGGCTGGACGACAACGGCGCCGACGTCGTTTCCGTCCGCCGGCACCTGCACGCCTATCCGGAGCTTGGCCGGCGTGAGTACGCGACGACCGAACTCATCCGGGCGCGGCTCGAGGCTGGTGGCCTGAAGCCGCGGATCCTTGCGATGGGCACGGGGGTCATCTGCGATGTCGGCAGCGGCGACCCGGTGATCGCGCTGCGGGCCGACATCGACGCACTGCCGGTGCAGGACATCAAAGAGGTGCCCTACCGCTCGACCGTCGAGGGCAACTGCCACGCCTGCGGCCACGACGCGCACACGGCCATCCTGCTCGGCACCGCCCTGGCCCTGGCCGCGGCGCCACCGCCGGGCCTGCCCGGCCGGGTACGGCTGGTGTTCCAGCCCGCCGAGGAACTCACGCCCGGCGGTGCCACGGACGTGCTCGCCGCGGATGCCCTGGACTCCGCCGATCTGGTCTTCGCACTGCACTGTGATCCGAGGTTGCCGGTGGGCAAGGTGGGGCTGCGCAGCGGCCCGATCACCGCCGCCGCGGACATGGTCGAGGTGTATGTCTCCGGCCCGGGCGGCCACACCGCCCGGCCGCATCTCACCGCCGACCTGGTCTACGCCCTCGGCCGGGTC
>JBBPZR010000057.1:0-18585 GCA_038276285.1 Mycobacteriales bacterium | reverse complement strand
CTTCGCGCCCAAGGAGCGCGGCAAGGCGCTCGGCATCGTCGGCGCCACCATCGGCCTCGCGACGATCCTCGGCCCGCTCCTGGGTGGCGTGCTCATCCAGCTCGACATCGGCGGCTTGATGTGGCGGACCATCTTCTACGTCAACGTGCCCATCGGCGTGGCCGCGCTGGTCGGGGCGTGGTTCTTCCTGGGTGAGTCCCGGGCTCCGGGTGCCACGCGGCTGGATCTGCCGGGCACCGGCCTGGTCACGCTCGGGCTCTTTCTGCTCGTCTTCCCCATCGTCGAGGGACGCGACCGCGGCTGGCCGTGGTGGGTGTGGGTGATGCTCGCCTCTGCGGTGCCGGTGCTATTGGTGTTCGCCCGGTACGAGCGCAAGCGCACCCTTGATGACAACGCTCCGCTGCTGCGGATGTCGCTGTTCAAGGACAGGGCCTTCGTGGCCGGCCTGGCGCTGTCCTTCGTGTTCTTCGCCGGCCTGCCGCCGTTCTTCTTCAGCTTCGCCGTCTACCTGCAGATCGGGCTCGGCTTCTCCGCCCTGGGCTCCGGCCTGACCGGATTCCCGTTCGCCGTCGGGTCGGCCATGGCCGCGGCCGCCTCCGACCGGCTGACCAAGCGTCTCGGCCGGCGGATCCTGCTGGTTGGCACCGGCCTGCTTGTGCTCGGTATGTCGGGTGTCCTGCTGACGGCGCACCTGGTGGGCGTCCACCCGCACACATGGCAGTTCCTGCCCGCGCTCTTTGTCAGCGGGCTCGGACTCGGGCTGTTCATCGCGCCCGTTATCAACATCATCCTGGCCGGGGTCCGATCGGAGGCGGCCGGCGCGGCGTCCGGCGTGCTCTCCACCGTGCAGCAGGTCGGCGGAGCCGTCGGCGTGGCGGCCGTCGGCGTCATTTTCTTCGGCCTGATCGGGGCCAACACCGGCCGGGCCACCGACGCCGTGACTCCCGAGGTACGCCAGTCGCTCGCTGCGCTGCATCTCCCGCCCGCTGCCCAGGAAAAGGTGCTCGCCGGCTTCCGCCGGTGCTTCGACGACCGCGGGCACGCCAAGGACCCGTCAACCACGCCGCCCAGTTGCCGGGCCCGGGCCGGCTTCCCGCCGCAGGTCGCCGCTGCCCTGCGTACGGCGGGGCGGGACGCGCTCGCCAAAGACTTCTCGCGGTCCTATCAGCAGACCCTCGGCTATGAGATCCTGATCTTCGCGGCCGCCTTCCTGCTCGTCTTCCGGCTCCCCGATCCCCACCCCGCGTCGCGGGCCCCCACCTCGGCTGTGCCCGCTTAGGGCCGTGCCCGCTTAGGGCCTGCCCGCTTGGGGCCGTCCGCTTGGGGCCTGCCCGCTTGGGGCCGTCCGCTTGGGGCCGTCCGCTTGGGGCCTGCCCGCTTGGGGCCTGCCCGCTTGGGGCCGTGATCAAGGACTTGACGTCGGCACAATCGGACATTCCGGTACGAAACCTGACGTCAACTCCTTGATCGCCGCAGGGAGGGGGAAGCGGGGAGCGGGGAGGGGGGAGCGGGGACGGCTGGCGGGAGGCGGGCTCAGCCGCGGATCGCCTGTACGGCGACGATGCCGGCCAGCACAGCGAATACCAGGGCCGCCGCCCGGTGGATCCACACCAGCGGCACGACCTTGAGGATCACCTGCCCGAGCACTACGGCGAGCGCCGCGACGCCTACGAGAGCGAGGAAGGAGCCCAAGAAGACGGTTATCGGCTCGTCGTAGCGTCCGGTGAGCGCCGCCGTGGCCAGTTGTGATGCGTCCCCCCACTCCGCGGCGAACAGCACGCCGAACGACGTTGTGGCCATCCGCCGCGCGCTCACGTCGGTCTCTGGGGCGTCGTCGTCGGAGTCGCCAGTCTGGGCCTTTTCGCGCCGCGACTCCCGGAGCAGGATGTAAGCCCCCGTCGCGAACAGCAGCGCCACGACCGCCAGCAGCAGGCGGTGCGGCAGCAGGTGCAGCAGTTGCCCGGCCGTGACGGCCACGATGCACTGCACGAAGAAGGCGCCGGTGACGCCGAGCAGCACAGGGATCGGGCGGTACTTGGTAGAGAGTACGAGCGTCGCCACGAGGGTCTTGTCCGGCAGTTCGACCGAGAGGATGACGAGGAAGGTGGCGATAAAGACGCCGGGGGAGAAGCTCACCTGCCCGCGTCCTGGGCGGCCGTGGTCGCCGCGGCCAGCACCGCCTTCACCGGCCGCCCGAGTGCCGCGGCCGCGGCGGCGACGTCGTCGTACTCGACGCTGACATTGACGATCCGGCCGTGCATCCTGGCGAGCTTGACCCGGATCGGCTGACCGTCGATGTGCACGGTCGCGGTCTCCCGATCGAGGGCGTACTTGCCGACGCTGACCTGGCGAACGCCGATCGTCGACGTCTCGCGGAACACAATCGCCCGCAGCGATTCGGCCGACCGGTCGTCGCACAGCACGTGCAGGGTGTGCGCCGGGCGGCCCTTCTTCATCAGGATCGGGGTCAGCCAGGCATCCCCGGCGCCGGCCTCGAGAAGCCCGCTCAGCACCCCGGGCCACAGCCGCGGGTCGATGTCGTCGACGTTGGTCTCGAGGATCACGGTCGTCCCGCTCGGGCCCGTGCCGGAGGGCTCACCGAGCACCAGCCGGATGATGTTGGGCAGTTCGTCGAGCTCGCGCTTCCCGGCGCCGCTGCCCACCCGCTGCACGGTCATCGGTGGCAGCGGCTCCCATGTGGACACGTTGGCGGCGAGGAGCGCGGCGCCGGTCGGCGTGCACATCTCGTACTGCGCGGGCCCGGCCCAGACCGGCGCCGCGACCTCGGAGAGCAGGTCGAGCACGGCCGGCGCCGGCACCGGGATCACCCCGTGCTCGCTGCGGACCATCCCACTGCCCAGTGTCACCCGGCCGGCCGACAGGGCGGTCAGGTCGAGTGCCTCCAGCCCGGCGCAGACTCCGACCACGTCGGCGATGGCGTCGAGGGCGCCGACCTCGTGGAAGTGCACCTGCTCGACAGCGATCCCGTGCGCGCGCGCCTCGGCCGCCGCCAGGCGGGCGAAGACGTCGAGGGCTCGCCGCCGTACGCCGTCGGCCAGGGTGGCCCGCTCGAGCAGGTCACGGATGCTGGGCCAGGTACGGGTGACGGTGCTGCGTGGGACGTCGACGTGTACGCGGGTCGCGGCCAGCCCGTTGCGGGTGACGGGCTCGGCTCGCAGTTCGACCCGCTCGACGGGCACCGCATCGACTGCGGCCTGAAGTGCGGCGAGCGGTACGTCGGCGTCGATCAGCGCGCCGAGCAGCATGTCGCCGCTTGCGCCGGCCGCACAGTCGAGCCAGCCGATCACGCCCGCGCCCCCGCTGCCGCGCCGGCCCGGCGAGCCACCCGTGCGGCGAAGACACCGGCCCCGAACCCGTTGTCGATGTTGGTCACGACGACTCCGGGCGCGCAGGAGTTCAGCATCGTGAGCAGGGCGGCGAGCCCCCCGAACGACGCGCCGTAGCCCACGCTCGTCGGCACGGCGACCAGTGGCACCCCGGTCAGCCCTCCGACGGCGCTCGGCAGGGCGCCGTCCATGCCGGCCACGACGATGAGGCAGTCGGCGCTGTCGAGATCGGACCGTACGGCGAGCAGTCGGTGGATGCCGGCCACGCCGACATCGGTCACCCGCCGGGTCTCGGCGCCGAAGGCCCGGGCCACGAAGGCCGCCTCCGCCGCGACCGGCTCGTCGGAGGTGCCCGCTGAGACCACTGTCACCAGGCCGGCCGGCTCCGGCAGCTGGCCGACGGCCAGGCAGCCGGCCTCGGCCTGCATCCCCTCAAGGCCGAAGGCCGAGAGAAGCGCCGACACCGTGGCCGGATCGGCGCGCGTGATGAGCGCCGGCCGGTCGGGGGTGCCACGGCGCAGGGCGGTCACCAACTCGATCACCTGCTCGGGTGTCTTGCCCGCGCCGTAGATCACTTCTGGATCACCGGTACGCAGCGCGCGGGAAGTGTCGAGGCGCGCGAAGCCGAGGTCGTCGTAGCCGTCGAAGGGGCCGCGGATCAGCCGCTCAAGCGCGGCTTCGACCGCCACGGAACCCGCGGCGACGCCCTCGAGCAGGTCGCGCGCCTGGTTGCGGTCCACGAGCAGAAACCCTACGGCTCGGCCGACTAGGCTGCCGAGCGTGCACCTCTCCGGGCCGGTCCTGAGCCTGCTCGCCGCCGGCGGTCTGTCTCTCGCGGCCCTGAGCCTCCTGGTGTGCGCGCTCTCCGCCGCCCGGCTGCGCCGGCTCCGGGCCGAGGTTGCGGCGCTGCGGGCCGACCCGGCCATCGTCGCGGGTGTCGACCCCAAGGCGGTCCGGCACGTCGCCGTGGTGAGGTACGACGCCTTCGAGGACATGGCCGGCCGGATGTCCTACAGCGTCGCGTTGCTCGATACCACTGGTGACGGCCTGGTGCTGTCGGCGATCAACGGCCGCGCCGACACGCGTGCCTACGCCAAGGGCGTGCTGGCCGGAGCGGGTCAGCAGCGGTTGTCGCCCGAGGAGCAGCAGGCCGTCGACGCCGCACTCGGCCGGCCCCCGAGCCGGGCCCCGGGCCGGGCCCCGAGCCGGGCCCGCGGCTGATGCCCGGCGTACCCCCCACGCGGTTCACCTACCTCGGCCCCGAAGCGACCTTTGCGGAGCAGGCCCTGCGTACCCTGCCGGCCGCGCGTTCCGGCGTGCTCACGCCGTCGGCATCCGTGCCGGACGCGCTCGACGCCGTGCGCACCGGAGCGGCCGATGCCGCCCTTGTGCCGCTGGAGAACTCCGTCGAGGGTGCCGTCTCGGTCACCCTCGATGAGTTGGCCACGGGCGAGCCGCTGGTGATCACCGGTGAGGTGCTGCTGCCGGTGAGTTTCGTGCTGCTGGCCCGGCCGGGCACGGCGCTCGACACGGTGAGCACGGTCGCGACTCACCCGCATGGGGAGGCGCAGTGCCGGTCATGGCTGCGGCAGCATCTTCCCCGGGCGACCGTGCACAGTGCACTGTCCACATCGGAGGGTGCGGCTGCGGTCGCCCGCGGCGAGTATGACGCCGCGCTCGCGGCTCCGCTGGCCGCCGCCCGTCATCACCTCAAGGTGCTGGCCGAGGACGTGCACGACACCGACGGTGCCGTCACGCGCTTCGTCCTCGTCTCCCGGCCCGGTCCGCCACCCGAGCCCACCGGCAACGACCGTACGTCGTTCGTCGCCTTCATCGCCGACAACCACACCGGTGCGCTGCTAGAGGTGCTGACGGAGTTGGCCGTACGAGGGATCGACCTCACCCGGATCGAGTCGCGCCCGACCAAGCAGCGGCTGGGCCGCTACTGCTTCTCCATCGACTGTGCCGGCCATCTCGCTGATGCGCGGGTGGGTGAAGCGCTGGCGGCGCTGCGCCGGATCTGCGCCGACGTCCGCTTCCTGGGGTCCTACCCGCGGGCCGACGACGACACCGCGCCGCAGCGGGCGGGCACCAGCGACTCCGACTTCGCTGACGCCGCCGCCTGGCTGGCCCGGCTCCGCGAGGGCTGAAAGCTTGATCCAGGCGGACTTGGTGTCGTGACAGCAACACTGACTCCGCCTGGATCATGGCCGGGACTGCGGGGGGGCTACCTGACCGCGCGGGCGGCGACCCGGCCGGCCTGCCGCCCGGAGTAGAGGCAGCCGCCCAGGAAGGTGCCCTCAAGAGCGCGGTAGCCGTGCATTCCGCCACCGCCGAAACCGGCGACCTCGCCGGCCGCGTACACACCGTCAAGCACCGAACCGTCCGCGCGCAGCACCCGGCCGGACAGGTCGGTCTCCAGGCCGCCGAGGGTCTTGCGGGTGAGGATGTGCAGCTTGACCGCGATGAGCGGGCCGGCCGCGGGATCGAGGATGCGGTGCGGGGCCGCGACCCGGATCAGCCGGTCGCCGCAGTAGGCGCGCGCGCCGCGGATCGCCGTGATCTGCAGGTCCTTGGTGAAGGCGTTGGCGATCTCGCGGTCGCGCGCGGCGATCTGCCCGGTCAGCCGCTCGAGATCGATAAGCGGTGTCGGGGTACGGCGGTTCATGCCGGCCACCAGGTCCGGCAGCCGCTCGGCAACCACGAAGTCCGGGCTGTTGTGCAGGAAGGCCTCGACCGGTCGCGGTGCACCGGGGAGCAAGCGGGCCAGGACCTCACGCACGCTCTTGCCGGTGAGGTCGGGGTTCTGCTCCGAGCCCGACAGCGCGAACTCCCGTTCGATGATCTTCTGGGTGAGGACGAACCACGTGTGGTCGTGGCCGGTGCGCATGATGTGCTCGAGCGTGCCCAGGGTGTCGAAGCCGGGGAACAGCGGCACCGGCAACCGCTGGCCGACCGCGTCGAACCACAGCGACGACGGGCCCGGCAGGATCCGGATGCCGTGCATGGGCCAGATCGGACTCCAGTTGGCGATGCCCTCGGTGTAGTGCCACATTCGGTCGGGATTGATGATCCGCCCGCCGGCCTTCTCGGTGATGGCGAGCATCCGCCCGTCGACGTGCGCCGGCACCCCGCTGAGTAGGTGCGCCGGTGCCGCGCTGAGCCGGCTCGGCCAGTTCTGCCGTACCAGATCGTGGTTGCCGCCCAGCCCCCAGAGGTGACTACCACCGCCTGCGCGCTCAACGCGAACTCGCCCGCCGACGCGCGCGAACTCGGCGCGCCGCGCTGGACATGGGTGGCCCGCAGCACCGTGCCGCGTACCCCGTCGACCGCGCCGGCCGTCGCGGTCAGCGCGTCGACCCGGTGCCGGAACAGCAGTTGCACCTGGCCCCGCTCGGCGGCGGCGCGCACCCGCTGCTCGAACGGCGCGAGCACGCCCGGGCCGGTGCCCCAGGTGACGTGGAACCGGGGTACGGAGTTGCCGTGCCCGGTGGCGAGGTAACCCCCGCGCTCGGCCCAGCCGACCACCGGGAAGAAGCGGACGCCCTGAGAGTGCAGCCAGGCCCGCTTCTCGCCGGCCGCGAAGTTGACGTACGCCTCCGCCCATCGGCGCGGCCAGTAGTCCTCGGCGCGGTCGAAGCCGGCGCTGCCCTGCCAGTCCTGCAGCGCCAACTCGGGGGAGTCCTTGATCCCCATCCGGCGCTGCTCGGGGGAGTTGACGAGGAAGAGGCCGCCGAAGGACCAGAACGCCTGGCCACCCATTGACCCGGCCGGCTCCTGATCGAGCAGGATCACCCGCCGGCCGGCATCGGCCAACTCGGCGGTCGCGACCAAGCCGGCGAGGCCGGCGCCGATGACGATGACGTCCGCGTCCATCGCCCCGTGTCAGCCCCAGCCCAGCTCGTGCAGCCGGGCTTCGGCGAGGCCGAAGTGATGGGCGATCTCGTGTACGACGGTCACCGCCACCTCGTCCACCACCTCCTCCTCGGTGTCGCAGATCGAGCAGATCGGTAGCCGATAGAGCGTGATCCGGTCGGGGAGCACACCGGCATAAGCCCAGTCGCGCTCGGTCAACGCGATCCCCTCGTACAGGCCGAGCAAGCCGGGCTCCTCGCCGGGTGGTGGCTGCTCCTCGACCAGCACCACGACGTTGTCCATCATCGCCAGCAGCTCGGCTGGCACCTCATCGAGCGCGTCGGCGACCAACTCCTCGAACCGCTCCCGCGCCATGTGGACCACGCAAATGAGGATGCCACCCCCCGGTAACCTGGAAGGCGTGATCGATCTTCGGCTGCTCCGCGACGACCCCGAGCGTGTACGCGCGTCCCAGCGCGCTCGCGGCGAGGACCCGGCCCTGGTCGACGGCCTGCTCGCGGCCGACGAGAGGCGGCGGGCGGTGGTCACCCGGGCCGATGCGCTGCGGGGCGAGCAGAAATCGGTGTCCAACGCGGTACGGCAGGCCGCGCCCGACGAGCGGGCCGCGGCGGTGGGTCGGGCCCGCGAGCTGGCCGCCATTGTGAAGCAGGCCGAGGCGCAGGAGCTGGCCGCCGATGCCGCCCTGCGGCTGGCCCAGCTCGACGTGCCCAACGTCATCGAGGGTGGGCCCCCTGGTGACGAGGACGACTACGTCGTGCTGCGCGAGGTGGGGGAGAAGCCGCGGTTGGACCAGCCGCTCGATCACGTCGAGATCGGTGAGCGCCTGGCGGCGATCGACACCGAGCGCGGAGCCAAGGTGTCCGGAGCCCGCTTCTACTACCTCACCGGCGTCGGCGCCCTCCTCGAGCTGGCGCTGGTCAACCTGGCGATGGCGCAGGCGGTCGAGGCCGGCTTCATCCCGGCGATCGTGCCGTCCCTGGTGCGTCCGGAGGCCATGGAGGGCACCGGGTTCCTCGGGTCGCACGCGCCGGAGGTCTATCACCTCACCGAGGACGACCTCTATCTTGTCGGCACCTCCGAGGTGGCCCTCGCCGCCCGGCACATGAACGAGATCCTTGACCTCGGCGCCGGTCCGCTGCGTTATGCCGGCTTCTCGACCTGCTTCCGCCGCGAGGCCGGCTCCTACGGCAAGGACACTCGCGGCATCATCCGGGTCCACCAGTTCGACAAGGTCGAGATGTTCTCGTTCACGACGCTGGATCGGGCGCACGACGAGCATCTGCGGCTCCTGGCCTGGGAGGAGGAGTTCCTCGCCAAGCTGGAGTTGCCCTACCGCGTCATCGACGTGGCCGCGGGCGATCTGGGATCGAGCGCGGCCCGCAAGTACGACTGCGAGGCGTGGTTGCCGAGCCAGGCGCGGTGGCTGGAGCTGACGAGTACGTCGAACTGCACCGACTACCAGGCTCGGCGGCTGGGCATCCGGGCCCGCGGGGCCGACGGCCGGCCGGCCCTCGTCGCGACGCTCAACGGCACCCTGATGGCCTCGACCCGCACGATCGTGGCGATCCTGGAGAACCACCAGCAGCCCGACGGCTCGGTGCGGGTGCCCAAGGCGCTGCGGTCATACCTCGACCGCGAGGTGCTCGAGGCTCCGTGACACCTCGGCTCATCGGCTGCGACCTCGACGGGACGCTGGTCCGCACCGACGGCACGATCTCGGCCCGCTCGGTGGCCGCGATCGCCCGCGCCGAGAACAACGGCGTGCCCGTCGTGATCGTCACCGGGCGCCCGCCGCGGTGGCTCGCCGAGGTCGCCGACGCGCTCGGCCACCGCGGGCTGGCGGTGTGCGCCAACGGCGCGCTGGTCTATGACCTGCACACAGAAGAGGTCGTACGAGAGGACCTGCTCGACCCCGCTGTCCTCCGCGAGGTGGTCGAGGCCCTGCGGGCGAAGCTGCCCGACGCGACCTTCGCCGTGGAGTACGGCCTGACCTTCTTCCGGGAGCGCGCGTATTCACCGCGCTGGGACCGCGACAACCCGAACGTGAGGGTCGTCGACTCCGAAGCCCTGCTCACGCGACCCGCGGCTAAACTACTTGCCCGGCACCCCAGCCTGAGCGCCGACGAGTTGCTCGACACCGCGCGGCGGGCGGTCGGGGAGCGCGCCACCCTCACCCACTCCAGCAATGACGGGTTGCTCGAGGTGAGCGCATCCGGGGTGACCAAGGCGACCGGGTTGGCGGCGCTGGCAGAGGAGCGCGGGATCGGAGCGCGCGACGTGATCGCCTTCGGTGACATGCCCAACGACCTGCCGATGCTGGTGTGGGCCGGGTGGTCCTACGCGGTGGCCAACGCCCATCCCGACGTCATCGCGGCGGCCGACGAGGTCATCGGCTCGAACGACGACGACGGCGTGGCCAGCGTGCTCGAGCGCTGGTTCTGACCACGCCCCGCGCCGCGCGCGAACTCGGCGCTCAGACGGTGGTCGCGCCGTTTGCTTGCCCCCGGCCCGCCCGCCCCCCGCCCGCCCCGCCCCGGTGATCGCGTCGTTTACTTTGCGGTGGTGGTTCTATCGGCAACACCGGATGCAACCACTGCTGCAACCAAACGCCCGCTGTGGACGCCTGGCGCGGCTTGGCGGCTGATCATGGCAACGTGTGTGCGTGCCACCTCATCCCCAGCGACCTGCCGCACTCCAGGGCCGGGTCTTTCGGGGCACGATGGCCATCAGGCGGGGCCTGCTCACCCGCGAGCAGTTGCGCTCGTCGGGGTGGCGGCGGCTCCGGCAGGATATCTATGCCGATGCCAGCCTGCCCGTCGACCACGGCCTGGTCATCGCGGGGGCCGCCGTCACCCTTCCGGCCAGCGCACTCATCGCCGGTCGATCCGCTGCATGGCTGTACAGCGTCGATCAAGCACTCCCGGACGACCCGGTGGATGTGCTGGTGCCGTGTCGGGTCTCCTGGCGGACACCGGCCGGTGTGTCTGTTCACCGCCAGGCCATCCCCCCTAGCGACGTCGCCACGCTGGGACGGCGGCGGCTGACGACTCCGGCGCGGACGTGTGTCGACATCGCCCGCTGGTACGAGACCCTGGTCGCGGTTCCGCTGATCGACGCGATGCTGGCGACCCAGCTGGTGCACGCCGCCGACCTGCGGACCCAGCTTGCCCACGCCCGAGGTCACCACCTCAACCGGGCCCGGACAACCCTCGCCCTGTGCGACCCGCGGGCCGAGTCGCCGCCCGAGAGCGTACTGCGGGTCCGGCTGGTCCTCGCCGGTGTGCCCGCGCCGGTCCCGCAGTACGAGGTGCGTCACCAGGGCACGTTCGTCGCCCGGGTGGACCTGGGCTGGCCTGCGTCGCGGGTCGCCGTGGAGTACGACGGGGTCTGGCACGGAGGCCCCGCCCAGCTCGCACGGGATCGGCGGCGGCTCAACGCTCTTGTCGCGGCCGGCTGGACCGTCATTCACGTCACGGCGACCGACCTCGGCAACCTCGATCGCGTCATCGGGCAGCTGACCGCTGCGCTGAGGAAGGCGGCGTGAGCCTGACGGTCATCAAGTGGCGGCCCGCCGCTCGACCGGCAGCCGCGACCGGCTGAACAGCCCGGCCATGGCGACGGCGATGGCTGGCACGACCAGCGCGGTGAAGACCAGGCTCGACCAGGGAATCTCCAGGGGCGGTCCCATGTTGAATGGGTCGAGCGCCCGCTGGGCGAGCACCACGCCTACGGCGGGCACGAAGCCGGCGATCGTGCCGAGCGCCGTGCCGAGCCCAGCGATGACCGCGGATCGCGCCATTGACAGCAACCGCCGCACGCGCGGGCTGGCACCGACCGCGGCCAAGGTGGTGAGATCCTGCCGACTGTCTACGTTGGACAGTGTCGTGGCAATGGCGGCAGCCCCCAGGGTGATCACGCCGGCCCCGATAACGAGCGCGAGCAGGGCGACGCTGTACCGGTCGACGTAGCCGTGTTCGACCGTCATGCCGAGGTCGGTACCCAGCTGCGCGAGCCCGGCCGAAGCCGCCTGCTCCTGCCGGTCGGTCGGCACGGTGCGATCGTCCGCGTACACGCCGGTTGGTTCTGCGGGGACGCCGAGGCGGCGCGCCATCTCCGGCGGCAGGATGACCTGGGCGAACTTGGCGTGCCCGGACAGCGCGAACGCCGGCACCTGCTCCCGCCTGGTGTTATCCGACTGGCCCCCGGCAGCGTCGAGGGTCATCTTGTGGAACGCCAGTGTCACCTTCCCGTTCTCGATGAGCCACGGGTCCAGGACAAGGACCCTTCCGGAGCGCAGCGCGGCGACCGCCTCGGGTGCGGGCGAGCCAGCCATGGCCGGTACCGCGCTTCCGTCGTCGACGAGGGGCCCCGACCGGAGGGAGAACGCTTGGAGACCGTGCGTGCAGCGCGGGTCTTTGCCGTACCTGCGCGCGTCGGCTGCGGTGAACGTCGAGAGCGTGGACAGCGGACAGGCCCGAGCCGCGGGCACCTCGAGGTCGATGAGCAGGCAGTCGGGGCGGCCAGAGAACTGGCACGGGTCGCCGTGCAGGATCACGACCTGACGAGCCGGCAACGTGCGGCGCAACACATCGGCGATGCGAGGTGCCATCGCCCCGCTTGAGGCGTCGAGTTGGACGATCGCGTCGCCGTATGCCAGGGAGGGCTGATAGTTGGCGCGGCTCTGGCCCGACGTGCTCGCAACGACGATCCCGATGCCGACGCTGCCCGCGACGGCGGCCATGACGGCCGCGACCGCCGGTGTTGCGGCGGAGCGGTTGCGCGCGGAGTCGCGCAGCGCGAGCCGGGGCGCAAGCGGCAGCCAACGGCCGAGCCGACTGACCAGCCCGAGCAGCGAGGGTGTGCACACGATCAGCCCGATCTCGGCGATCACCGCGCCGCCGAGGATGGCCGCGACGCTGTGCATGAGCACGGCGCCACCCACCGCAAGCGCCGTGCCGGCAAGAGCCAGCAGGAGCCCGATGAGCGGCACCCGTGCGCGGGTACGTACTACTCCGCGGCGGCCCGCGAGGGCCGCTACGACGTCCTGCCGGGCCGCCGCCCGGGCCGGCATGATCGCGGCGAGCAGGCCCGTCAGCAGCCCGACGGCGGCAATGCCGGCCAGCTCCAGTGGGCGCACGTCGAAGTGCCCCGATACCGAACCGCTCAGCTGCTCCAACACTGGGAGCGCACCGGCGGCGAGGCCGATGCCGGCGGTGACCCCGAGGACCGCAGCGCAGAGGCCGAGGACGGCCCCACTAGCCAGGACGATATTGCGCACGTCGCGGCGATCGCCCCCCGTTGCGGCGACCAGTGCGAGTTCGCGCCTCCGGCGGCGGGCGCCGACGGCGAAGGCGGGTCCGGCGAGAAGCACCACTTCCAGCAGCGCCATGCCGACGGCCAGAGGGCGGCGCCGAAGATCTGGGTGTCCGGGCCCGTGGACGCTCCACCACCGCCGTGGGCGAGGAACGGTACCTGCGACCGGGGTGGCGGGTGAAGCAAAACCGCCCGCGACTTCACGTAGTAGCCCCTCGCGTTGAGGCCCAGCACGGCCTGCCAGCCCAGCGACCCGGGCGTGTCCACGTACCACTGCACGTTGCGGCTGGCCCCCGCCTGGCCGGCCGATGCCGGACCTGACGGCAGGGCGCCGGGGACGGTGTATGCGGACTCGACGCGCAACTCGTAGGGATCCTCGACTATCCCGACGACCCGGAAGGAGCTCTCGTCAGGTCGGCTCACGTCCAGGGTGTCGCCCACCCGGAGTCCGGTCGCATGCGCCAGCGGCCGGGTCAGTGCCACTTCCGTGCCGGTCCGCGGTGACCGTCCGGAAACCCGGCGCACCAGGCCGCGAGCGGGTGCCGACAAGTAGTCGAACGCAACCAGATCCGTCACCTTCAGGCCGTCCTTCGTACGCACGGTAGCGCGAACGGAATTGCGAGGCACGACGGTGGAGCCGGCCGGTAGGGCGCGGAGAAGCTCCTGCGCCGATGGGGGTGGCCGATCCGATGGCGGTCCCGCCGCGGAGTTCCCGAAGCCCATTGCGTCGGTCGCCGGTTCGACCGGGCCGCCTCATGCCAACCCGATGAGGGCGTCGGCAGGGCCGAGTTCACGGTCGATCTTCTCGGTAGCGGAGAGTTGGTCGGTACGGAACAGCACGTCCGCCGCGGTCAGCCCGAGGATAGGCAGGGCGATCATCGCGACGACCAGGATGCTGCGTCCGGGTGCCCGCATCGCGTCACGCCGGGCGATCCGCCCGGCCGCGCGCAGGGCCGGCAGGTTCACCGGCGGCCGCCGTCGAGCAGCAGCGAGTCGGCTGCCGGCAGCGGCCCGCTCTGGTCGATGACGGTCCCGTCCCGCAGGAAGATCACGCGGTCGGCCCACCCGGCGTGCCGGGCCTCGTGCGTGACGAGCACGCCGGCGGCTCCGGCGTCGCAGCGGCGCGGCCAGGTCCGCCCGCTCGATCCAGCTGATCTGCTTCTTCTGGTGGCTACCGAACCACAGCAGCGCAAGTCCTGGCAGCCCGCCAACGACGGCAGCGAGCACCCATCGCCGCCACAGGTCCGGACGCGACACGAGCAGGGCCAGGCCATGTGCGGCCAGCAGGGCAAGCGCGACGACGTGCATGGCTCCCAGCAGGGCAACCGCACCGGCATAGGCAGCGAATCGCGCCCGGCTGGGGCGGCCCACGGCCCGCGTGAGGAGCAGCGTCGCCAGCACCGCGGCGAACGTGCCCATGGCATAGGGGCTGGCTTCCTGGGCGTAGCGCGAACTTGTCGGCAACACCGCGAACAGCACGCCACTGAGCAGGCCGACGCGTGGGTTGGCCAGCCGAGTGCCCAGTACGGCGATCAGGCTTGCCGCCGCCGTCATGGCTAGCACCGACGGCAGGCGCAGGGCCGCATCTGAGTCGCCGAACAGGCTCGCCCAGCCGTGCATCAGCGCGTAGTAGGGAGCCAGCACGATGTCACGCTCGCCCAGGAGGGCCCACATCGTTCGCCAGCCGACCCGGGTCATCCCCCAGGTGGCGAGTTCGTCACCCCAGAACCCGGCGTCGCCCACCCGCCAGAGCCCCAGTACGGCCATCAGCAGGCCCGAGACGACCCACGGGTAGCGCCGCGGCCCCTGTCGCCCCGGCCCGCGCGACCCTGCGCCGCGCGACCCTGTGCCGCGCCCCCCCGCCACACGCCACCCCTGACCGCGGCCTCGGTCGCCGGCCGGGCTGAGGACCGGCGGTTGCCTGGTGTCGGGCAACGGGGTGAGGGCGGTAGCGACCATGGCTCAGCACGGCCCCGGGCTGCCGAGCACGGCGTCGGAGATCACGAGCAATCAACTGCCGTACGCCCCGATTTGTGCAACTCGGCGTCATGCATACCGCGTATGCATATCCGGTATGGTTGGGTTCGTCAATGCCGATCGGGTGCCCCGTGGGTCGGTCGGGGCAGCAGGAGGGGTCCGCGGTGCGGGTCGCTACAGGTACGGGCTGGCGACCGAGCCCGGCGGCGTTGGGCGCCCGCCCGGGCTGGGAATCGGGCCGGCCGGGAGCGCGGGTCGCCGAATCTGGTCGAGCTGCACCCGGGCCGCCATCTGCTGGGCGACCAGGGCGAGTTGGATCCCGTGGAAGAGTCCCTCGAGCCAGCCGACGAGCTGAGCCTGAGCGATGCGCAACTCGGCCTCGGTCGGCACCGAGTCCTCCGAGAACGGCAGCGACAGCCGGTGCAACTCCTCGCTGAGTTCGGGAGACAGGCCCTTCTCCAGTTCGGAGATCGACGCCTCGTAGATCTCCTTCAGCCTCGTCCGGCTGGCCTCGTCGAGCGGAGCGGCGCGTACCTCCTCGAGCAGTTGCTTGACCATCATGCCAATTCGCATCACCTTGGCCGGTTGCTCGATCTGGCCGGCCAGGTCCCCGTCGTCGTCGGCACTGAGGTCGCCGCCTGATACCGGCTGGCCGTCGAGACCGACGATGGTGGGTTGCGGGCCGCCGTCGGGTGCGTCGCCTGGTGTCGTCATGGCGCCATCCTGGCTCAATCCGGTTGCCACCGCAGTCCGGGGTCGGTCAGGCTGGCCGGCATGGCTATCGAAGTACGACTGCCACGATGGCCGAGCTGCCGGCCGTCCTGGATTTGCTGGTGACGACCGAGCTCGCCGAGTTCGGCCGCGCCGACTGGACCGCCGAGATGTTGCGCGACGAATGGGCGGCGCCGCGCCTGGATCTGCGCCGCGACTCGTTCGTTTCCTGGGCTGATGGCCTGCCGGTGGCGTACGGCCTGATGTGGGACAGGCATGGCAGCGGTCGGCTGTACGGCGACCACTATGTCCGGCCGCGGGGCGGCACTGGCCGGCCGGCCGGGCCGTACTGGATCGGATGGCTGCCCGCACCGCGCAGATCGCCACCGAAACCGGCAATGCCGAAGCTGCCCTCACGATCGGCCAGATCGTCGACTCACCGTTTCCGGTCAGTGTGTTGCCGGCGGCGGGATGGCGGGTGGTCCGCCGCTTCAACCGGATGGCCCGTGGCTTGTCCGATGCGGACGCCGGCGACGTGCCGCTGCCCGGAGGAGTCACCGTAGGCAAGGTGATCACCGAGGACGATCGCCGGAGCTACCACCGGATCCACGACGAGACCTTCTCCGAGCACTGGGTTAGCGTCGCGGAGCCGTACCAGACCTGGACGGAGCGAGTCGCGACCTGGCAGAGCATCGACTGGTCGCTGTGGTGGCTCGCGTCGCTGGACGGCGTAGACGTCGCGTGCTTGAAGTGCAGCCAGTGGACGCCGGGGGTGGGCTTCGTCGACACGGTCGGTGTCCTGAAGTCCGCGCGGGGACGGGGCCTTGGGTCGGCACTGGTCAGGGTCGGGTTCGCGGAGTTGGCCCGGCGCGGCTGCACCCGGGTCGAGCTCCGCGTCGACACCGACAACGGAACCGGCGCCTTGCGGGTGTACGAGGCGGCCGGCCTGACGCCGGCCTTTCAGGCCGACATCTGGGAGTTGCGGGTCGCGGCAGGCTGACCTGTGGTCAGACGGTGAGCAGCACCTTCCCGATGTGTTCGCTGGCCTCCACTATCCGGTGCGCCTCGGCCGCGTCGCGCAGTGGCAAGGTGCGGTCGATGACCGGGTGCACCTCGCCGGACTCGATCGCCGGCCAGACGTTGTGGCGCACCGCGGCGACGATCTCGGCCTTCTCGGCAGCCGGCCGGAAACGCAGAGACGTCGCCGCGATCGAGGCACGCTTGAAGAGCAGCTTGCCGAGCGGCAACTCCCCCGTTGCGCCGCCCTGCAGCCCGATCACGATCAGCCGGCCGCCGGTGGCCAGCGCGTCGACGTTGCGCTGGAGGTAGCTGGCGCCCATGTTGTCCAGGATCACGTCGGCTCCGTGACCATCGGTGGTGGTCCGTACGACCTCGACGAAATCCTCCGTCTTGTAGTTGACGGCGGCTTCGGCTCCCAGCTTGCGGCAGGCGGCCAGCTTGGTCTCGCTGCCGGCCGTGCAGAACACCCGGGCGCCGTGGCGGGCCGCCAGTTGGATCGCGATCGTGCCGATGCCGCTGGCGCCGCCGTGGACCAGGAAGACCTCGCCGGGTTTGAGGCCAGCGGCGTGGAACACGTTGGACCAGACGGTGCAGCAGACCTCCGGCAGCGCGGCGGCTTCGAGCACGGACAGGGTCATGGGTACGGGAAGCAGCTGACCGGCCGGCGCGGCCACCCGCTCGGCGTACCCGCCGCCCGACAGCAACGCGCACACCGCGTCGCCGACCGCCCAGCCGGTGACGCCGTCGCCCAACTCGGCGATGTGGCCGCTGCACTCGAGCCCGGGCCACGCCGGTGCGCCAGGTGGGGGGTCATAATGGCCGGCGCGCTGCATCAGGTCGGCGCGGTTGACCGCCGTCGCGACCACGTCGATGAGCACCTCACCGCCACCCGGCTCGGGATCGGGTACCTCAGCCCACGTCAGCGCCTCGGGCCCACCGAACGTCGGCAGCGTCATGGCCTTCATCACCGCGACCCTAGCCGTGGCACCCTAGGCAGGCAGCCAGGAGGGCTCGCCTAGTGGCCGATGGCGACGGTCTTGAAAACCGTTAGGGGTGCAAGCTCCTCGTGGGTTCGAATCCCACGCCCTCCGCTCAGATGCGTCTCTTTACACCCCCGGCACAACGGACAACGGTGAGGAAGGAACCCACTTGGTCAAGACCGAGCGCCGGGGCTCGTCCTGAGCGACGCTTGCGCTTGTCCCCGTGAGCCCGCTCGGCGGCAGTGGTCAGCGCTTGGTACTTGCGTGCCGCGACGCGCCGGCGACCATTACGCATCCTCAATGGCATAAGGCCATTCCATCACGTCCGCAATCTCGTTGGTACCACAACGGTCGTTGAAGTGGTACCGTCCCTAGTGTGTCCGTGAACCTACGCCTGAACGAGCAAGCTGCTGCCGCTCTTCGTGCTGCCTCCAGGCATAGCGGGAGGTCGCAGCAGGATCTGCTGCGCGAAGCCGTCGATCGGTTCTTGGGCTTGGGCGCCGAGGAAACAGCTCGCGATCGAGCTGTATCGGCGGGAGTGGTGAAGCCGCCCACGCCGTTTCGCGACGTTGCCCCCTCCATCAAGCTCCGGCGCGGCAAGCGGATCCTGGACCTGCTCGACCGCGACAGCGACCGGTGACGACGCTCTACATCGACACGAGCGCCCTGCTCAAGCGCGTTGTTGTCGAGGCCGAGTCGATGGCAGTCCAAGAGCTGCTGCGCGATCGCAACGCTGCGGGAGATCTGCTCACGACATCGTCACTGGCTTGGCTGGAGGTCTGGCGAGCACTCCGCCGGGCGGCCGTGGCGGATGTCGAGTCGATGGCGAACGGGGCACTGTCTGGCGTCGCCGAGTTGCCACTGGACGCTCTTGTGCTGCTGCGGGCCCGGCGCGTTGGCACCGGCGACTTGAGGACACTGGACGCCATTCACCTTGCCTCCGCGGTTGTCATCGGCGCTGACTTGCTTGTCACGTACGACGATCGGCTGGCCGGCGCAGCCCAAGCTGTCGGGCTGAACGTTCTCGCCCCCACGAGTTGAGTTGCTGCCGGCGCTGCGGGCGTGAAAGCCATTCCATGAGGTCCGCTCAGCGACAGCGCATGATGCTCTTTCACACCTACTTGAAGTTGCCTGTTACGCGCGCATGCTGGTTGAGGCTGGACGCGTGCCGCCTGACTTCGGGCAACGACCTTCGCGCATCGCCAGTGGTCCGTGTGCCCAGGTTGCGTCCCAGGAGCGGTGTAATTGACGACGGCTCGGCTCCTTCGTTGGACATGCTAGGCGACGGCTCCGACAGTTTCCGGCGTGGCGCTCGATATGGCTGTGTTCGGCTGTCGGATCGGGGTGGGCGGGTCGAGGAG
>JBBPZR010000056.1:0-29229 GCA_038276285.1 Mycobacteriales bacterium | reverse complement strand
GATCCGCCGATTCGTGGTCCGCAGGTGCGCGTCGACGGTGACATGGCCCCGCGCGCCGCAGGCGACCCCTGCCACCGCAAAAGGCCCACGTCGGCTGTCCGAGGACTGCGGCCGACCGCGACCAGCAGCCGATCGAAGGCGATCTGCGCGCCGCCGTCGAGCACCACCGCCCCGCGGCCGGATCCGTCCGTCCGGACCGCGGTCACGGCCGCGCGGGTCAGCACCGTCATCCCATCGCGACGCAAGGCGGCAGCGACGACGCCGGCAGCGTCGGGATTCTCCCCCGCGAGTAGTCGTGGCGCCGCCTCCACGATGCTCACCCGCGAACCCAGACGGGTGAAGGCCTGCCCGAGCTCACAGCCGATGCTGCCGCCACCCAGCACGACCAGCCGCTCGGGTAGCCCGGTCACACCGTGTCGGTGGTCAACGGCTCAGCGGCGGCCAGGCCGGGAATCGCAGGCACCACTGGCTCCGAGCCGGTGGCGAGCACAGCCTGCCGGAAACGCACCGGGCGGCCGTGCACAGCAGCGGTGTCCGGACCGCTCAACCTCACTTGGCCCCGAACGACCCGCACCCCGGCCGCACGTAGCGCCCGCGCCGAGTCCTCCGGTTCGATCGCGGCGATCGCCGCCCGGACGTGCCCCATCACGCCTGCGAAGTCGACCCGGATGCCGTCGACGTGCACCCCGAAGCGGATGGCCCGGCGGGCGTCCGCGGCCGCCGCTGCGGCAGCCAGCAGCGCCTTGCTAGGCACGCAACCGGTCCACAGGCAGTCCCCGCCGGTGCGGTCACGTTCGACCAGCAGCACGCCCGCACCGAAACCGGCGGCGGTCTTTGCCGCAACGATCCCCGCCGTGCCGCCACCGATCACCAGCAGATCCCACATCGGCGTACCGGCCGGCGGCGTGACGTCGCCCGTCGACTGCTCATCGACTAGCGGCTCGATCACCCGGAGTCCTCCCGGATCAGCTGCTCGGCCATGCTCCGCACCCGGGCCACGAGCTGCGGGTCGGGCAGGCGCTGCAGTGACCAGCCAGCCAGCGCCCGGCTCAGCCCGCGGTACTCCTCGGCCAGCCCGCCGCAGCGCGCACACACGACCAGGTGCGCTTCGAGGCGGCGCACCTCGGCGCCGTCGAGCAGCGCGGCGGGGTCCGCGTCGAGGTAGCGCTGGATGCGCCGCGCCGCCCAGCGGCAGGTCAACATGGTGCGCACAGTCGTGATCATCGTGTCGTTCCTTCACTGGACGGGTCGGTTCGCAGCTGCCGGCGGACCCGGTCCCGAGCACGGCTCAGCCGCGAGATCACCGTGCCGAGCGGCACGTCGAGGAGCTCCGCCGCCTCGGCGTAGGACAACTGGTCGACGTCGATCAGCAGCAGCACGGCGCGAAATCGCGGATCCAGTGCCCTGATCGCGCGTTCCAGCGCCGCGCTGAGCGTCCGATCGACGAGTCGGTCCTCCGGACCAGGTTCGGCGGTGGCGCCGAAAGCCGGCCGCTGCCGGTCGAGATCGGCGGTGTCGGCGACCAGGTCGGGACGCTGCCGGCGCAGCGTGTTGAGGTGCGTACGGCGCAAGATCGTCAACAGCCAGGCCCGCGGATGCGCGCCGTCGAAACGGTCCGCAGCTCGCCACGCCCGGATCAAGGTTTCCTGCACCACGTCCTCGGCGTCCGCCCATGACCCGGTCAGCGTCTGCGCGACCCGCAGCAGCACCTCGATCTCCGGTTCGACGTAGCAGCGGAACGCCTGCTCGCGGGCATCGGTGCTGCCGGGCGCCGGTCCGCTCACCTGCTGGGAACCCGCCGAGCGACCGGCATCCTTCCCGCCTCGGCGGCCACCACGGCTCACGATCACCGGCCACCCCCGGCCTGCGGCGCCCGGGCCCACACCCTGCCGGCGGCCACCCGGATATGAACTGCGCGCAGCGTCCGCTGCTCGACGTCGAGGGTGTCGCGGGCCACCAGTCGCCACGGCTCCGCCCGCAGGTCCACCCCGCCCGCACGGCACGCCAACCGAGCCAGCGGCGCCAGCACCACCCACGCGCCCGTCGGCAGGGCGAGATCCGCCACCGCCACCCAGGCGCCAAGTCTGGCCGCCGCCAGCTCCGAACTCCAGGCAGCCGGGCCGTCGTAGATGATCGACAGCGAGTAGGTGAACAGCACCGCGTCTATCGGAGCCTGGCCGGCTGAGCGAGCAAGGTCGCCGGCACCGGCGTCCGCGTGCACCACGGTCACGTTCGCCCACCCGTGGCGCCGGATCCGGGCTTGGCCCGGGCGAGCATCGATTCGCTGGCGTCCACGCCGACGATCCATCCGGCCGGGCCGCCCGCGGCCGACAACAGCCGGAGGTTCAAGCCCGTCCCGCACCCGACACCGAGCACCCGATCACCCGGGCGTACCCGCAGGAGCTCGATGCCGGCGCGCCGGCCGGCCCGGTAGATCGGCCATTCCAACGACGGCACGTCGTAGACGCGCGCACCGACGGTATACCGGCGGAACCTACTGACCGAGCCGGGTCGTCGTCTGCGGCTCACATCCTTGAGCATGCCCGACGTCGATGCCACCGCCGTATCGACCGGGCGTGTATCCGGGGAATGAAAGTTGACATGGGGGCGGTGATCGAATCGGCCAAGTGCATCTTTATGGCCGCCAGTTTGGAGAGACGAGCACCGAACTTGCCCCCTGATGTGGCCGCCGGCGCTAGGCGTCGAGCCGCTCGAGCCCGCTGAGGTAGGCCTCGGTGTAGGTGGGGAACTGGGCGACCTGGTCGCGCAGCACGTCCAGCGGCACCCGGGCGCGGATGGCGAGCGCGGCCTGGTGGATCCATTCGCCGGCCATCGGCGCGACGGCCCAGGCGCCGATCAGGAGCCGCCGCTCGCGGTCGGCGAGCAGGCCGAGGGTGCCGTGGGGGTCGGTCTCGTATGTCCAGGGCCGGGCGATCGCCTCCGGCAGGTCGACCTCGACGGTCGCAACGTCGATGCCGGCGTCGCGGGCCTGGGCGGCGGTAAGGCCGACGGCGGCGATCTCGGGGTCGGCGAAGATGACCCGCGGGATCCCGTCATAGACGGCCCGCCGTGGCGTGCCGGTGATCGTGTCGGCGGCGATGCGGCCCTGGTACTTGGCGACGTGGGTGAACATCGCCTGGCCGGTGACGTCGCCGATGGCCCACAGTCCGTCACCGAACCGGCAGTGTTCGTCGACCGGCAAACCCCGGCCGTGCAGGGCTGAGATGTCCACGCCGACCGTGTCCAGGCCGAGGTCGCCGGTGAGCGGTCGGCGGCCGGTGCCGAGTACGAGGACGTCGACGTCGAGTGCGCTGTCGTCGTCGAGGATGACCCGCGCCCCGGAGCCGAGGGGGGTGGCTCGCCGCACCTGCCGGCCCAGGCGCACGTCGACCCCGTCGGAATCCAGGGCCGCCTCCGCGAGCGCGCCGACTCGCGGGTCCTCCCGGCTTACCAGCCGGTCGCCGCGCTGCACCAGCGTCACCTGCGCGCCCATCCGGGCGAGGAACTGGCCGAGCTCGACCGCGACCGCACTACCGCCGAGCATGAGCACCCGACCGGGGATCTCCGTCAGGGTGGTGGCTTCCCGGTTGGTCCACACCGGCACGCCAGAGCCCTCCTGGAGTCCGTCGACGTCCGGGCGGACGGCTTCAGAGCCGGTGGCGATGATGACGTGCTCCGCGGTCAGCTCCCGGCCGCCGGCCCGCACGCGGAGCAGCCCATCCTCGGTGCGTCCGTCGAACCGGCCGGCGGCCTTGACCACCGTGGCGCCGTTCCGCTCGTACCCGACGACCTGGGGGCCGTCGTCGAGGTGGCGGATCATGTAGTCGCGGTAGTCCCGCAGTGCCGGCCAGCTCAGTCCCGGCCGGTCCAGGCCGGCGGCCCGGTCGGCCTCGGCGCGGGCGTCCGGGGGCCGAAGCAGCGTCTTGCTCGGGATGCAGCCCCAGTAGGCGCATTCGCCGCCGATCAGCTCTCGCTCGACGACGGCAACGCGCTTGCCGGCGGCGAGGAGCCGGGCGGCGGCGACCTCCCCGCCGGGCCCCATGCCGAGCACGATCACGTCGAAACGGTCTGTCATGCGCTGCTCCTTGCCTCGGTGTCGGATGGTGGCCTGCTGAGTGGGGTGGCGGTCAGGGCCGTTGCCGCAGCAGCGCCCAGCCGGCCTCGGTGACGGCGGCGACCGTCAGCCCGAACACCAGGTGTACGGCGGCGCTGCGGGTGTGGGTGGCCAGCGGGTAGGCGCGGTTGTGGGCGGAGAACCCGAGCAGCGGGGTGAGGCCTTCGTCAACGAGCAGTGCCATCGACCCGCCGGTGGCCAGCCCGGCGGAGATGGGGCCGAGGCGGATGCGGCGGCGCAGCACCGCATACAGCGGCGCCCAGGAGGCGGCGAGCCCGTAGTGGAAGCCGAGCGAGGCTTTGACCAGCGCGGGGTCGGAGAGCCGCAGGCCGAGCAGGCGCGTCGTCTTCTCCGCCGCGATCCGGTCCGGCGGTCCTGGCCGTGCCGCGTCCTCCCGCTTCCGGTCCGCTTCGGACTCCAGCTCGTAGAGCGTCATGCTCACCGACATCACCCGAGTCGCGACGTAGCTCGCGGCGGTCGAGACGCCAGATCGGTGACGAGGCGGCGCACATCCATGTACGGCTCCTTCCTCTCGTCGTGCCGGCCTCTCGTTGTGCCGGCCGTCCAGGTCGCGGACCGGATGCCCGGCCCCGCGGTGTTACCCGGTCGACTGTTCCGGTGCGGCCACGGCGAGTTGGTCGCCGAAGAGGGCAACTCCCAGCGCGTGCGCTTCCGGCACGTTCACCACGACGCCGCGTAGCCCGGGGCCGGCGAGGGCCTGCTCGGCGACGGCCCGGCCGACGTAGAAGTCGATGATCCGGCAGCAGGAGGTGGCCACCGGCCCGTCGCCGGCGCGGCCGACCAGCACGACCGCGCCCGGCGGGTCCCACCGAAGATCCCCGCCCCGAATCTCGACAGTCACGGTTGTGCCGGTGATCGGGTCGCGGCTGCTCACCAAGCCGGGCCGGCCCAGCATCGCCGGGATGCCCAGCGCGTCGATCGCACACATCGCGAACACGCTCGGGTCCCCACCGACGCGCACCTCGTGCCGGGTCGGGACGGCCGAGAACGGGAACACTCCGGCCAGATTCCCGGCGTCGTCGAGGGCGAGAAGATCGCCTCGGCGAGCACGTCGACGGCCAGCCACGCGGCCTCGCCCCGCGGCCCGGTGCGGCCGGCCACCGCGGCCAGGTCCGGTGCTCTCCCGGTCGCTGCGAACTCTTCCAGGAGCCTGCGGTGCAGGACGCGGGTTGCTGGGGGAAGGCCGGCGAGCCGCTCGACGGGGCTGGTCGTCGGCAGCCCCGTCGCCGCGAGAAGCGCCGTGATCTCCTGCGTGGTGCTCATGATGCGCAACACGACAGCTTTGACACGTCGGTGGTGAACGACTGCGCCGCGATCTTGATGCCTTCGGTCATCGTCAGGTACGGGCACCACAGATTCGCGACCTGCTCGACGGTCATCCCCCCTTCCAGGATGTAGACGGCGGCGGCGGCGAGCTCCCCGGCGGCCTGCGCCACGGCGGAGATTCCGACGATGCGGCCGGTGTCGGCGTCGGCGACGATCTTGACCATGCCGCGGGTATCGCGGTTGACCAGCGCCCGCGGCACGTAGGCCAGCGGCAGCACCCGGCATTCGCAGCGGATGCCGGCGGCGGTGGCCTGCTCGTCGGTGAGTCCGACCGAGGCGATGTTCGGGCTGGTGAAGGTGACCCGGGGCAGGTGGGCGTAGTCCACCCGCCGCTCAGCGCCGGTGAAAGCATTGTCTACGACGAGGGTCCCATGGGCGCCGGCGACGTAGACGAACTGCTGATGGCCAGTGACGTCCCCAGCCGCCCAGATCCGCTCGTTGGAACTGCGCAGGGTGTCATCGACGACGATCTCGCCACGATCGCCCACCTTCACCCCGACCGTGTCCAGGTTCAGCCCGGCAGTCACCGGCCGGCGGCCGGTCGCGACCAGGAGATGGCTGGCGGTGAGCTCCCGCTCCGCGCCGTCGACAATGGCGGTGGCCACGATCTTGCCGGTGGCCTCGTCGCGGCGCACCACGCGGACCTGCCCTACGGTCACCACGGTGATGCCCTCGTCGGCGAACACCCCCGCGATGGCCTCGGAGACCTCCGGCTCCTCGGCGCGGGCCAGCCGCTCGCCCCGCACAATCATGGTGACCTTTGCGCCCAGCCGGGCGAACAGCTGCCCTTGCTCCAATCCGACGTATCCGCCGCCGAGGACCAGCAGCGAGTCGGGCACCGCTTCGAGTTCCATCGCGGTGGTCGAGGTGAGGTAGCCGACCTCCTCTAGCACGTCGATCGGGGGGGCCCAGGGCGCCGAGCCGGTCGCCACCAGATAGTGCTCGGCATCGACCCGCTCCACATTGCCGTCCCGATCAGTGACGTCGAGGACCGGCGCGTCAGCGGTGCCGGCGAAGGCCGCCGAGCCGGCCCGCAGCTCCCAGCCGTACTGTTCGATCAGGTCGGCATATTTCTCCGCCCGCAACCCCTCGACGAGGTTCCGCTTCCCGGCGATCAGCGCGGCCATGTCGACCGTCTCGGCCGCGGTGGCGATGCCGGGGAAGCGGGAGTCGAGCGCGCTATGGCGGGCATCCGCGGCGGCCAGCAGCGCCTTGGACGGCACACAGCCTGTATTCACACACGTCCCGCCGACGGTGCCGCGCTCCACCATCACCACCCGCCTGCCCAGGCCGGTCGCGCGGATCGCCGCGGCGAACGCCCCCCCGCCCGAGCCGATGATCGCCAGGTCATACCGAGCCATGAAGTGCTCCTCACCATGTCGCAGCCGTGTGGTCATCACTTTCAGAGGGCGTGGGGAGGTCTTCCGTCCCGACCCAGTCTAGACAATGTATCCGCATAGTCGGATGCTACCCTGGCTGTCACCGGACCCCCAGGAGAGCTGACATGCCCGCACCGACCGCGACCGCCGCACCATCTCTCCGAGCGCATGACCGCCGCCCGACCGGTGGGCTGGCCCTGGCCGCCGGCACGACGCTGGTGCCCGCCGGACACGCCGGCCGACGGGTGATCGCGAAGTTCTTTCGCACACTCGGCGACCCGAACCGGCTGCTGCTGCTGGAGTTCCTCCTCGCCGGGGAGCGAACCGTCACCGACTGCGTAGAGCACGTCGGCCTGGCTCAGTCCCGGGTATCCACGCACCTGGCCTGCCTGGCCGACTGCGGATACGTCTCCGCCCGGCGGGACGGCCGCTTCACCCGCTACCAGGTCACCGACCCGCGCGTGGTGGAGCTGGTCACCCTGGCCCGGGCGCTGGCAGCCGACAACGCCGCCGCGCTCGCGGCGTGCACCCGCATCGACGCCTGACCGGTACGCCCGACCCGCCAGCACCGTCCAAGGAGGACCTCATGTCCAACCAACCGGACCGTCCAGGGCGCCCCGGCGGCCGCGGGGCCGCTCTCGGGGTCGGCGCCGTGGTCCTTGCGGTGATCTGCTGCGCCGGTCCCGTCCTGGTAGCGGCCGGCGCGCTCGGGGTCCTCGGCGGCGTGCTGCGCAACCCCCTCGTGCTCATCGCAGCCGCGGCGGTGCTGACCGCCGGGGTCCTGCTCACGCTTCGCCGAGCAGGCGCCGCCTGCAACGTACCGACCGTGCCGCCTGCGTATGAGAAGGCGCCGGGCAAGCTCCACGACACCCCCTCGGCCGACGCCAACGTCCACGCCCCGCGCGAGAAAGGCTGAGCCATGCCAACTCCGTCTGCCCCTCGCACTCCTGCGCGCATGCGGCGCATTGTCGTCATTGCCGTTAGCGCGGCCGCCGTCGTGGCCCTGTTCGGCGGCCTGTTCGCGGTCGCCGCCACCCGCGCCCACCGGGCCAGGAGCGCAGCCACGACCGGCGCCGCCAACTCGGTCGCGGCCCCGCAGTCGGGGTCCGCGTTTACCGTGCGCACCGTGACCGGCGCCCAGCTCCGCGTCCCCGCCGGTAAGCCCACCGTTCTGTTCTTCTTCACCGGCGAGTGCGGCAGCTGCTACACCGGCGCGAAGAACCTCGCGACGGTGCTGGCCAGCACCGGCAGCCGCGCCGACGTCGTCGCCGTCGAGCTCGACCCGAGCGAACCCGCCGACATCCTCAACCAGTTCCTGGCCGCGGTCGGGAACCCGCCGTTCAGCGTGGTCCGCGATGACGGCAGCCTGCTGCGCCGCTTCCACGTCGACGCGCTCGGCACCACCGTCGTCGTCGACTCGACCGGCCGGGAGATTTTCCGCGGCGTGGACCCGCCGCCGGCGCGGATCCTCCAGGCGCTCACCGCCGCCGGAATGGCCTGACGCGACATGCCTACCCGATGACAGGCACCCTCGCGTTCGCGTTCGGCGCCGGCATGCTCTCCACGGTCAACCCGTGCGGGTTCGCCATGCTCCCCGCGTTCCTCGCCTACTACCTCGGCGCCGACGACCCCCGCGACTCCACCAGCGGGTCGACCGCCGTCGCGAGGCTGGCGCGCCGCGCGGCCCAGGGGCTCGGCACCGGCCTACTGGTCAGCATCGGGTTCGCCGGCGTATTCACCCTGACCGGGTTGCTGGTCGCGGCCGGACTGCGCAGCGTCATCGGGGCCGTCCCGTGGGTCGCGGTCGCCATCGGCGTCGTGCTGGCCGGGGTCGGTGTCGCGTTGCTCGCCGGCCGGCACGTCGGGGTGACACTGAGCCCGAACCGGCTCACCCGGGCCGGGCGCGGGCCGGGTGCCATGCTCGCCTTCGGCGCCGCCTACGCGGTCGCGTCCCTGTCCTGCACCCTCGCGGTCCTGCTCGCCGTCGTCGCCCAGGCCCTCGCCACCGCGAACCTCGCCACGACCGCCGCCGTGTTCGGCGCGTACGCGGCCGGCGCCGGCACCGTCCTGGTGCTGCTCGCGCTGTCCGCCGCACTGGCCAGCGGCGCGCTCGCCACCGGCCTGAGCCGCGCCGGCCGCTACCTGCCGCAGGTCGCCGGCGCCGTGCTGCTCGCCTCCGGCGCCTACCTCGTGGCGTACTGGGCGCCCGCGCTGCGCACCGGACGAGCCAACGAGACCCTAGCCCGGCGCGCCGCGCCGGTATCGGCATCCGTCAGTCGCCTACTCGACGCGCACACCGGGCTCGTCGCCCTCACCGCGATTCTCGCCATCCTTCTGGTCGCAGCCGGCCTGGTTTGGTCCCGTCAGCCACACAGCCCCCACCCGGACGCTCGCCCGGAGGGTGTCAACGACGGCTCCCGCCCTAGCGGCGTCGACGGGCCGCTCGACGAAACGGGTGTCGACTGTTGCGCCGCCGAACCGGCGACCCTTCCACCCCGCGAACGGGAGCTTCGCCACCGGTGAGCTGCCTAGGTCCACCCACCGGGGGGCCACCCAGCCGTCATCTAGCTCAGCCGCACGCTCCGGGCACAACGAGCATGGCTGCAACACCGCCGGCCTTGACCTCCCAGGGCTCGCCCCCGGTGCTGGAGGCCCACGCCTTCTTCCGCCGCGCGTAGCAGTGGTGTCGTAGCCGGTGGCCGTGGCTCGGCGCAGAAACTGTTCGGTCAACGCGGTCGCTGAGGCGGCGCCGGGCGGCCTACGCTTCGTTGATGGCGCGCTACTGCGTGGGCCCGACCATGGCGTTGGACTGGGGTGAGCACGAACGGCCCCGGCTGACCCGCAGTCTGCTTCGACGAGTTTTCGGCTACTTCCGACCGCACCGCAGCCGCGGCCTGATCGTCTTGGTCTGCATTGTCGCCGACGCGCTGCTGGGGCTGGCGCCGGCGCTGGTGTTCAAGGCACTGATCGACTATCTAGCTCACCCCGCCGGTGGTCACTTCACCCACGTGCTGCTGCTGGTCGGCGCAGGGCTCGCCGCGGCGGTGGCGGGCGGTCTGGTCGGCGTCGCCGAGTCCTATCTCAGCGCACAGATCAGCCAAGGCATCCTCTTCGAGCTGCGCCGCCAGTTGTTCGACCGGCTGCTCGATCAGTCCGTCGGATTCTTCACCCGCAGCCGCTCCGGCGATGTGATGTCCCGGCTGGGCAACGACGTCAACGGTGTGCAGGACGTCGTCACCGACACCCTGTTCGGGCTGGTCCGCAACGCACTGGTCACCATCGCCACCCTGGTGCTGATGCTGACATTCAGCTGGCAGCTGACAATCGTGGTGCTCCTGCTCATCCCGCTGGTCAGCCTGCCCGCCCGCCGCGCCGGCGCGGCGACCTACCGGGCCCGAACCCGGACCCAGACCAAGCTCGCCGAAATGACCGCCTACCTGCAGGAGATCCTCGGCATCTCCGGGATCCTGCTGGTCAAGGCGTTCAACAAAAACCGCGCCGAACGCGCTCGCTTCGCACTGCTCAACGCCGAGGTCCGCCAGCTGGAAGTCCGCCAGGAGATGGTCGGCCGCTGGTTCGGCATGCTGATGAACACCGTCCAGAACGCCGGCCCCGCGCTGATCATCCTGGCCGGCGGCTACCTGGTCCTGACTGGGCGCACCACCGTGGGCACCGTGTTTGTGTTCGCCACCGTGCTGGGCGCCCGTCTCGCCGGCTCGGGCACCGCGCTGGCCAGCATGCACGTCAACGTCGTTGGCTCCCTCGCCCTGTTCAACAGGCTGTTCGAATACATCGACCTCGCCCCTGAGGTCAGCGACGCCCCGGATGCCCGCGAACTGCACCAGGTGCGCGGCGCGATCCGCTTCGAGCACCTCAGCTTCAGCTACCCCGGCTCCGCCCGGCCGGCGCTGGTCGACGTCGACGTCGAACTCGCCCCCGGTCAGCTCGTCGCACTCGTCGGACCCTCGGGGGCGGGCAAGACCACCCTGACCAACCTGGTGCCCCGGTTCTACGACCCCCAAGGCGGCCGAGTGCTACTCGACGGGCACGACCTGCGCAGTCTCACCCTGGAATCCCTGACCCGCCACATCGGAATGGTGTTCCAAGACACCTTCCTCTTCCACGCCAGCATCGCCGAGAACCTGCGCTACGCCCGCCCGGACGCCAGCGACACCGACCTCATCCAGGCCGCTACCGCGGCCCACCTGCACGAGTTCATCACCGCACTACCCGAGGGCTACGACACCACCGTCGGCGAGCGGGGCCACCGCCTCTCCGGCGGGGAGAAACAGCGCATGGCCATCGCCCGGGTCATCCTCAAAGACCCGCGCATCCTCATCCTCGACGAGGCCACCAGCCACCTCGACACCGTCTCCGAGCAACTCATCCAGGCCGCGCTACAACCGCTGTTCCGCGGTCGGACCAGCCTGGTCATCGCCCACCGGCTCTCCACCGTCCTGGCCGCCGACCGCATCCTCGTCCTTGACCACGGCCGGATCGTCGAATCCGGCACCCACGCCGAGCTGCTCGCCCGCGACGGCCTCTACACCAGCCTTTACCGGCGACAGTTCCTGACCCAACAGCCCGACCTCGCTGCGGCCGCCGGCGCCCGTACGTAGGACCAACCAGGGAGCCGGCTGCCCGAGGAGCGCGCTCGTGAAATCAAACGAGACGCGCAACACCGGCGGTCCAAGTGGATTCTGGTGCGCCTGTCGGCCGCCCTGCGGCCAAAGTCGCAGGTAGAGGCCATGGTCGCCGGAGTGCGGGTCACTTTCAAGCGAGGGGTCGCAGGTTCGACACCTGCCGCGCCCACCGGCCGCGCCCAGCAGGCCTGACCTGCGGCCCCTCCGCGAGCCGCAGGCACGGGCGAGTCGCCTTGGCCCGGATTGACATCGATTTGTTGAGCGACCGAACTCAGCACCGGACAGCGGTTGGCGATCACGGGACGCGCCGTCACCCAAGTGGGGTGATGGGCTCGACACCGAATCCCCGCGCGGACCGCCCTCGCCGTCGCGCGTTCACTTCGGAGTATGAGCTGGCGATCCTCGCCGAGTATGACCCGTTGACCGACCTGGCGGGCGCGGGGGGCGTCGCTGCGCCGGGAGAGGTTTTACTCCTCGCACTTGGTGGACTGGCGCCGCGCCCGCGCCGCCCGGGCAGGTCGGCGGAGCAGGTCGAGCTCGAGCGGCCTACCCGCGTCAGCCCTCCGGGCGGCGCCGGCGCGATCACGGCCCGGGGGATCGGTGTGAACCAGCCGGGCCGGCCGCTCGTGTTAGTTGATGCGGGGTGATGCGGTTACGGGTGGACCTCGGCGACCGCGGCGGGAGGCCGTCATCTCGCCGCCGCCGGCCTGCGCTCAGCGTTGAACGCCGCGGAGCTGCGCGCCGGTCGCAAGATCCCGGCCACCGGTGTCTTCCGCCCGCGCGCCGGCGGGCGACGGCTGACGTTCCATCCCGCCGCAGCAGCTGGTCTCTTCGTCGACGACCAGACGGGCACGTCCTGGAACATCCTCGGCGAGGCGGTCGACGGACCCCTGGCGGGCCGGCGCCTGTCGCCCGTCCAGCACGTCGACACGTTCTGGTTCGCCCGGGCTGCATTCCTACCGTCCACGCTGCTGGTGCGTTGAGGACCATACGCCGCGGCGGGGAATCCTGGTCGATGCCCCGGCGGGTTCCCAGCACCTCCGCGGCTGGCCATCCCGGACCCGGCCGCCGGCTGTCGAGGACGGCAGCGCGAACGCCGCGTTGGGTCTGGCCGTACACCGTGCTGTCGGTCGCCTATGGCGTCGTCTTCGCCTTCTCGCGACAAGGGTCCGCAGCGACGGGATGGTGAGCCTCCTCGGCGCCGTCTACGGCGCACTGCACTTCGTGGTCAACTTCCTTGTCCTGGCCCCCCTCGCGTTCACGGCCTTCGAGGGCGCCAACAAGCCGTTCGAGTTCGTCGTGCACGTCTTCTACGGGTCGCTGCTGGCATTGGCCTTCCTGCGCGGGAACACCGCGACGGTGGGCACAAGCACTCGGCATCAGGAGCCCATCAGCCGCTGACTTCGCAGTCGGAGGTGCGGTCAGCGCCACTGAGAAGCCTGGGCACCCGACCGTCTCGGCGTCGGGCGACCTACCGGCGGCCGTACGGCAGGACCCAGCGGAACAAGCTGAGCCCGGGACGCTGGCACCAGCAGTCCGGCGAGCAGTCGCACTGGGTCGCGCCCACGTCCTCGACGAAGCGCCCGATCAGCGCAATCGGCAGGTACCCCCCGACGGCCGGCGGATCACACGCCTCACCGAACCAAGGCTAGGCCGCTCGCGTCGAAGCGCATCAGACCTTGAAGGAGAGGGCGGACCTGATGTCAGGCGTACAGCGCGGTCGGCGTGGACCCCTCGTCGCGGTCCCAGGCGGCGCGGGGCGGTCTCCCCGGCAACCGCCCGATCGATTGGCCCGCGCGTGCGCGCCGCCTTGGGTAGTCGTTGCCGTGCCCGCCCAGGTCAGGAGACCCGGGTGACGGTGATCTCGGCGACGGGGGAGGCGATGTCCCAGCCGTGCACGGCGGGCAACAGGTCCGCACCGCCGGCGATGCCGGCGTGGTGGGTTATGACTCCGCCCTGGGCCAGGGCGGGGTTCGTCATGGTGGTGCCCGGCTCACCCGAGCTGACCCCGATCAGGCCTTGGCACGGTGGAACGATGTCGGCGAAGTCCTCGGTGTTGATCTCGGTTCCGGCGTCGTAGCCGGCCGCGTGTGCGGTCACGCTCCCGCCTACGTCGCTCGGCAACTTGAGGCGGCTCACCCCAGTGAACCCGTCGTTGGTGCAGATCAGCATCGACACCACGGAGAGGAACCGGGCGTCCGGCGAGCCCTCGACCGGAAGGGTCACGGACTGATCAAAGGCCACGTCACCAGGAACCCCGGCCGGCACCAGCGGCGCGTCAGCGGCCACCACGTCGGCCACGGCCGGATTCCCCGAGAGACTGGCCTGCAGCGGGGCGAGGTTTCCGTTCTCGGCGATCTCTTGGACGCCGACGCTGGCCGGGGCGCCGACGTCGAACGTGCTGACGGACCCGCGGTGAGTGGCGATCAGCGGCGGGGTGAACGGCTGGCCGGCGGTGAGGTTGGTGATGGTCACCTCATAGTGGCGGGTCGGAGCCCCGGCATAGGCGGGAGCCGCAGCCAGACCGGCGGCGGCCAACAGCACGGCGGTGAGCGCGGCGAGGGTGGCGCTGGCTCTCATGAGGGTCTCCTTGGGTACGTCGGGCGGTGACCGTGCGGTCACTCCGTCCCCGACGCTAGGCCGAAGTTGAGGCGCCGGATCTTTCCGGATGCTTACGGCGCCGCACGCCGCCACCGCCGCTCGCAGTGGCACCGACACCGTGAACATGGCACCCGTCGGGCGGTTCTCGGCGCTGATGCGCCCACCGAGCGCCTCCACGATGCGCCGCGCGACGGCAAGGCCCAGGCCGGACCCCGCTCGTCGGTGCCGGGCCGGGTCGGACCGGTGGAACGGCTCGAAGACCCGAGTCAGGTCCTCGGGTGCGATCCCGGCGCCGGTGTCCTCCACCGCGAGCTCGAGCCACAGGTCCCGGCGGGCCGACGTACGGGTACACCGAGCCGCCCCGCTGTTCAAGCTCTACATCGTCAACGGCGACGAAGCGTTCTTCGGCTTCTACACGGTTCTAGGTCACTGGGTGACCATCAAGGGCGAAGCCCACTCGGTGTACGACCTGATGGGCAAGGACGCCGTCCTGTTCCACCACACGACCAACGCCGACGACACCTCGACTGACACCCCGTACGTCGAGCAGGCCAAGCTCTGCGCCCCAAGACGAGCGGTTACTGGCCGATCTGCTCGGCAGCGACGCTGCCAAGGCATCCGGCGACGGGGACTAACCGTGGGCGCAGCGCTCTACCTGCCGCTGGGGCCAGCCTGCGGCTGTGGCTGCTCGGCACCCGGCTGGGCCGGTGGCTGCCGCCACCGACGGCGGTGCGGCTGCTCAGCGTGGCGGCATTGGCAACCGCTGTTGCGACGGGATTTTCACTCGCGGTCGCCGCGTTCCTCGTGCTCGCCCAGGTCCCGCCGCCGCGGTCGGGCACTGGTCGGCCGCCGGGGCGAGATCCGGTGACCCGGTTCCGCTCGCCGTCGGGATACTGGCCGGGCTGACGGTGTCGGTGCTGTTATGCGCGGCGCTGCGCCGCGCCGGTGCAGACTCCGGGCATAGGTGACGTCGGTGTCGGCAGCAACGGCGAGCCGTCGGATCTTCACGGCATGCTGCTTGTGGACCGGTGGCGGCTCGCCGGCCGCCGCCACCGTGCCGAGGGCCGCCTCAAGGCGGGTGCCGAGCGCCCGGGCGGCGACCACCATCGCCTCCAGATGCGCGTCAGGGCACGGGTCGGCTGCCACCCAGCCGGGCAACGGCGCCGGCAGGGCGACCTCGTCATCGACGCGGTAGCCGTCATCCACCGCCGACTGACGGGCACGAGACAGCCACGGCTCGACCTGGGCGAAGAACATCCAGGCCTGCTCCGCCGTCACCCGGGGCAGGTAGCCGACCGTGGCTGCTGCATAGTCGGCGTCCAGCAGCGCCTCCCCGAGCGTCTGCAGCACCAGGCGTTCCACGTACAGAGGAGTTGTCCCGCCAGAGCCGGCGGCACCGCCCACGGATGCACTCCGATGCTCGCCAGCTCGGTGTATTTCTTGTCGGCGACCAGATACGCCTCGTACACCGGCTGCCCGGCGCGGCGGCACGCCTCCAGCGTGTCCGCACGCACCTCATGGCGCAGCCCGGCGGCTGCCCGGGTCCACAGCGACGGCGCGGTCGGCGCCGCTGCCATCACCAGCGACCAGCCGGGTGAAGCGCGGCCGGCAGCGGGATCGCCTCCGGGCGGCTGCACTGTGGAGCGCTCATGGGCGGTCAGATTCCTCGGCTGTGTGACAGGCCAGCGCATCGTACGCGTCTTTTGCCCCATTGACCCCGAAGGCGTCGGTCCGGCCTCGGTCAGACCACGGTCGAGGGTGCGAGTGAGTTGGGATCACGCGGTTTGCCGACCCTGATGGTCGGTCTTCAGTCACGCGCCCCCGAAGCCGAAGAATTTCTTGATCGGGCCGCACATGAGCGTCCGACCTACGCATTGGGGGACATGCGCGTGAAGAGCAATCTCGCGTCAAAATTCGCCGCAGTCGTGGCAACGACTGGTCTGGCCGTGGCCGGGTTGGTGGGTGCCGCCAGCCCCGCCCAAGCCACCGCAGGCGACACGATCGCCACCTTCGCCATCACAACCGGAACGCTCAGCATCTCCGTGCCTGCATCGACGGTCTCCATCGTCACGGGCGTCGCTACGGGCGCGGCAACTGCCAGTGGCCTGTTGGGCACCGTTTCCGTCAATGACTCCCGTGGCGCTCTGCTGAACACGTGGACCGCCACCGTCAGCTCAACGACCTTCGTCACCGGTGGGTCCTCCTCGGCCGAGACCGTACCCTTGGCCAGCATTGCCTATTCTTCGGGTACGGCCACCGCAACCACCGGTCTGGGCACATTCACCCCTGGAGTGGTCACTAGCATGGCCGGCCTAGCCGCGACCCGGACAGCCGCTGCTCACGTCGGGGCTGCCGGCAACAACACCGCCTCCTGGGACCCAACGTTGACCTTCACCCTGCAAGCCTCCCAGGTGGCCGGCACCTACACGGGCACGATCAACCACTCCGTCGCCTAGGACGCAGGCTTGGCACCATCTGCTGAAGGCCGGGTTGCCGGGCCAACTGGCCTGGCAACCTCGGCTTTTGGGGGAGGATGAGAGGGTGACGGCTCGTAGTGGGCTCGTAACGGCCGGTCGCCGTGTGACTACGGCTGGCCTTCTGATCGCGTTGATCATGCTCGGCACCACGCGCGTCGCGGAAGCGAGTGTCTCCATCACGGTCCCGGCCTCGGTGAATCTGGGGACCAGCCCCACCGGCGCGGGCACCCTGACAGCGCAGTTGGGGACGATCCAAGTCACGGCGGTCGGGGTAGCCGGTGTGCTTCTTCCCTCGTTCACCGCCATGGTGAGCAGCACCACATTCACCACCGGCGGCAAGACCGCGTCGGAAACGATCGGCAAGACGTCGGTCGCGTACTGGTCGGGGCCCGTCACTGCCTCCTCTGGACTGCAGACGGCCGTTCCTGGCCAGGCGACGGCGCTCCTCAAGCAGGATCTGTCGATCTCTCGTACCGCGTTCTCGTCGTCGGGGACCGTTCTCACTATCACCACGTCCTGGAATCCGACCATCGTTATCACCATCCCGGCCGCAGCGGTGGCCGGCACCTACACCGGCACGATCACCCATTCGGTGGCATAGAAACGGAGCACGAGACGTGCGCAGGCTTGTTGCAACACTCGCTGGTGTTCTCGCCTTCTCTGCAGCCGTACCCGCGTTGGCGCAGGCACCGCAGACCGTCGGCATCCGGCTCGTCGACGTGCCCACCAGTCGCACGCACGACCCGCGCGCCCGCCAGTACATCGTCGACCACCTCAAGCCGGGCACGACCATCACCCGGCGAATCGAGATCAGCAACGACACCGCGAAGCCACAGGTGGTCAAGCTCTATGCGGCTGCTGCCACCATCGCCAAGGGCAGCATGGTATTCGGCGACGGTCGCGCGGCCAACGACCTGACCACCTGGACGAGTGTGACTCCACCCACGGTGACTCCGGCCGCAGGCCGCAAGGCCCTAGCCACCGTCAAGATCGTGGTCCCCGCGAACGCCAGCCCGGGTGAGAGATACGCGGTGGTGTGGGCGGAACTCGCCGCCGCCGCTCCGGCCGGCGGAGGCGTCACCGTCGTCAACCGCGTGGGCGTGCGCATGTATCTGTCGATCGGGCCCGGCGGCGATCCGGCTAGCGACTTCAAGATCACCGCCCTGCAGGCGCGGCGAGCAGCCGACGGTAGCCCTCTGGTGGCGGCATCCGTACGCAATACGGGTGGACGGGCCGTCGACCTGAGCGGCGACCTCAGACTCACCAACGGCCCCGGCGGGCTCTCGGCGGGACCGTTCCCCGCCAAACTCGGAACGACTCTTGGCGTCGGACAGGCCGAATCTGTCCTTGTGCCGCTCGACAAGGCGATTCCGGTCGGGCCCTGGGACGCACACATCGTCCTGCATTCAGGGACCACGCAACGAGACGCGACGGCCCGCGTCACTTTCCCGAGAGACGCGCGCACAGCGGCCTCCCCGGTAAAGACACAGTCCGACTCCTCGCCGTGGTGGCGCTCGCCAATCGTGCTCGGCGTTGCCGCGCTGATCTTGTTCAGCCTGCTCGGGCTCCTTGTTCTGCTGGCCCAGCGGAGGCGCCGGCGCCCGCCGGTGCGGAACGCCGCTCACGCTGCCGCCTAGCCAATGACAGCCGCGACGTTCCCTCACCCGACCGGCGGATACCCCTCGCCGCGAGGTCCATATCAATTCTGATATCACCCTCGACGGTATGCCGCGTCCCCCCACTCGTTCCGGGCTGGACCGCGGCGCCTGGCTGGGCTCTAGATTCATGTGCATGGCATGGATCGGGCCGACGCTGCCCATCGAGCCCTTCTCGATCGACATCAAGGACGAGGTCCTGGCCGACCTGCGGGCCCGGATCCACGCCACCCGATGGCCGGACCGTTCCCCCGCCGCACCTTGGGAACAGGGCGGCGACCTCGACTACCTGATGGACGTCCTCGCGTACTGGGGCGACGGTTTCGATTGGCGCAAACAGGAGCGCTGGCTCAACACCTACGACCACTTCCGGGCCGATCTTGACGGCGTGCCGATCCACTTCGTGCACCATCGGGCAGCGCGCGGCGAGGGTATCGCCCTCGTGCTGACGCACGGCTGGCCGAGCAGCTTCATCGAGTACCTGCCGCTCGTCCCCCTGCTGACCGATCCCGCGGCGCATGGCATCGACGGGCCGGCGTTCGACGTCGTCATCCCGTCGCTGCCGGGCTACGCGTTCTCCGGTCGGCCGGCCCGGACGGGCGTGACCACCCGCTACACCGCCGGGCTATGGCACCGGCTGATGGGAGGGCTCGGCTATGAGCGGTACGGCGCTCAGGGCGGCGATTTCGGGCCGGCGTCGCGACATTCATGGCACTCGACGACCCAGAGCCGATGATCGGCCTGCACCTGAGCAACCTCGAGGTCGCGCCGTACACCGGCCCGGGATCGCGGCCGCTGTCCGACGCCGAGCGGACGTACCTCGCGCAGTACCAGCGGTGGTTCGATCAGGACCGGGGTTACGGTGCGATCCAGTCGACCCGGCCGCAGACCCTCGGCTACGCCCTGACCGACTCACCGGCCGGGCTGGCCGCCTGGATTCTGGAGAAGTGGCGGGCGTGGTCGGACTGCGGCGGAGATCTCGAGGGGAAGTTCTCGCGCGATCTCCTGCTGACCGTCGTCACGCTCTACTGGGTCACCCAGGCGATTGCGCCGTCGATGCGCGACTACTTCGACAACCGATGGCTCGCAACCCCGCTGACACAAGCCGACAGGGTCGAGGTCCCGACTGCCGTCGCGGTGTTCGCCAACCAGTTCATCGACGACGGCAGCCCTCCGCGGGAGTGGGCCGAGCGGCTGTACGACGTGCGGCGATGGACGCCCATGCCGGCCGGCGGGCACTTCGCCCCGACCGAGGAGCCCGAACTTCTCGCGCGGGACGTCGCGGCCTTCTTCGCCGAGCTGACCGCGAACCCCTGACCGCGAACCCCTGACCGCGAGCCCCTGACCAAGAGGCTCAGGCCGTCGAGGGCGGTTGGACACTGACGGGCCCGGCCACCTGCGTTGCCTCGCTGGGCATGAAGATCCAGAGCACCGGATAGATCAAGATCTGGCTGCCCGGGATCACGAGCAGAAGCACAATGAACAGCAGCCGGGCCGGCCACGGCTCCATCCCGAACCGCCGCCCCAGCCCGGCGCAGACGCCACCTAGCACTCGGCCTTCCGACGGCCGGACGAGGCCCTCGCGGCGGAACATGTCCTGTATCGCATTCACGGTTTAGTTCTTCCCTTCACTGGATCTGGTGGGTTGACTCGTTCAGAATGCGCTGACGGGTCCGCCCGTGGCATCGGGGATCGACCCTGGTCCGACCCTGACTTCTCCCGCTGCGCGGCTCAGGGTCACGGCGGTCACGACGATCAAGAGAACATTTCTCGTACGAAGCCGTCGGAGGATGGCACCGCAAAGCGATGGAGCACTGTGACCCACCAGCCGGGCGTGCAACGTGACCCCGCAATGGCACTGCTGGACATCTATGACTCGGCGCTGCCCGAGGTCTACGGTTACCTGCTCCCCCGCTGCGGCGCCCGGGTGCTGGCCGAGGATCTGACCGCGGAGACCTTCCTGGCCGCCGTCGGTGCCTCCCGCCGCGACGGCGCCCGGGAGCCCACCGTCGGTTGGCTGATCGGCATCGCCCGGCACAAGCTGGTCGACCACTGGCGGCGGGCCGAGCGAGAGCAGCGCGGGCTCCGGGTGCTCTCCCATGAGCGGACCGAGCCCGACGACCCGTGGGACGCCCGGCTCGACGGCCTGCTGGCCCGGCAGATACTCGCGGAGTTGGCTCCGCATCACCGAGCGGCGCTGACCCTGCGTTACCTCGACGGGTTGCCCGTGCCCGAGGTCGCGGCAGCTCTCGGCCGGACGGTGCATGCCAGCGAGGCGCTTCTCGTACGCGCGCGGATCGCCTTCCGGCGAGCGTACGAGAGCCACACCGATGTCCCGGACGGAGGACTGCGATGACCGACCCGCTCGATTTCCTGCGTACGCCCGCGATGCCTGTCGCGCCCGACCCGCAGTTCGCCGCGGCCCTGCGTGCGCGCCTCGAACGCGCCTTCCTCGACCCGAAAGGCCCCGCCATGCCGATTGAGATCAGCACCGCGCAGACAGCGCAGCTGCGCACCCTGACCCCGTATCTGGCCGTTGCCGATGCCCGGCAGGCGATCGAGTTCTACGCCGCCGCCTTCGGGGCGGAGCTTCGCGGCGAGCCGTACCTGATGCCCGACGGCCGGATCGGCCACGCCGAACTGGCGGTGCGGGATTGCGTCCTCATGCTGGCCGACGAGTCTCCCGAGAGCGACCACATCAGCCCGGCCACCCGCGGCGGCTCGGTCGGGTCGATGCTCCTGCAGGTACCCGATGTCGACGCCGCCGTCGGTGCCGCCGTGGCGCGGGGCGCGACGCTGACCCGGCCGGTCGCGGACTACGACCACGGCCGCAACGGCGTGGTCCTGGACCCCTTCGGCTACCGCTGGATCATCTCGGCGGCCCCCGCCGCGAGCGCGCCGGCCGCACCCGCAGGAGAGCCGGTCAAGCATGGCGACGTCAGCTATCTCACGTACGAAATGCCCGACTCGGGGCTGGCCCGCGAGTTCTACGGCGCCGTCCTGGGCTGGCGATTCACTCCCGGTCGCGTCCCGGACGGCTGGAACATCGAGGGCACCCGGCCGATGTCGGGCCTGGCCGGCGGCCGCCCGGCCGCGCTCAGTTCGGTCTACGAGGTCGCTGATCTGGACCTGGCGCTGCGCGCCGTGCGTGAGCAGGGCGGCGACGACAGCGATCCGACCGATCAGCCGTACGGGAGGATCGCTGACTGCACCGACAACCAGGGCGTGCGCTTCTCCTTGCTGGAGACCGACCCGGCCGCTGACTAGCCGGTCGCGTCGAGGGACTGCTCTACGTCGGCAGCAGACCGCTGGGGCGAGATGGACGGCTGAGGCAGATCGAGTAGGTCGCCCAGACCGGTGATCTGCAACACCCGAGTCACCATCGGCGCGGTGTTGATCACGACAAGCTCGCTGCCCGCTGACATGTGCTTGCGCAGGGAAACGAGGAAGCCGACGCCGGTGGAGTCCATGAACGTCACATCGGCCAGGTCGACGGTCAGCCGTTCGAGCTCGCGCAGGGGGAGGTTCAGGGCGACATGATGCAGTGACGGGGCGGTGGCCAGGTCGATCTCGCCGCCGAGGGACAGCGTCGCTCGCCGCTGGTCTCCATCGTCTCGGCTGAAGATCACGGCGACCTCCGCAGGGGACCTGAGCCTCGGACGCCACCGAATGAGCGGGGCGTCGGTACCGCCGGCTACCTTGCTGTGCCGGAGATGCCACAGACGGTAGCGTCAACACTCACTCTGAGCAAGATCCCTTCGGATTCCGCCACACGCCCCCCATGATCCAGGCGCAGTTAGTGCGGCCCTGACCACACTAATCTTCCCTGGATCATGGGCCGACGGCCGGCGGCTGTCGAGGCTGCAAAAGGTCCCAGAGGTTGCCGTAGGGGTCGATGAACACGGCCACGGTGCCGTAGGGCTCCCTACCGGCGCTTCGGTGAAACGCACACCCGCGGCGGTCATGCGCTCGTGGTCGCCATCGAAGTCGGTGGTGACCAGGATCAGCGCGACGCGGCCACCGGTCTGGTCACCGATGCGTGCCCGCTGTCGCTTGCCATCCGCTCGCGCGAGCAGCAGGGCCGCTCCTCGACCTGGGAGGGGCGCGACGACCACCCAGCGCTTGCTCGGGCTCAGCGTCGTGTCCTCGAGGAGGTCGAAGCCGAGTGCTCCCACATAGAAGGCGAGCGCCTCGTCGTAGTCGCCTACGACCAGGGTAACCAGCGCGATCCCAGAGGCCGGCCGGTGCCGCTGCTCGGTAGCGCTCACGTCGCCCAGCCTGCCACCGCTGGATCTCACAACGTCCCGGCACCGGCGGTGCGGCAGATCTAACCTTCACGACGTCGGAAGGGTCACCCGGCGGACACATGCCCCTCGTAGCTTCCGGGGCATGACATCGACCCTCGCCGACACAACAGGCTCAGGCACCACGTCATCGACACGCGCAACCCGGCGCGGACGCTGGATCGACCACTGGGAGCCAGAAGACGAGCAGTTTTGGGAGAGCACCGGCCGGCGGGTGGCCCGTCGCAACCTGGCCTTCTCGATCCTCGCGGAGAACCTCGGCTTCTCCGTCTGGCTGCTGTGGAGCGCGGTCGCGGTCACGTTGCCGGCGGCCAGCTTCCACTTCTCCGTTCAGCAGTTGTTCTGGCTGGTCGGGCTGCCCAACCTCGTCGGTTCCATCCTGCGGCTGCCGTACACCTTCGCGGTGCCGCGCTTCGGCGGGCGGAACTGGACGGTGGTCAGCGCGCTGCTCCTGCTGCTGCCGCTGGCGCTGCTCGCCGTATGCGTGACCCACCACGGCACGCCGTACTGGATGTTCCTGGTGGCCGCCGCCACGGCCGGGGTGGGTGGCGGCAACTTCGCCTCCAGCATGGCCAACATCTCCTTCTTCTACCCGCAGCGCGGCAAGGGGCTGGCGCTGGGGCTCAACGCGGCCGGCGGCAACATCGGGGTGGCCGTCGTGCAACTGATCGTGCCGCTCGTCATCGGGGCGGGCGGCGTCGCGATCTGGCTCGGCGGGAACCAGGCGCCCGGGCTGTTCATCCAGAACGCCGCCCTGATGTGGGTGCCGCTCGTGCTGCTCGCCGCCTTCTGTGCCTGGCGGTTCATGAACAACCTGAGCGTGGCAAGGTCCTCCTTCCGTGACCAGATAGTGGTGGCCCGCCGGGGCCAGACCTGGGTCATGTCGCTGCTCTACATCGGCACCTTCGGCTCGTTCATCGGCTACTCGGCTGCCTTTGCGCTGCTCATCAAGTCCCAGTTCCCTGACGTCAGGGTCGCGCACTACGCCTTCCTGGGTGGGCTGGTCGGCTCCCTGGTACGCCCGATCGGCGGATGGCTGGCCGACCGCTTCGGCGGTGCCCGGATCACCGCGCTGAACTTCGCGGTCATGGGGCTGGGCGTGGTCGGAATCCTCGTGGCGCTGTCGCGGCACAGCTTCCCGGCCTTCCTGGGCACGTTCCTGCTGCTGTTCGTGACGACCGGCATCGGCAACGGCGCCACCTTCCGCATGGTGCCGGTCATCTTCCGCGAGGCCGCGCTACGCCGGGCCGAAGCCGACGGCACCCCCTTGGCCACCGCGCAGGCGACCGGCCTGCGGGAGTCGGCGGCCGTCCTCGGGCTCATCTCGGCGGTCGGCGCGCTCGGCGGGTTCCTCATCCCGGTCGGATTCGGCTGGTCATTGGCAAAGACCGGGCACGTCACGGTCGCCCTGTCCGCGTTCCTGGTCTTCTACGCCGGATGCCTGAGCCTGACCTGGTGGTGCTACCTGCGGCAGCGGGTGCTGGTCGCCCGCAGGCCCAGCCTGGCTTATGCCCGGGTCTGACGTTGCGTGCCGGAAACGTCCGGGACGCCGCAGTGAAACCCTCCGGTGACACCGTCGGACCCATGGTGCCCGCGGTGGCGACGCATTGCCCGTACTGCGCCCTGCAGTGCGCCATGACCCTGACCGTCGGGCCCGGGCACAAGGTGGCGGTGGCGGGCCGGGACTTCCCGACCAACCGGGGCGGGCTGTGCCAGAAGGGCTGGACCTCCGCCGACCTGCTCACCGCACGGACCGGCTGACCGCACCGCTGATTCGCGACCCGGCCACGCGGCGCCTGGAGCCCGCGTCGTGGGACGACGCTCTTGACGCGGTCGCCGCCGGGATCAGCCGAATCCAGGCGGAGTACGGTCGGGCCGCGGTCGGCGTCTTCGGCGGCGGCGGGCTGACGAACGAGAAGGCGTACGCCCTGGGCAAGTTCGCCCGGGTGGCGCTGCGTACGCCGGCCATCGACTACAACGGCCGCTTCTGCATGTCGTCGGCCGCGGCAGCGGGCAACCGCGCCTTCGGCCTCGACCGCGGGCTGCCGTTTCCCCTCGCCGACGTTGCGCTGGCCGACGTGCTGCTGCTGGTGGGCAGCAACCTGGCCGAGACGATGCCACCGGCGATGCGGCACGTAGCCGACCAGCGGGCCCGCGGCGGCCGGCTCGTCGTGGTCGACCCGCGGCTCACCGAGACCGCGCGCGACGCGACCATCCACCTGCAAGTAACCCCCGGCACGGATCTGGCGCTCGCGCTCGGCCTGCTGCACGTCGTGATCACGGCCAACCTCGTCGACGAGGAGTACGTCGCGGCCCGCACGACCGGCTTCGACGAGGTGCGCCGGCGGGCCGCGTCGTGGTGGCCGGAGCGGGTCGAGCGGGTGACAGGAGTGCCGGCCGGCGCGGTGCGGCGGGCGACGTACCTGCTGGCCAGCGCGGATACGGCCATGGTGCTCACCTCGCGTGGCGCCGAGCAGCAGAGCAAGGGCACCGACACCGTCTCCGCGTTCATCAACCTGGCGCTGGCGCTGGGGCTGCCGGGTCGGCCGGGCAGCGGCTACGGCTGCATCACCGGTCAGGGCAACGGCCAGGGCGGGCGCGAGCACGGGCAGAAGGCCGACCAGCTGCCCGGCTACCGCCGGCTCGACGACCCGGCCGCGAGGGCGCACGTCGCCGGGGTCTGGGGCGTCGACCCCGACTCGCTGCCGATGCCGGGGCCTTCGGCGTACGAACTGCTCGACACCATGGGCACCGAAACCGGCGTGCGGGCCCTCCTCGTGGTCGGCAGCAACCCTGCGGTGTCGGCGCCGCGCGCAGGCCACATCCAGGAGCGGCTGACCGCCTTGGACCTGCTGGTCGTCTGTGACCCCTTCCGCTCCGAGACCGCCGAGCTGGCCGACGTCGTGCTCCCGGTGGCTCAGTGGGCCGAGGAGGACGGCACGATGACCAACCTCGAGGGCCGCGTGCTGCGCCGCCGACCGGCCCTTGCCCCACCGCCGGGCGTACGCACCGACCTCGAGGTGTTGGGCGGTCTGGCAGCGCGGCTCGGCGTGCGGGGCGGCTTCCCGGCAGACGCGGAGCAGGTGTTCACCGAGTTGCGCCGGGCCAGCGCCGGCGGGGTCGCGGACTACGCCGGCGTCACCTATGCGCGCATCGACGCCGAGGGGGGCGTGCTCTGGCCGTGCCCGGACGAGGCGCATCCCGGCACGCCTCGGATGTTCGTGGACCGCTTCGGCACCCCCGACGGCCGAGCCCGCTTCGCCGATGTCGAGCACCGAGGGAGTCGCTGAGGACCTCGACCGCGACTACCCGGTGTACCTCACCACCGGTCGGGTGCTCGCCCACTACCAGAGCGGCACCCAGACCCGCCGGGTGCCGGCCCTCGTGGCGGCATCCGCCGAGGCCTTCGTGGAGATCCACCCGGAGCTGGCCGACCACCTCGAGATCGTCGAGGGCGAGCCGGTCCATGTCATCAGCCGGCGGGGTACGGCGGTGGCCGCGGCCCGGCTGACCGACACGATCCGTACCGACACCGTGTTCATGCCCTTCCACTGGCCGGGTCGCGGGCGGGCCAACCTTGTGACGAACCCGGCTCTGGACCCGATCTCGGGCATGCCGGAGTTCAAGGTGTGCGCGGTCCGGCTGGAAAAGGTTCCCGAGGTCGCCTCGTGACCGCATCACCGCGGCCCCGGGTCGTCATCGTGGGAAACGGCATGGCCGGCTCCCGGCTGGTGGAGGAGATCCGCACCCGCGATCCGCACGGGATGCTACACATCACCGCCTTCGGCGCCGAGACCCACGGCGCGTACAACCGGGTGCTTCTCTCCGAGGTGCTGGCCGGGCGGCACCACCCCGACGACATCCGGCTGGCCGGGCCGGTGGCCGATGACGGCCCTGTCGACGTACGGCTGGGTGTCCCGGTGGTCTCGGTCGACCGGGTGCGCCGCGAGGTTCGGGCCGCCGACGGCAGCGTCACGCCCTACGACGTCCTGGTCCTCGCGACCGGCAGCCAGCCGCGGATCCCCCCGGTCGAGGGCCTGGCGGACGACTCCGGCGCACTGCTCGAGGGCGGTTTCGTCTTTCGTACCCTCGATGACTGCCGCGACATCCTGGCCGCCGGCGTGGGCGCCCGGCGGGCGGTCGTCCTCGGCGGCGGCCTCTTGGGCCTGGAGGCGGCCCGCGGCCTGGCCGGGCAGGGCCTCGACGTGGTCGTCGTGCACCAGTTCGGGCATCTGATGGAGCGCCAACTCGACCCGATGGCCGGCCGGGTCCTGGCGCACACCCTGCGGGCACTCGGCGTGCGGGTGCGCCTCGGCGCCGCCACCACCGGGGTGATCCGAGACGGGGAGGGCCGCTTCGGCGGGATCCGGCTCGACGACGGCAGTTGCGTACTCGCCGACCTGCTCGTCGTCGCCTGCGGTGTCGTGCCCGAGGGGAGGTTGGCTGGCGAGGCGGGCCTGGCGGTCGACCGCGGGATCATGGTCGACGACGTCCTTCGTACGGTGACCGACCCGAGGGTCTTCGCTCTCGGCGAGTGCGCGCAGCACGCGGGCCAGGTCTACGGGCTGGTCGCTCCCGCCTGGGAGCAGGCGGCGGTGGTCGCCGCGCACATCACCGGCAGCGACCCGGGCGCGCGCTACACCGGCTCGCGGACGGTCACCCGCCTGCGTGCCGTGGGTGTCGACCTCGCCGCGATGGGCGAGACCACCCTGGGCGAGGGAGGACCCGGCCGAGGTGGTGCAGTTCGCCGACCCCGCCCGCGGCACGTACGCCAAGATCGTCATCCGGGACGACCGCCTGGTCGGCGCGATCCTGGTCGGCGAGATGTCCACGGTCGGCACCGTCACCCAACTCTTCGACCGGGGCGTCCCCGTGCCGTCAGACCGCACGTCGCTGCTGTTCGCTGCGCGTCGCGGCGGCCAGGTCACGACCACGGTCGGCGCTCCGGCACAGATGCCGTCGCACGCCACCGTGTGCCGATGCAACGGGGTGACCAAGGGTGCCATCCAGGAATGCGTGCTGGCCGGCGCGCGGACCATCGAAGCGGTCGCACTGGCCACCCGGGCGACGACCGGTTGCGGCGGCTGCCGGGACGTCGTCGAGGGCATCATCGACTGGGTCGCGGCAGCGGAGCCGGCAGAACCGGCGCTTCCGGCGGTGCCGGCATGACGCCCCGCACGCTCGTCGTGGCGGGCAACGGCATGGTCGGCCAGCGGCTGGTCGAGGTGCTGCGGGCCCGCGATCTCGACCGCACCTGGCGCATCGTCGTGGTCGGCGAGGAGCCGCGCGCGGCGTACGACCGCGTCGCCATGTCGTCCTATGTGGACGGTCGCACCGCAGCGGAGCTGAGCCTGGTGCCTGAGGGCTTCTACGACGGCGATCCCGACCTGTCCCTTGTTCTCGGCGAAGTGGTCGTCACCGTCGACCGCGCGGGGCGCACCGTCACCACCGACGCCGGTCGGGAGCTGAGCTATGACGCGCTCGTGCTGGCCACCGGGTCGCGGCCGTTCGTGCCGCCGGTGCCCGGCCACGACCTGCCCGGCTGCTTCGTCTACCGGACCCTCACCGATCTCGACGCCATCCGGGCCCGCGCGGCGACCGCCCGCATCGGTGCGGTTGTGGGCGGCGGGCTGCTCGGCCTGGAGGCCGCCAACGCTCTGCTCAACCTCGGCCTGACGATCCACGTGGTGGAGGCCGCGCCCCGGCTGATGCCCGTGCAGGTCGACGAGGGCGGCGGGCACGCGCTGCGGCGCCGGGTGGCCGCGCTCGGCATCGACGTACACGTGGGCACGCTCACCGAGGCGCTCCTCCCCGGCGGGGACGGTTCCGTGACCCGGATGGCCTTCGCCGACGGCACGACGCTCGACGTCGACCTGGTTGTGTTTTCCGCCGGTGTCCGCCCGCGCGACGACCTGGCCCGCGGCTGCGCGCTGCCGGTGGGAGAACGCGGCGGGGTCGTGGTCGACGAGGCCTGTCGTACCGAAGACCCGCACGTCTACGCGCTCGGCGAATGCGCGTCGGCGGGTGGCCGGGTCTACGGGCTGGTCGCGCCCGGCTACGCCATGGCCGAGGTCGTCGCCGACCGGTTGCTCGGTGGCTCGGCGGTCTTTGCCGAGGCGGACACGTCGACCAAGCTCAAGCTGCTCGGGGTGGACGTCGCGAGTTTCGGCGACGCGCACGCGACCGCCGAGGGAGCGCTCGAGCTGGTCTGGACCGACCAGGTGGCCGGGGTCTACAAGAAGCTGGTCGTGACCGACGACGCGGCCACCCTGCTCGGCGGCGTCTTTGTCGGCGATGCTTCCTCCTTCGCCGAAGTGCGCCCGCTGCTGGGCCGCCCGATCGGCGCGCCGCCGGAGTCGCTGATCCTGCCGGCGACCGACGGTGCCGCCCGGCCGGCGCTGCCGGCCGACGCGCAGGTGTGCTCCTGCCACGCGGTCACCACGGCCGACCTGACAGCGGCCATCTCCGAGCAAGGCTGCACGGACGTAGCCGGCCTCAAGGCCTGCACCAGGGCGGGAACCGGCTGCGGCAGTTGCGTGCCGATGCTGGCGCGGTTGCTGCGTGACGCCGGCGTGCAGACCAGCCGGGCGCTGTGCGAGCACTTCGACATCACCCGGGCCGAGCTGTTCGAGATCGTCCGGGTCACCGGCATCCGTACCTTCTCCGAGCTGGTGGCCGCCCGCGGGCGTGGTCGCGGCTGCGACATCTG
>JBBPZR010000055.1:0-31603 GCA_038276285.1 Mycobacteriales bacterium | reverse complement strand
CTGTTCCACGAGCTGTGGGCCAACGACGACACCACCAACTATGCGGCAGCGCAACGTGTGCTCGCAGGCCGCTACACGTGGGCCGAGTCGGGCATTCTCGACCCGGCCGGCGCCGGCCCCAGCATGCCCAAGCCCCGCTAAGAGCGCGCGCGGATAGGTCGGTCAGGGGTCCGGTTGAGTGGGGTCGTCTTTGACCTGCTGGAGCGCCAGGGTTTCGAGTTCGGTGGTGAGCTCGCGTAGCCGTCGAGAGTTATCCAGGAGCGGGCGCAGGGCGTCGGCCTGGGGTTTCAGGGGATTGCCAGACGGTCTTGTTGCCGACCGTGCGGGTCCAGGTCAGGTAGGGCCCGTGCAGCTGCGGTGGGGCGGCGTGGCAGCGGCAGCCGATGTTGCCGCAGCGGGTCCGTCGCTCGACCAGGCTGCCCGGCAGCGGCAGCCCGAGAGCTGCGATCTCGGCCGTGATCTTGGCTCGGCGGCGTTCGATGGGGAAGTCAGACGCGCCGCCGCGCTACTCGGCGCCGACGAAAGCCAGGCGGGCTGAGCGCAAGGCGGCCGCCGCTCGATCGGCCGCTCAAGCGTCCGGCTATCGCGGGGCGACATCCCCCGCATCTCCGACGCATCGTGGAGGTCTTCTGAAGGCTCACGCGGTGGCCGTCCTCAACGTCCTCACGACACGCTGGTCTTCGAGGCAGTCGTACACCACGTCGGTGGACTCAACTGCGGCATCACGCTGGTCTGGCGGATGACACGCGAGGCGTCGGTTACGCGCGATCCCTAGTTCTGGTGCAACCTAGGTCTCGTGCAGGCCGACGGACTATCAGTCTGCCCTCACAACTGTGCGACGCGCTCCGTCTTCATCGGACACTCCAGCTGGAAGAGAGGCTTGCGGCGGCCTCAGAGTGGGTCGATCACGGCCTCGTCTTCGCGCAGGTGAACGGGCGACCGCTCGACCCACGAGGTGATCACCGCACCTGGCGGCGGCTCCTGCACACAGCCGGCGTACGACAGGCTCGTCTGCATGACGCCCGGCATACGGCAGCGACGCTGCTCCTCCTGCAAGGCGTCGCGCCACGGGTCGTGATGGAGATTTTCGGCCATAGCCAGATTTCGTTGACGTTGGGGACCTACTCGCACGTCGTTCCGGAGCTCGCCGAGGATGCGGCTCGACGCATGGGCGACGTCTTGTGGGGGTCAGTGGCCACCGGCGTGGCACCACGATAGGCAAGTGATCTGCCTCCTGGCGAGTGAATGACCAGGTCAGAGCCGGTGGGCCGCCTGGGACTCGAACCCAGAACCTACGGATTAAAAGTCCGCTGCTCTGCCATTGAGCTAACGGCCCGACCGCGACAGGGTATCGAGGCGGGGCCGGTCGGAGGTGACCCTTATCGCCGCACCGTGCTCAGCACGTCATCGACGGCCCGCCGCGGCGTGCCCGTGGCGCCGGCGACGCTGGTCGCGTACCCAATCCGAAGGACGAGTTGCGGCCGGCCGACCATGCCCAGAGCGGCGCCGAGCCGGAGCCGGTACGAGAGCGCATCCGTCACCTGCCCCAGCGGCTGCGCCTGGACGCCGTGGTCGGCCGCACGAAGCAGGACCGCGGCCAGCGCCTGCCCAGCACACAGCCAGGATTCGCGCGTGTCCGAGTCCGTCGCGAGTACGAGGATCTCCGGGTGTTCGGGGGCGGGCGCCGAGCCGTCGACCGCCGCGGAGTGCGTCAGGGTGAAATCGCGCTGGCGTACGGACGATCCGATCGCGGTGTCGAGCGACAGGACGGGGATGCCGTCGGAGGCGGCAACGTCGGTCCCAACCCAGTCGTGCAGTTCGTGGCGATAGCCCTCATCGCGCTGCTCGTCGGCATCCGCCCGCGACAGGAGTACTTCGAGCTCGACCAGGTCGTCCTGGCGGGAGACCTCGTGCAGCAGGGTGGCCTCGCGCGCTGCCGCTCGCGCATGGAACAGCGCCGCGCCGCATGACAGATGCTGCTGGCGGCCGTCCGGGTCAAGGACCGCCAGGCGTCGCGCCGGGTCGGCGTGCAGCTCCAGCCCGTCCGGCCGCTCTACGAACCTCCACGGCTGCGTGTTGTGCACGCTGGGCACGAGTAGAGCAGCCTGCACGACCTGGCGGAGTTGCTCGGCGGAAGCCAGGGCGGTCATGGGATGTCCTCTCGAATCAGACGTGGTACGGAAAATGCGAGCCGGCCGGCGCTTGGCGGCGCGGGCCGGCTTGGTTCGTCGTCAGACGCGCACTACCTCGTCAGATGGTGCTGGCCTCGGGGTGCCAGCCGGGAACGTGCACATCGGCGTCGGCCGGTGGTCTCCGCGCGTGGCGGATTCCCAGCAGGCTGAGCAGCAGCATCAGCCCGGCGGCGAGCTGGGAGTGGACCTGGCTGGATACGAAGCCGTGACCCCAAGTCATCAGGCCGCCAGCGACGAGCAGCATGCCGACGAGGAGGAGGCCTCCCGCGGCGAGGATGGCGTCGAACGTCTTGCGGCGCATGCGAACTCCTATCCTGCGCACCGGACTGGTGTCCTGTGCTCTACGTTCAGATTGACCTCGGCACCGCACCCGGCAGCAGGGCCGAAGGTCCCGAGCACGGTCGTCGAAGGGCCGGACCGAGACGGGCGGACCGAGACGGGGGACAGAAGCGTGACCGAGCCAGTGACGACAGAGCCGATCCGGCACATCCGCGCGCCGGTATTCATCCAGGACTGGGCGCCGACCGTCTTCCTGAACTGGCCGGTCGACGCCACGGATGCCCAGAGACTGCTGCCGGCCGGCTGTATCCCCGACACGTTCGACGGCATCACGTACGTGGGACTGATCCCGCTCGTGATCCGGCGGATCCGGGTCGCGCGCAACCCCTCGATCCCGTACCTGTCCACCTTCGTCGAGCTCAACGTGCGGCTCTACAGCGTCGACTCCGATGGCCGCCGCGGCATCGTCTTCCGTTCCCTCGACGCCGAGCGCCTCATCCCCGTACTCGCCGCCCAGGCCAGCTACCACCTGCCCTACAAGTGGGCCAGCATGTCCTACGAGAAGAGGTCCGACGATCATCACGGCGACGAGCATGTGTGGACCTCGGTCCGCCGCTGGCCGGGACCCGTCGGGGCCGGGGCCCGCGTCAAGATCCGGGTCGGGCAGCCAGTCCCCGAGCCCAATCCCTTCGAGGTGTTCCTCACCGCGCGATGGAACCTGCACACCACGTTGCCGGCCGGCCAGACCGCCTACGCGGCGGCCGAGCATGAGACTTGGCCGCTCTACACGGCGACGGTGCTCGATCTCGACCAGGACGTCATCCAAGCGGCCGGTCTGCCGAAGCCCGTGGGCGAGCCGCACGCGCTGTTCTCCCCCGGGGTGACAGCCCGCATCGGCCCACCGACTCGAGTCGGCCGCCGCGCAACGGCTCGATCGACTCTCGCGCTCAGGGCGGTCGAGAGACCTCAGAGCTGAGTGCTGTAGGTCCGGTTGACCTCGCGCAGGCTCGCCTCCGAGCCAAGGAACGCGTGTTTCGACATGTCCGCCGAGTAGCGACTCGCCGGTGGGGTACGGCCGAGCGCTTCGGCCATGCTGCGGACATGGTGCGGCGCAGCACCGCAGCACAGTCCGAAGTAACGGACGCCGAGGTCGAGGGCCGCCCGGGTGAAGTCGGCGATCTCGTAGCGGTTGCACGTGAACGGGTCGAGGGCGGTGGGGAACGGCCGACCGTCCGGCAGGTCGTCATACTGCGGATCCCGAAGCGACTGGAAGCTCGGCTCCGCGTCATGCGTGCGGTAGGGCACCGGTAGGGCCGCCACCGGCACGTCGACGACCGGCATCACGGCCTCGAGCAGAGGCAGCATCGTGCGCGGGCCGCGGATGCAGTTGAGCCCGACCACGTCCGCGCCGGCGTCGGCCAGCCGCCGGCATGCGTCGGGGATGCTCCAGCCCTCACGCGTCTCGGGCGCCTGGTGTACGGCGACGGTGATCACCGATGGCACCCCCGCGGATTTGACGACGTCGAGGGCGATCAGCGCCTCGCCGGTGTAGCTGAAGGTCTCGCCGATCACGAGGTCGACACCCGCTTCGACCGCCCACCCAACCTGCTCGGTGAACATCGCCCGGACCTGATCTGCCGCGCCGGAGTCCGGCTCGTAGATGTTGGTGTTGCAGATGTTGCCCGCCAGCAGCGTGCCGGTGTCGGCCGCGACCGCCTTGGCGATGTCGAGGGCTCCCCTGTTGAGCGGCTCCAAGAGGTCTTCCTTGCCGATGAGCCGGAGCTTTTCGCGGTGCCCGTAGTAGGTGAACGCCTCGACGATGTCGGAGCCGGCATGCACGAATTCCCGGTGCAGCGCGGTGATCTCCTCGGGATGGTCGAGGACGACCTCGGGGACGAAGGCGCCCGCCTGCAGGTAGCCCCGCCGCTCCAGCTCGAAGAGGTAGCCCTCGGCGCAGAGCACCGGGCCGGCGGCGAGCCGCTCGAGAAACCCGGCTGATGTCGTAGTCGTCATCGGCAAGTCAGCTCCAAGGAAACGGTGAGGTACTGGTGGGGTGCAGCCGGCCCTGCTTGTAACGGGAGAAGCGGAAGGGCTCAAGCAGTGCCTGGGGCTCGCCGAGCAGTTCGTTGGCGACCAGGGCACCGACACCGATCATCTTGTAGCCGTGATTGGAGTCGGCGATGACGTAGGCGTTCTGACGGAAGACGTCGAACACGGGGAAGCTGTCGGGGGTGAAGCAGCCGATGCCCCCCGACGGTTCCTTTGAGAACAGTTGGCCCTTGCCCTGGAAACGCTTGAGGCAGTGGGCGAGAGCCGACGTCCACATCCGCGCGAAGTCCGGCCCGACCACGAAGTCCGGGCTGGCCGGTCCATAGGGGTCGACCGCGACCTGGTCGGCCGGTCGGTCGACGACGAACGGCATCGCGCCGCCCTGCACGCCGCCGAAGTTGAAGTCGGGCTTGAAGTAGATGCCCCAGAGCGAGTCGGTGACCAGCGAGCCGTCGCTGTCGTCGTACAGCGGCGCGTCGGTGTCGACATGGACCACCGGCGGCATGCCGCCGCCGTTGTCGGTCAGGAAGCTGGGGTCAACGCCGAGCGTGCCTTCCTGCAGCGACCAGTAGGTCCACATGTCGCGGCCGTGGTGCAGCCGTCCGTCGGGGCCCTTGACGGTGACCTGCTCGGGCAGATCGAGCATCCGCCACAGGTCGCGTACCCACGGTCCGACGGCGATGACCAGCGACTCGAGCCGGACCTGGCCCGAGTCGGTCTCCACGGCGGTGACCGCGCCGCCCTGGGTACGCAGGCCGGTCACCCGGACCCCCGGGTAGATCCGGACACCCTCGGCGCGGGCCTTCTCGGCGAGCCCGCGCATCGACGCGCGGTTGTTGGCGTAGCCGCCGCGCTTCTCGTGCAGGACACTCGTGATGCCCTGCGCCTGCCAGTCGGCGAAGATGCCCTGCAGGTAGGCGCGGCTGTCCAGCTCTCCCTCGACGAACGTCGACGGGTAGCCGATGGCGCGCTGCTCCTCGTAGATCTGCGCCACCCCGTCGTGCATGACCTCCGGCGAGATCTGGAGGTAGCCGACCGGGTGATAGGCGAACGCCTCCAGGTCGGACTCCCAGACGTCCACAGAGTGGGCCATCAGCTCGCGCATGGCCGGCTGGAAGTAGTTGTTGCGGATCACCCCGCAGGCGATTCCGGAGGCCCCCGCGGCGACGTCACTCTTATCGAGTACGACGACGTCGCGGCCGTCGCCCGTCCCGGCGGCGCGCAGCCCCCTGGCGAGGTGCCAGGCGGTCGACAGGCCGTGCACACCGGCGCCGATCACGACATAACGGGCGTCGGGGGGAGTCATTCCGCTCCTAGGCTTGTTGCCGTAGCGGCAACGGTGTTTCAATAGCGAGTGAAATGGAGGCTAGCATCGCAACGACCCGAGAGCCAGCCAGTCGGCACGTCGCCGCCGTCCACCGAGCGATGGCGGTGCTAGACGCGCTGGCCGGCTCGGCCGATGACCTGGGGACCAATGAACTCGCCCGCCGCACCGGCATCAACCCGAGCAGCGTCTCCCGCCTGCTCGCGACGCTGGCCGCGGGCGACTATGTGCGGCACATTCCCGACACCGGCCGCTACCGGCTCGGCCTGCGGCTTTCGCAGTTGGGCAATGCGGCACTCGCCCGCATCGACCTACAGGCGGTCACCCGCCCGCACCTGGCCGCGCTCGCCGCGGCCACCGGCGAGACGGCCACGCTGTCGGTGCCCGGTGAGCGGGAGGCCATGACCGTCGACTTCGTCCAGGGCTCATCGTCGGTGCAGGGCGTCGCCCGGGTGGGGCGGCCGAGTGTCGCCCACGCGACGGCGGTCGGCAAGGTCTTCTTGGCCTACGGCGGTGAGCTGCCGCCCGGACCGCTGCCGGCCTTCACCCCGCGGACGATCACCGACCCCGGCCGGCTGGCCGAGGAGGTAGCCCGGACCACCAAGAAGGGCTGGGCCGAGGCGCTCGGAGAGCGCGAGAGCGACCTCAACGCGATCGCCGCGCCGGTGGTCGGGTCGCGTGGCGATCTGACCGCGATCCTCGGCCTGCAAGGACCCTCCGGGCGCTTCGACCGCCGCGCCATGCGCGCCACTCTTCCCATGCTGCTCGAACGGGCGGCGACGATCTCGAGGAGTACAGCGGCATGACGCCTCGTGCCAAGCCGGCCCGCTACTCCGCCGGCAACCTCTTCCGCCGCGGCCTGACGGGCAGCGGATGGCCGCGCAGCTGGCGTGAGCACGACCTCAAGAGCAGCTACGACGTCGTCGTCATCGGTGCCGGCGTGCATGGCCTCGCCTGTGCCTACTACCTCGCCGCCAACCACGACATCACCAACGTCGCAGTGCTCGACAAGGGCTACCTCGGCGGCGGGGGCTCGGGCCGCAACACCGCCATCCTGCGCTCGAACTACCTCACCCCGGAGGGCGTCACCTTCTACGACCGCTCCGTCAAGCTCTACGAGAACCTCGCCACCGAGCTCAATTTCAACGTCATGTTCGAGCAGCGGGGCCACCTCACGCTGGCACACAACGACGGCTCGCTGCGTACGATGCGCTGGCGCGCGGAGGTCAACAAGCTGCAGGGTGTCGACTCCGAGGTCATCGGCCCCGATGAGATCAAGCGCCTCGTTCCCTACCTGGACGTCTCGTCCGAGGCTCGCTATCCGATCCTCGGCGCGCTCCACCACCCGCCCGGCGGCACCATCCGGCACGACGCCGTCAACTGGGGCTACGCCCGAGCCGTCGACGCGCTCGGCGCGCAGATTCATCAGCACACCGAGGTGACCGGCGTCGACGTGGAGGAAGGCCGGGTGGCCGGCGTCACGACCAGCCGCGGCCACGTCGCGGCCCCGGTCGTGGTCAACTGCACGGCCGGCTGGTCCTCACTGGTCAGCGCCCTGGCCGGCGTGGCGCTGCCGATCACGACGCATCCGCTGCAGGCCGCCGTCACCGAGCCGGTGAAGACCTTCCTGCGCACGGTCGTCGTCTCGGGGACCCTGCACGTCTATGTCAGCCAGACCGACCGCGGCGAGCTCGTCTTCGGCGCGAGCGTCGACCCCTATCCGTCGTACTCGATGCGCGGATCGCTGGAGTTCACCGAGGAGCTTGCCGGGCACGTCCTCGAGCTGATGCCCGGCATCGCCAAGCTGCGGCTGCTTCGGCAGTGGGCCGGTCTCTGCGACATGACGCCGGACTACTCCCCGATCATGGGGGCCACCCCAGTCGACGGCTTCCTGCTCGACGTCGGCTGGGGGACGTACGGCTTCAAGGCCGGTCCGGTCGCCGGCGAGGCGATGGCCGAGATGGTGGCCACGGGCAAGACGCCCGAGATCATCGCCGCCTTCGACCTCGCGCGGTTCGCCGATGGACGGCTCGTCGGCGAAAAGGGTGCCGCGGCGGTCGGGCACTGATGATCCGCATCCCGTGCCCGCACTGCGGCCCCCGCAACTCCAGCGAGTTCCGGTACGCCGGCGAGGGTCGGCCGCGCCCCGACGTGCGCAACACCACGCCACCGGAGTGGCGGGGCTACCTCTACGAGCGGCAGAACGCTGCCGGGTGGGTACGCGAGAACTGGTACCACACCGCCGGCTGCCGGCGCTTCTTCGCGATCGAGCGCGACACGGTGAGCAACGAGGTGCGGACGGTGGACAGGTGAGGGCGCCGTGGCGACCCGTCGCGCCCGACCCGTATATCAACTTTGATATCGGTGCTGACCGAGCACGGTCTTCGGTGGCCCGCGGCAGAGCTTCCGCGAGAGGCGGGTAGGGCCATCAGCGCCGCATACCGTCTCAGTCCGCAGCCCGGCGAGGTCCTCGACCGGTCGCGGCGGTTCCGCTTCCGCTGGGACGGCCGGGACTACGAGGGCTTCGCCGGCGACACGATCGTCTCCGCCTTGCTCGCCAGCGGGGTGCGCTACTTCTCACGCAGCTTCAAGTACGCCCGACCGCGCGGTGTGCTGACGGCAAGCTTCCTAGACCCCAACTGCACGCTGCAGGTCGGTGACGAGCCCAACGTGCGGGCCGCGCACCGCCGGCTGCGGGCCGGCATGGACGTCTCGCCGCAGAACGCCTGGCCCTCTCTGCGCTACGACGCCCGGGTCGTCAACTCGGCGCTCGGGCGTTTCCTCACCGCCGGTTTCTACTACAAGACATTCATGAAACCGCAGCGGCTCTGGCCGGTCTACTCCGCCGTGCTGGCCCGGTTCGCTTCCGGCGGCCGGACCCAGCCGGACGCGACGCACGGCTATTACGACAAGCGCTACGCGCACCTCGATGTCGTCGTCGCCGGCAGCGGACCGGCGGGCCTGGCGGCGGCCGTTTCCGCGGCCCGCGCGGGCGCGCGGGTGATGCTGGTCGAGGAGGAGTACGAGATTGGCGGGCACCTGCGCTGGGGCGGGCCGGCCGATCTCGCGCGGCTGGCGGAACTGCGGGCTGAGGTGGCCGCCGAGCCGGGCGTCGAGGTGCTTGCCGACTCGGTAGTGACGGGCCGCTACGACGACAACTGGCTGGCGATACTGGAGCGCGGTCGCCCCGGTGGCGGGGAGCGGCTGATCAAGGCGCGGGCCGCCACGCTGGTCGTCGCGGCCGGTCTCGTGGAGCGGCCCTTCGTCTTCGCCGGCAACGACCTGCCCGGCGTGATGCTCGGCACCGCGGTACGACGGCTGATCAACCTGCACGCCGTGCGCCCCGGCTCGCGGGCGGTCGTCCTCACTGGCAACGACGAGGGTGACGCCGCGGCGGCGGACCTGCGCCGGGTAGGTGTCGACGTCGTGCGCGTCGCTGACGCACGCCGCGGCGAGGGGATCTCCCGGGCGACCGGTCGCGGCAGCCTCCGCGCGGTGGAGCTCACCGACGGGTCGCGCCACCAGGTCGACCTGCTGGTCACGTCGACGGGGTGGACCGCCCCGACCTCCCTGCTCAACATGGCCGCCAACCGCCCCGTCTGGGACGCCACCGCGGCCCGGTTCCGACCCGGGTCCGACCTGCCGGACACCGTGCTCGCGACCGGCGGCATCGTCGGCGACGGCAGCACAGAGGAGTTGGCGGCACACGGCGAGGCCGTCGGCAGGGAGGCCTCGGCGCGAGCGCGCGGGGATCGACCGGCACCGGTGCCACCGCTCGGCGTCCACCCTCACCCGGCGCTTTTCCGCGGGCCGACGCACGGCTTCGTCGACTTCTCCGAGGACGTCAGCTCGAAGGACATCCTCGCGGCGGCCGCCGAGGGTTACGACTCCAGCGAGCTGGTCAAGCGCTTCACGACCGCGACCATGGGCCCCTCGCAGGGCAAGCTCGAGGTGGTCAACACCGTCGCCGTGCTCGGGGAGGCGGTCGGCCGCGACATGGCAGAGCTCGGCACGACGGTGTGGCGGCCGCCGTACGCCCCGATCAGTCTCGGCGCGCTCGCCGGGCGGATCTTCGAGCCGGTACGCCGCACGCCGATGCACGGTTGGCACGAGGCGCACGGCGCGGTGCCGCTGGTCGCCGGGCAGTGGATCCGCCCGGACTCCTACGGGGATCCGCACGCCGAGGCGCGCGCGGTCCGCCGCGCCGTGGGCATCATCGACGTCACGCCGATCGGCAAGCTCGACCTGCGCGGGCCCGACGTACCCGAGCTGCTGAATCTCGTCTACGTCAACAAGTGGTCGAAGCTGGCCGTCGGCTCCGTGCGCTACGGCGTCATGTGCGCCGAGGACGGCGTGGTCTTCGACGACGGTGTCACCGGCCGGCTGGGTGAAGAGCACTATTTGATGTCGACGACGTCGTCGGGCGCGGCGACGGTAGAGGAGTGGCTGGAGAACTGGCTGCAGACCGAGCATCCCGACTGGCGGGTGCACGTCACCGCGCTCACCACCGCCTACGCGAGCATCAACATCGCCGGCCCGCAGAGCCGCACGCTGCTGTCCCGCATCGCCGAGGAGCCCGGCGGCGGCAGGATGGCTCTGTCGCCGGAGGCGTTCCCGTACATGCGGGTGCGCGGTTGCCGGATCGCCGGCGTCGACGACAGCCTGGCCTGGCGCATCGGCTTCACCGGAGAGCTGTCGTACGAGATCCACGTGCCCGCGTCCTACGGCTTGCACGTGTGGGAGGCGCTCCTTGCCGCCGGCGAGGACCTCGGCGCCACGCCGTTCGGTGTCGAGGCGCAGCGGATCCTGCGGCTGGAGAAGGGGCACCTCATCGTCGGCCAGGACACCGACGGCCTGACGAAGGCCTTCTCGGCTGGATTGGCCGGGCTGGTCAAGTTGGACAAGGACGACTTCGCAGGCAAGCCGGAATTGCTGTGGGAGAGCCAGGGGCCGATCGAGTCCCCGCGACTGGTGGCCCTGCTGCCGGCCGACCCTATGCTGGTGCCGGCCGAGGGCAGCCAGATCGTCCGGGGCTCCGCCCGGATCGCCGGCCGGGTGACGTCGAGCCGGCTCTCCCCCGAGCTTGGCCGGTCTATCTGCCTCGCGCAGGTGGAAGCCGATCTCGCCGAGCCGGGATGCGTCGTGACGGTCGTGCTGCCCGACCGGCGGCGTGTGCGGGCGACAGTGGCACCCCAACTCGCCTCCGTCGACCCGGACGGGAGCCGGCTCCGTGGCTGAGCCGGCGAGCGCTCCGGTGGCGCGCAGCCCGATCCGGCCCGCCGAGCCGGTCGCGGTCGTCAGCGGCTGGGAGGTGTCGCAGCGTCGCTCGAGAGCGGCCCTACGGCTGGGCGACCGCACACCGCTGCCCAAGCTCCTCGTGTATGCCGACGCAGACGACACGGTGACCGCGGCCCTCGCGGTCCCCTTCGGCCGGGCCCGCCGCGATGACGCCGGCACCCTGGTCGTCGGGGCCGGTCCGGGCGAGTGGCTGCTGCTCGGCGTGCCGCCCGGCGAGCGGCTCATGACGGCGGTGGACGTCACGCACGGCAGGGCGCTGATGCGGCTGACCGGTCGCGCGGCCCCGGCCGTGCTCCAAAAGGTGTGCGCGGTGGACCTCGCCGATCACATCACGCCCGACGGCAGCGCCTTGCGTAGCTCGGTCGCCAAGGTCGCGACCGACGTCATCCGTGACGACCGGGACGGTACGACGTCCTACCTCCTGCACTGCGAGCGATCCTCCGGGCAGTATCTGTTCGACGCTCTGCTCGACGCGGGCAGCGAGTACGGCATCGACGTCGAGGGTTTCTTTGAAGGGACAACAGCATGATCCTCCCGGCCACGAAATGGCGATATGGTGCCCCCCGCGCCGATTTCGTGACCTCATCGCGCTTGTCCCCGACCAGCCCATGGTGCTATATCAACAACTGTGATTGACGGGAGAGCAAACGGTGTGCGTCGAGCGATGGCGACGTTGATTGCCCTCGGCTCGGCGGAGACCGCCGAACGCGGTGGTCTTGGCGTCGTCCGGGTCGCCGAGCTCCTCGGCGAGGACAAGAGCCAGGCGTCGCGGATGCTAAGGACCCTCCGCGACACCGGATTCGTCGATCGCGACCCGGACACGCGCGGCTACCGCCTGGGATGGCGGCTGTTCGCGCTTGCCGCCCGCGCCGGTGACCGGCGCATGGTCGAGGCCGCGACCCCGGTGCTCCTCCGGCTGGTGCAGCGGCTCGGGGAGCGGGTCAATCTTTCCGTCCTCCGGGGCACCGAGGTGCTCACGGTCTTGTCGGAGTCGCCACCGCATGCGCTGCAGGCGGCGGGCTGGGTGGGGCGCACCGTCCCGGCGTACTGCACGTCGTCGGGACGAGCCCTGCTCTTCGACCACTCACCGGAGGAGCTCGCGGAGCTGTTCTCCGGTACGCCGTTCCGACGGCTCGGCCCCAACACCCCGGGCGAGGTGGAGAAGCTGGCCGAGCGCATGGGCGTTGACCGAACGCGGGGCTACGCGATCGTGGACGAGGAGTTCGAGCCGGGGTTGGTGGGCGCGGCGGCGCCGGTCCGCGACTTCCGCGACCGCGTCGTCGCCGCCGTCAACGTCTCCGCGCCGAGGTTCCGGTTCGGGCGCCAGCTTGAGGCCGCCGGACGCCTCATCAAGGAAGCGGCCGAGGAGCTCTCCCGGTCGCTAGGGAGCATGACGGAGCCGTCACGATACCGGTCCGGCGGCTCACCACGGCCGGTAGCGGAAGCTCGATGAGCTTCTTCACTTACCTTCAGCGGCACGCGCCGCTGATCACCCAGCGCATGATCGAGCACGCTCAGGTGGTGCTGGTGGCCATGGCCATCGCGACGGTGCTCGGCATCTCGCTCGGTTTGGCCGTGCACCGCAGTCGACGGGCCACCGACCTGGCGCTGGCCATTACCGGGACGTTCCTCACGATCCCGTCGTTCGCGCTCTTCGCGCTGCTCATTCCCCCGCTGGGGCTGGGCTACCAGCCGACCGTCGTGGCACTGGTGATCTACGCCCTGCTGCCCATCGTGCGCAATACCGTCGCTGGACTGGAGTCGGTCGACGCCGCGGTCCTCGAGTCGGCCAGGGGGATGGGTCTCGACGGACGACAGCGCATGTGGCGAATCCAGCTGCCGCTGGCCTGGCCGGTGATCCTGACCGGGATCCGGGTCTCCACCATCGTCATCGTCGGCATCGCCGCCATCGCCGCCGGTGTGGTGAACGGCCCCGGGCTGGGCGAATTGATCTTCGGCGGACTCTCGTCCATCGGTAGTCCGTTCGCGCTGAATCAAACGCTTGCCGGTGTTCTCGGGGTCGCCGTAATCGCACTCGGCTACGACGGGCTCTTCGTCCTGATCTCCCGACTCACGACCTCGCGAGGCATCCGTGGCTAATGCACCCAGCTCCACCACAGGCGGCGAAGTGATCCGCCTTGAGCAGCTCAGCAAGCGCTTTCCGGGGCAAGGCGAGCCGGCAGTCGAGGCGCTGGACCTCGAAATTCCCGCCGGTGAGATCGTGGTGCTGGTCGGCCCGTCCGGATGCGGCAAGACAACGACCATGCGCATGATCAATCGTCTGGTCGAGCCCACTGGCGGACGTATCTTCGTGGGCGACGAGGACGTCACCGAGATCAACGCCGACGTGCTCCGACGCCGGATCGGTTACGTCATCCAGCAGGTCGGCCTGTTTCCCCACATGACCATCGGCGAGAACATCGCCGTCGTCCCGCACCTGCTCGGTTGGGACAAGAACCGGATCTCCGAGCGCATCGACGAGCTGCTGGATCTGGTCGGATTGGAGCCGGCGGAGTACCGCCGCCGCTATCCCAAGGAGCTCTCGGGTGGGCAGCAGCAGCGGGTCGGCGTAGCCCGTGCGCTGGCCGTGGACCCGCCAGTCATGCTCATGGACGAACCGTTCGGGGCGATCGACCCGATCACTCGGGAACGGCTGCAGAACGAGTTCCTGCGCCTGCAGCAAACGCTCCGCAAGACGATCGTCTTCGTCACCCACGACATTCACGAGGCGATCAAGCTCGGCGACCGCATCGCGATCCTGACCAAGGGCTCGACGATCGCGCAGTACGACACCCCCGAGCAGATCCTCGCTCACCCGGCGAACGACTTCGTCAAGGACTTCATCGGGCCCGGTGCATCGGTGCGCAGCCTCGGGTTGACGATGCTGGCCGACCTCACCCTGGAGAGCCTTCCGGTGGTCGCGCTGGACGACTCTGTCGACAAGGCCCGAGCGGTGTTGGCCCGTAGCCAGCAGGACCGTGCGCTCATCGTCGACGATCAGCGCCGGCCGCGGGGATGGCGGCGGACCTCAGAACTCGAGCAGGGGATGACGAGCGGCGGCGGCCCGGTCGCGGTTCTGCGGCGCTCCCAGACCGTGCATGACGCCCTGAACGAGCTGTTGCACACCGGCGACACGGTCGCCGTGATCGTGAACTCCGATGGCGCCTACGAAGGCGCGCTGCGCCTCGAGACGATCCTGCGGATGACCGCGGATGCCGGCGCTGCACAGGCGGTCATCGACAAGGCCGTTCCGGCGGACCAGCAGCCGGGACAACCCGAGTGACCGCACCTGAGCAGACCGTCTCGGCGGCGATGGCCGTTGTCGACACCGACTACGGCGAGCGCAGCAAGGCGAGCATCCTCATCACGCCGATCTTCCTCGTGGTGGCGGGCCTGGCCCTCTACCTGTACGTACACTCGAAGAATCTAGACAGCATCGAGCGCCGCTCACTCAACAGCTCCTACCTCATCGGCCGGACGCTCGAGCACGTGCGGCTCACGGCGGTGTCGACCGTCCTGGTCATCCTGATCGCCATCCCGCTCGGCGTCGTGCTCACCCGCCCCTCCCTTCGCCGGGCCACGCCGTTCGCCCTCGGCGTGGTCAACGTCGGGCAGGCCATTCCGTCGATCGGCGTCATCGTCCTGCTCGGTCTCACGCTCGGCTTCGGGTTTCGCTACGCCATCATCGCGCTCGTGCTCTACTCGTTCCTGCCCGTCCTGCGCAACACGATGACCGGATTGCAGCGCGTCGACCGGTCGCTCATAGACGCCGGTCGCGGCATGGGCATGACCAAGGCCCTGGTGCTGTCCAAGGTGGAGCTGCCGCTCGCGGTGCCGGTCATGATGGCCGGCATCCGTACCGCCCTGATCATCAACGTCGGGACCGCGACGCTCGCGACGTTCACCAATGCGCACGGCCTCGGCGACGTCATCGACGCGGGCCTACGGCTGGATCGCAAGCCGGTCCTCATCACCGGAGCCGTGCTCGTCGCCATCCTCGCGCTCACCATCGACTGGCTGGCAGGGCTCGCCGAGCGCGTCCTGCGGCCGCGCGGACTGTAGGTCGTCATTGCCAGCAATGAGTTCAGGTCCAGGAGTGTCACCGCCGTCCCATCCCTACATCAGGAGGCCATCGTGCGACGTAAAATGAGGTTCGCTCGACCTCTCAGCCTGCTCTGCGTCGTGGCACTTGCCGCGGCTGCATGCGGCGGCGGAGGCAGCAAGTCCAGCTCAAAGACCGGCGCGGCGCTCAAGGGTGCGTCGTACACGGTGGGCGGCAAGGAGTTCACCGAACAGAAGATCCTGTGCGAGCTCACCGCGCAGGCGCTCACCGCCGCCGGTGCCAAGGTGAAGAAACAGTGCGGGTTGTCCGGCAGTGCCACAGTCCGCACGGCACTCACCTCCGGCCGCATCGACATGTACTGGGAGTACACCGGCACCGGCTGGATCACCCACCTCAAGCACACGAAGCCGATCCAGGGCTCGAAGGAGCAGTACGACGCCGTCGCCAAGGAGGACCTGGAGACGAACAAGATCAAGTGGCTGGCCCCGGCGCCGTTCGACAACACCTACGCCATCGGTGTGAAGGAGGACAATCAGACCGACGTCAAGACGCTCTCGGACCTCGGCAAGCTCGCCCAGGCCAGCCCGGACAAGGCCAAGCTCTGTGTCGCCACGGAGTTCGTCAACCGCGACGACGGGCTGCCGGGGCTGGAGAAGACCTACAACTTCAAGGTGCCCAGGGGCAACCTCGCCACGCTCGAAGAGGGCGCCATCTACAACTCCATCAAGAAGAAGGACCCCTGCAACTTCGGTGAGGTCTTCACTACGGACGGCCGCATCAAAGGCTTGGGCCTGCGCGTGCTCGACGACGACAAGAAGTTCTTCCCGGTCTACAACCCGGCGCTGACCCTGAAGGAGTCAACCCTCACGGCTCACCCTGCCCTGCAGAAGATCATCGAGGCGATCGCCAAGGCCCTCGACACCAAGACCATGCAGCAGATGAACTCTGACGTCGACAACAACGGCGACCAGCCCGCGGACGTCGCGAAGAAGTTCCTCAAGGACCACAACCTCGACTGACCCCCGCGGGCCAGTCCCGAGCCAGCGCATTGACGGCGCCCTGCGCACCGAATAGGGCGCGTAGGGGCGCCGTTAGGCATCGCCGCCCTCGGCGATGAGGCGCTCCATCTCACGCACCAGGAACCCGAGCCGGGCGTTCTTGAGCAGCGGGAGTTGCCGCCGGCGCCGACGCGCTGCCCCGACATCGATGTGCACCAGGAGCAGCGCCTCCTCCTTGACCGGGGCCGTCGCCACGATCTGCCCGGCCGGGTCGACGACGCAGGACCCGCCCCAGAACTCCAGGCCCCCCAGCAGGCCCACCCGGTTGACGAACACGACCCACAGTTGGTTCATCCGGGCAATGGCGGGCAGGATGTCGCGCCAGTAGTCCTGCGTATCGAGCAGGTCGGGTACCCGCGGGTCGACGCTGTTGGTGGGGACGATGAGGATCTCGGCCCCGTCCTGGGCGAGGAGAAACGGCGGGCAGGCCTGCCAGGCATCGTTGCAGCCGAGGATCCCCATGCGGCCGTGGCCGGTGTTGAAGGCGCGCAGCGCATTGCCCGGGCTGAAGTGTTTGTGCTCCTCCCAGATGTCATACGTCGGGAGGTAGAGCTTGCGGTGGACGTGGACCACAACGCCATCTGCGATATAGGCAGCGCTGTTGTAGGTATGCGGACCCGCGTCCTCGTGGAAGCCGATGACCACGGCCGGACCGCCCGGCGCGGCGAGGTCCCGCAGTCGCTCATCATCGGCCGGCATGGCGAGGTTGGCGTCATAGCGCCCGAGCGGGTAGCCGTGCAGGATCAGCTCCGGAAAGACGACGAGGTCCGCGCCCTCGCTCGCAGCGCGACCGATGACCTTTTTCGCCGCCTCGAGGTTCGACTCCACGTCCCCGAGAGTGCAGTCGATCTGGGCGAGTGCGACGAGCACAGGGGCGCCCCCGCTTGTCCGGTTAGGTGATCTTGCAGCTGCACCGCAGCCCGTCGGATCGTACAAGGTCGGCGATCATGCGGAACCCGATTCCTCGCTCACGCGGTACTGGGCACCAGCGCGGCCCCAGACCAACCCGGTCCGATTCTGGCGGCTGAACCGATCCCCGCGAGGGCGCGCAGGTACCACTCGTGGAAGGTGCGGACCGACCCCTCGGTCACGGGGGACAGGGGCCCGGGAACGTAACCGCGTGATCGCACGCCCGCGAAATTCTGCTCGCACAGCGACCAGTCCTGCTCGGACGTGGCCGTCCACACCGACGTCAGCTCGTCGATGTCGTAGTCCCTGCCCTCGACAGCGTCGTGCCGGACGAGGAACGCGACATCGACGGCTGTGGTCGCGGCGCTCAGCGGGGTCAGGCGCGTGGTCATCACGTAGTCCGCGTTGACGTGCACCCAGGAGTTCGGCAGCGTGATGAGGCGGAGGCTGCCGACGTTGTCGTCGGGCAGCTCTCCTAGCCGGGGCGCCACCAGCTTCCCGCTGAGGCTCTCGGTCAGGTAGCCGTCGCGCAGCGGCAACCGGGCGACCCTGAACCACCCGTTGCCCTCGAAGCTCACCTCACGCGGCGACAGACCACGTTCGGTCCAACGTCGGTAGTGCTCGGCGACCGACAACTCGTAAGCACGGCTGGTCCGGCGATCACCGTCGCCGCCGAGGTCGTAGTTGGACATGCAGAACTCGGGGTGATTGACCCGGCAGTGGTAGCACTCCCGATTGTTCTCGACGAGCATCTTCCAATTGGCGTTGACCGTGTAGTGCTGGCGTACCGCGACCAGGGTGTTCTCCAGCTGGTGCATGCGCAGCTGCGGCTCAACGGCGGCGATCGCGTCGTCGAACGGCGGCGCTTCCTCGGCGAAGCACACGAACAGCAAGCCGCCGAGGTCGCGCAGATGGACCGGACGCAGCGCCAGGTCGTCGCTGGTCAGGCCGGGCCCCATGTGCGGGGCACCACGAAGGGAGCCGTCCAAGCCGTAGGTCCATTGATGGTAGGGGCACACCACGACCCGCGCGGAGCCGCTGCCGTCGGCACGTAGCCGCGACCCGCGGTGCCGGCACACGTTGTGCCGGGCGCTGAGCGCCCCATCTTCACCGCGCAGGAGCAGCACGGAGTCGCGGCCGACGCTCCACGCCGCGATATCACCCGGCTGCGCGAGCTCGGTCGCGGCGCCGACGAAGAGCCAGCTCGGGGCGAAGACCTGTTCCAGGTCGAGCTCGAACACGTCCTCAGCAACGTAGTAGTCCTGCGGGAGACAGAAGCCGTCGATGTGCGCGGTCGCCAACTCGGCTGCTGTCCTCACCGTCATGCGCCTGCCTCTGCTGGCTGTGCCCGCCGCTGATCCGGCCACTTCCCCGCCGTCGCACCGAGCGTTGTTGCAGCTAGGGTAACTATGGTTGCTCTCCTGTCAACCTACGCCCGCTGATTCGACCCTCCCAGGACGGGGCGCAGGGGTCGCTCGCGACCGGGAATTGACACATCTGCGCCGAAGGCCTGCTACGGTGGAGGAGGTCGACAGGTCCTGTGTACGTGCTTTGAGCCACGCCGCAGAACGAGTTCGCGGGCGTTGTGCTCACCTAGAGCCCCACCCGAGAGCAGGCCCGGATGCCGCAAACGGCGTCATCCGCACCGTCCCGGAAGGGGATCGCAATGCCGCAGGGCACCGTCAAGTGGTTCAACGCCGAGAAGGGCTTCGGCTTTATCGCCGTCGACGGCGGAGGGGCCGATGTGTTCGTGCACTACTCGAACATTCAGGCCGATGGCTACCGCACTCTCGAAGAGAACCAGCGGGTCGAGTTCGAGATCACGCAGGGCCAGAAGGGTCCGCAGGCCGAGGCTGTCCGCCCCGTCTGATCTGACCTACCTACGTTGAGAGACCGGCGCCGTCAAGGCGCCGGTCCTTCGTACGTAACGGCTAGGGTTGCTGAATCGCACCACCTGATCCCAGCCTGACTACGCCGGAAGCAGCCCTTTCCCACGTGCCCCGCCGAAGCTTCGCGCCGACCACCGTCGTGGTGGTGGCGATCGCCTTGCTGAGCAACCTGCTCAGCGTCACGTCAAATCGCGTCCGCCGCCCGCCCGCCCGCGTCACCTCCTTCGTCGGGCTGGAGGGCATCGGCCCCATCCGCCTGACTACGAGCCAGCGGAGCTTCACGGCCCCCCGGCGGGCGGTGGCAAGCGCCGTCGCTTCATGGCGACCGCCGCTCACACACATCCCGGCTGGCAACGGGCGCATCGCCCTCACCTTCGACGACGGGCCGGATCCCCGATGGACCGGTCAGGTGCTGGCGCTGCTGCGCGCCTACCACCTGCACGCGACCTTCTGCCTCATCGGCGAGTACGTCGCGCGGTATCCCGCGCTGGTGCGCGCGATCGTCGCAGGTGGCAACACCCTCTGCGACCACACCTGGAGCCACGACGAGCATCTGGGCAAACGCCCGCCGGCGCAGATCAAGGCTCAGCTGCAGCTGACCTACGACGCGATCGTCACAGCCTCTGGGGGCGCGCGTCCCCGCTACTTCCGGGCGCCGGGCGGCAACTGGACTCCCGCCCTGATCGCCGAGACGAGAGCCCAAGGCATGATGCCGCTCGGCTGGACCGTGGATCCCCGCGACTGGTCGCGGCCCGGCGCACCCGCGATCGTCACGGGAGTGCTGCGAGGGGTGCGCCCGGGCGGCATCGTGCTGATGCACGACGGCTACGGCCACCGCGAGGAGACCGTGGCGGCACTCCGGCAACTGCTGCCGGCGCTGGCGGCCCGCCGCCTGCATTCCGTCGCTCTCTGACGACTTCGGGTCCACAGTGGACGGCTGAAACTGGGGCGGCGGCGGGACAGGCTCGTCTGACCGGCACGATGGAGGCATGCGTCCTGTCCTGACCAGCCGAGTCGGGGTCGCGGCCACGATGATGCTGGTCGCCCTCGTCGGCATTGTGCTGGGCGTGCTGCTCGGCGGTCACACCACGCACAAGGTGGGGCCGTTCGAGTCGAGCTTCATCCTGACGCCGGCATTCCAGGGCGACACGGTCGTCGGGATCCCGCCCCTGGGCGCGCTGACCCTCGACAGCCACGACGGCCCGGTGCGCCTCAACGTCACGCTCGACCGGCTCCGGCAAGCCGACGCACGGCGCCTGCTGGACAAGCCCGCGGGGCTGAAGGACATCGGCGACCAGGCCGCCCACGACGTCCGCGGCGCTCTTCTCACGCTCGCCCTCCGCACCTCCCTTGCCGCGCTGCTCGGTGCGCTGGCGCTCGGGCTGCTGGTCTTCCGCTCGCTGCGACGCGCCCTGCTCACCGGCGCCATGTCGCTCGTCCTGCTCGGCGCGACCGGCGGGGTGGCCGCGCTGACCTGGGACCCAGCCGCGCTGCGTGAGCCGACGTACTCCGGCCTGCTGACCAACGCGCCCGCCCTGATCGGCAACGCCCGCGACATCACGGCCCGCTTCGACATCTACCGGCGGGAGCTGGCCAGCCTGGTCACGAACGTCAGCCGGTTGTACGCGGCCGCGTCGACGCTGTCGGCGTACCAACCCGACAGCGCGACGATCCGGGTGCTGCACGTCTCCGACCTGCACCTCAACCCCTCGGCGTGGGGCGTCATCAACTCGATCGTGAAGCAGTTCAAGATCGACGTCATCGTCGACACCGGCGACCTCACCGACCACGGCTCGGCGGCCGAGACCGGCTTCGCCGACGAGATCGGCAAGCTCGGCGTCCCGTACGTCACGATTCGCGGCAACCACGACTCGGCGCAGATCATGGCCGCGGTGGCCCGCCAGCGGGATGCCGTGGTCCTGGACGGCACCGAGCACGAGGTGGCTGGGGTCGCGTTCGCCGGGATCGGGGACCCGCGGTTCACGCCCGACAAGGACACCCGGGAGGCGAAGTCCGACGACTCCGTCGTGGCGGCCGGCGAGGCCCTGGCTGCTGACGCGCGCGGTTTCCCGCGTACTCCGGACGTCTTTCTCGTGCACGATCCCAAGACCGCCGGCCCGCTCGCCGGCCTGGCTCCCCTGGTGCTGGCCGGCCACCTGCACAAGCGGTCGGTGCGGCACCTCGACGGCGCCACACTGCTTCTCGTGCAGGGCTCGACCGGCGGGGCGGGGCTGCGCGGCGTGGAGAAGGAGAGGCCGACACCGCTGGAGTGCTCGGTGCTGTATCTCGACGCCGACTCGCATCACCTGCGGGCCTACGACAACATCACGCTGGGCGGGTTGGGCGAGTCCACGGTGACCATCGACCGGACCGTCGTCGACCCAACTGAAAGGAGCACCCCGTGAAGATCGGTATTCATCTCGCGGACTTCACTTGGCCGGGTGGTCCGGCCGAGATACGACCCCGGCTGGCCGATGTCGCCGAGACCGCGGACGCGGTCGGCTTCGACTCGGTCAGCGTGATGGATCACCTGTTCCAGATCGGCTTTCTGGGTCCACCCGAACACGAGATGCTCGAGGCGTACACGACGCTGGGCTTCCTCGCCGCGCACACCTCCCGGGTCAAGCTGCTCACGATGATGACGGCCGTCGTCTATCGCCAACCCGGCTTGCTGGCCAAGCTGGTGAGCACGCTCGACGTCCTCTCGGGCGGCCGGGCATGGCTCGGGATCGGGGCGGCCTGGAACGACGAGGAATCCCGCGGGCTGGGGTTGCCCTTCCCGCCGGTGGCCGAGCGCTTCGAGCGGCTCGAGGAGACCCTGCAGATCTGCCTGCGGATGTGGAGCGAGGACGAGACGCCGTACGCGGGGACGCACTATCAGTTGGAGCGGCCGCTGAACTCGCCCCAGCCGCTGTCGCGGCCGCACCCGCCGATCATGATCGGCGGCGGTGGCGAGCGGAAGACGCTGCGCCTGGTCGCCCGCTACGCCCAGGCCTGCAATCTGTTCGCGGCCCCGGATCTGCCACACAAGCTTGACGTGCTGCGGGCCCACTGCGAGACCGAGGGCCGCGACTACGACAGCATCGAGAAGACCGCCATGTGCAGCCTCGACGTGGGTGCGTCCGGGGAGAAGCTTCCCGACGTCCTCGCGGCGCTGCGGCGGCTTGGCGAGCAAGGGATTCAGACCGTGCACGGCATCGTTCCGGACGTGTGGCGGCTGGGCACGCTGGAGCTCTTCGGCCGCGAGGTGATCCCCGCCGTCGCCGACCTCTAGACCCTCTAGACCACCCTCTAGACCACGCTCTAGACCTGGTTTTCGGCGCCCGAATGGCGCTGGGCGGGTGTCGGTGCGGTCCCGTATGCTGGGCCGTGCTCCATCGGCTAGCCGTACGGGCACGCTGCTGCCGGGCATGGCACATGTGCGAGCATGGGCCGGTTCACAAGCAGCAGGCCCCCATCGTCTAGTGGCCCAGGACGCCGCCCTTTCACGGCGGTAGCACGGGTTCGAATCCCGTTGGGGGTACGGCAGCACGGTTTTGCGTGAGGCCCAGTAGCGCAGTCGGTTAGCGCGCCGCCCTGTCACGGCGGAGGTCGCGGGTTCGAGTCCCGTCTGGGTCGCTGGGCAGGTAGCTCAGTCGGTACGAGCGTCCGCCTGAAAAGCGGAAGGTCGGCGGTTCGACCCCGCCCCTGCCCACCACCCGTGACCAGCGTTTTCGCAGGTCAACGCGTGTCCTCGAGACACCAAGCAGTGACCGCTCACGCCCGCTATTCGCCGCGAAGCGCTCCGAAATACCGACCGCTATCGCACGCCTGTCGCACGCCGTGAGGAGCCCGCCGAGTCGGCACCCTCTTGCGGTGGTCCTCGGCGGTGCTGATACCGGGGCCGTCGTCCGCGTTGGCGTCCCCTCCTCAGTTACGGCTCGTAGCGGCTCATGCCACGCAGTCCATTTGAGCGTCCACGCGAGCCCCGGCGACTCTGTGGCGTCCGGAAACGAGGCTCTACTGCTGTGGCGTTGTCGTCGCCGCTGCCGTGAGCGAATGGCTGCCAAGTACCGAGACCGGCTATGCCAACATGCCGCTCCGCTGGGCCGACGTTGCACGCCCACGACGTGGGTGCCGGTCGCAGCTCGCCGATCCGGGATTTGGCCAGGACGTCGCCGTGTTAGCGAAGCATCTCGCGGTCGACGGGGGCCATCCGGGCTCACGGCGTGCCCCCCGGAGGTGTCGCGGGACGCGGTCCGCGCTAGCTTCGTTGCTCGACTGCGCTGCTATTCGGTCTGCCGCGGCGCCGCACACCACCAACCTCCATCGTCGCCTCACGAGGCGCATCAGGTTGGGAAGCTGGGAAGGCAACCCATCAAGTCACGCTGAAGAGTGGCCGAGAGGCCGGAACACCAGGCGACACAAGGCAACTCGGCCTGTGCATGGGTGCGCATGAGACACCAGGGCTGTGCACCCGTTGTGGCACACCAGTGGCACGAACGCCGGATCGGTCTTGGACGCTCAATAGGGGGAGGTGGGTCGCGAGCGCTGACGGCACCGTCTCCTTGCGTGACGCGCTCTCGTCTGGCATTCTGGTCCGGCCTGGGTGATTCCTGCATGCTGCCCCCAAGGAGTAGGACAGTTCGCTGGTCCTACCGACGTCGCGTCCCGCCGTCCCGCTGAAGCACCACCAGCGAGGCATGCCGTGAGACAACCTAACAACCCCAGCAAGACCGCCCCAGAGCTCCTGGACACAGAGGCTGCCGCCTTGTACCTCGGGCGTAACGTCCACTACCTGCGCAGGCTCGTCGCCAGGCGCGAGGTGCCGTTCTTCCGTGTTGGTGGCCGGCTCCGGTTCGCCACCCGCGACCTCGACGCATTCCTCGCGGACTGCCGGGTTGAGTCATGGCGGTGACCCCCCGAAACGCGTTCCGGCCATCGCCCGACCTTGAGCCGGCGGGGCGGAGGCCGGCCCTGTCCTCTCTCCGGGGCCGGACAGGATTCCCGGTGATCGGTTTCGATGTGCTCAGCGTGCCGCAGGTCAGGAGTCTGCGGCTGAGCCGGGCCGTCGGCCACGACACATACGGTCAGGTCGGTTTCGTGCTCACTACCGACGAGGCCGGCCGCGCCGTCACGCTGCTCGGGCACCCCGGCTTCATCAGTATGACGCTGGGCGTGTCGCCCACGCCGACCAACGTGAGCCCGGTGGCCAAGGTCATCACGCACGCCGCCTGGGGCTGGCCGGGTGACTGGCCGCTCGCTGACGACGAGCGCGAGCTGGGCTACCGACTGAGCACAGTCCCGCTCAAGGGGAGGCCGTCTGCTGTCAGGTTGCCCCGCGCGACCGGTGGCGGGCGTGCCGCTTTCGCCCGACGCAAAGGACTGCTGATTCGTGGCACCGACGCGAGCTTCTGCCTGTGCATGCGGTGCGGAGCCAGGTGGGCGCCGACCTTCGTCCTGGCTAAGCGCTCCTTCGTCGCGCCTAAGGGCTGGTGGCACTGTCCCAACGAGTGCAACGTCGGTCGGCACATCCCCGACTACGTGAGGCCGAGCGGCGACAACTACGGCTGGGAGAAGAGCGTCACCGGCGTTGACCCCGTCACCCCGGTGACGCAGCCCGCGGCCGCCGAGTCCGGAGCAGACGCTGACGCGCTGATCGGCCTGATCCCGGCGGTGGTGTGCAGCGGCGAGGTGTTGTCGTTCGAGGTGCTGGTGTGACCCACGCCGCCCGTCGAGTCGGGCGACCTCGTGAGTACCCGTCGTGGACGGACACCGACGGCGTAAGCCGTGCGATGACGCTTCACCCCAACTTCAACTGCGTACGTCAGGTGATCGAGCGGTTGCCCGACGTCTGGCCCGACGAGCTGATCTGCGAGGAGTGGCGAGGCAACACGGCTGCCGCCGTGCTGGGCATCACGGCCGTGATCGGCGTCAAGCCCAGTCGCCGAAAGCTGGGTGACTTCTGTGGACGGCCAGCAGTTGTCTGCCGAAAGCGTGTCCTGTAGCCGTCGCGTCGAATGGCGCTCGCCTGACTTGCCGCGCCCACGTGCGCGGCGCCGTCCCTCCTCTCCGGTACGCGACGGGTAAGGAGACAGGCATGCGGACAGCACACGGCACGTCCAGGCGGCGGTTGTTGCTGGTCTGGGGAAGTGCGGCCGCGGTGATCGCATTCGCCGTCCTCGCCTCGTTGTTCCTGATCGCAATGGAGCACACTGGCGGCACCCTCGAACCGGCTGCGAGACCGTCGTCCGACCTGTCGTCGCTCCCGCCGGTAAGCGCCAGCACCCCACCGACGAGCCCGAGCACCGTGCTGCCCAGCCTCCCGAAGACCGCGGATCCCGACGTATACGCCGAGTACGTGGCGGCCCTCGTACTCGGCCTGGACACCCGGGGCGCCGGGGCGGACGACTACCGCCGGGTGCTGCGTGCCGAGGCGGACCCGAACCTGTCCGATAGCGGCCGGGCCGACCTGTTCGCGACGATCGACGCGCGGATCCCCAGCGATGCTCTCTGGGCGCGGATGCGGCGCAACGGGCAGTGGTCGCAGTGGTCTCCGTCCCGGGTGTGGGAGCCGGCGGCGTGGTCGCAGGTGGTGACCGGCGGCTACGCCGAACCCGGCTGGGTCATGCGCAACGTGGCGGGCACGCAAACCACCCACTACGTCGAGGCGACTGCTGTCGCCCGGTCGACCTCCCGTGAGCCGACGCTGACCGTGGTCATGCGCTGCCCGGCTCCGGGCGCCGGCGTCGAGCAATGCACGCTCGTCCTGATCAGCACCACGCCGGCGTTCTGAGCAGCTGTGCTCGGCAAACTCGCCGCCACAGCGGCGCTCCTGGTCTCGCTGCCGCTCGGCCTCGCCACCGCAGTCGGCGCTCAGGGTGCGGCGACCGGCTGCCGGCCGCTGACCTCGAGCGGGCCGGTGGGGAGCCTCGACGCCCAGCAGGCCGGCAACGCCCGCCTGATCGTGGCCGTCGGCCAGCAACGCGGCGTTCCCGAACGGGGGCTCCTTGTCGCGTTGATGACAGCCATGCAGGAGTCGACGTTGCGCAACCTCGACTACGGGGATCGGGACAGCCTGGGCTTGTTCCAGCAGCGACCGTCGGTTGGCTGGGGCAGCCCCGCGCAGCTGCTCGACCCTGCCTACGCCGCGGCCGCCTTCTTCGGCGGTCCAGGTTCACCGACAGGCAACCTGGGACTGTTGGACGTCGCCAGCTGGGAACAGATGCCGCTCACCCTCGCCGCCCAGGCAGTGCAGCGTTCGGCGTTCCCGGACGCGTACGCCAGATGGGAGGCACCGGCGCGCGCCTGGCTCGCTGAGATCCTCGACCGGCCGGGCCTCGACACCGGCACATGTTCGCCAACAACTACGACGGGGACTGCGGCCGTCGTCATCGCCGAGGCCGCCCGGTGGCTCGGCACGCCGTACGTCTGGGGCGGCGGAAACGCCGACGGCCCCACCGAGGGAATCGGACAGGGTGCGGGCGCCGTGGGCTTCGACTGCTCCGGGCTCACCCTCTACGCCTACGCCCAGGTCGGCGTCACCCTGCCGCGAACCTCACGTGAGCAGTGGGGCGTACCGGGCCTGCGCATACGATCGCTCGCCGATCTCCAACCGGGCGACCTGGTCTTCTTCGCCACCAACCCCGCCGACCCGGCGACCATCCACCACGTGGCGATCAGCCTCGGCAGCGACGCCATGATCCACGCCCCGACCACCGGCGAAGCCGTTCAGATCACCACCGCAATCTCAGAGAACGCCTACTGGGCCGGCCAGTTCATCGGCGGTCTGCGGATCATGCGCTGACCCGCCAGAGCACCCGGGTGCGCGCCCGGACCGCTCCCCGCAATCGAGGCCACCCACGGTCAACCCGCACACGCGAAGGAGACACCATGCCCACAACCCTGCACGCCGCCCTCCCCGCCCTGGCCAGCCGGCTGCTCACCGACAACCCCGGCGTCACCTCCAACACGACAGGGCTCCCCGGACTGACGGAGCTGAAGAAGATCGTCGGCGCGCTGCTCACCTTCGGCCTGGTGGCCTGCGTGGCCGCGCTGGTGGCCTCCGCAGTCGTGTGGGGCTTCGCGTCGAACACCGGAAACCCGCACATGGCCGGCAAGGGCAAGACCGGCGTGGCGATCGCCGCCGCGGCCGCCTTGCTGATCGGCGGCGCGAACGCCATCATCGCGTTCTTCTCCGCCGCCGGCTCCACGATCTGACCGGCCACGGACCGACGATGCCGATCGACTTCTGCGACCTGCCGATCCCGCCGGTGACCGCCGGCTGCGCCATCACCGACGGAGCGCCAAATCTGGCCGGCTGGGCCGCCGGCAATGTGCTGACCGCGATGGGCGACGCGTTCGCCCACGCCGCCGAGACCATCCTGAACGCCGTCTTCTCCACGATCACGGCGACGACGACGGTGGACCTGTCCGCCGCCTACGTCACCCGCAACTTCGCCGCGCTGGCCTCGGTGGGACTGGTGCTCGTCGTCGGGTTGTTCGTCATGCAGGTTGTCACGGCGGCCGTCCGCCGCGAGCCGGGTGGTCTGGTGCGGGCGCTGACCGGCGCCGGCATCGCCGTGCTCGGCACCGCCGCGGCGGCCGCCGTCACCGGGTCCCTGCTCACCGCTGTCGACGCGCTGAGCAATGGGCTGGCTGGCCTGGCCGGCACGAGCATCGAGGACGCAGCCCGCAAACTCCTCGACGTGCAGCTGTTGATGCAGCTGTCCACGGCCCCCGGCGGACCGGCGCTCATGCTCGTCTTCGGGCTGCTGTTCGTGCTCGGCGCTGCCCTCCTCCTCGGCACCCTGCTGGTCCGCAAGGCCCTTCTTGTTGTCGTGGTCGTCCTCGCGCCGCTGGCCTTCGCCGGCGCCGCGGCCCGGCTGACGTCGGGATGGGTCCGCCGCTGGGTCCAGGTCACCCTCGCCTTGGTCCTGTCCAAGCTGGCGATCGTCGTCGTGTTCGTCGTCGCGGTCGGCATGGTCGGGCAAGCCGACGGCATCGGCGCGCTGCTCGCCGGGCTCATCCTGCTGCTGCTCGCCTGCCTCGCCCCGTGGGCGTGCTTCAAGATCCTGGACTTCGCCGGCACTCACGTGGCGGCCGAATGGCACCGCTCGACCAACGGCGCGACGCTGGCTGTGGTCCAGCAGGGCCGGGCTTCGGCCCAGTCGATGATGCGCACTGCCGCTCTCGTCATCGGCGGCGGTTCCGGTGGCGCGACCTCGGCCGCCGCCGGCGCTGGGCCAGGCGGGAAGGGTGGGGCAGCGGCGCCACCGGCTCCGCGACCTCCCGCCGCACCCGTCCCGCCGGCGCCGGGCCCCGCGGCCGCCGGCCGGGGCCCGGCAGCTGGAACGCCCGGATCCGCCCCGGCCGACCGGACGCGCCGATGACCACGGCCATCCGGGTCGAGGAGCCGACGGTGCGCACGGTCCGATTCGGCCGGCGCAGTAGCCGCGGCGTGCTGCTCGGCCTGTCCGCACCCCGGCTGGCCGCACTCGGCGCGGCGTTCGTCGTCGTGCTGGCGAGCGTGTACGGCGGAGGCGCGCCGGCGCTGCTGTGGGCGTCCCCGGCGTGGGCCGGCCTGGTCGCGGCGGCGTTCGTGTCGGTAGCCGGCCGCCGCGCGGTCGAGTGGCTGCCCGTGGCCGGGCATTGGGCGCTGCGCCGGGCCCGCCGCCAGACCGTTTACGGGGTACGGGTGCTGCAGCCCCGCCCTGCCGGCACCCTCGCGCTGCCCGGGGACGCCGCCGCGCTGCGGGTCCACGTGGACGTCGAGACCGGGGCGGCGATGGTGCACGACCCGTACGCCAAGACCTTGACGGCGATCGCGCGGGTGCGGCACCCGGCGTTCGTCCTGTTGGGACCGGCCGATCAGGAACGCCGCGTCGCCGGGTGGGGACGCGTCTACGCCACTCTGGCCCAGTCCGGCCGGATCGCCCGCGTGCAAGTCCTCGAGCGGACCCTGCCGGACTCCGGGCGCGGCGTGCAGCAGCACTGGGCCACCCACGGCATCCACGACTCTTCGTGGGCATCGCGCATGTACGCAGAGCTCGTCGACGCCGCCGGCCCGGCGGCCGAACGGCACGAGACCACGATCAGCGTCAGCCTCGACCTGACCAGGGCCCGGCGCGCCGTGCGCACCGAAGGCGGCGGTATCGCCGGCGGAGCCGCGGTACTGCGGCAGGAACTGACCACCGTCGCCGCGGCGCTTCGGGCCGCCGAAATCGGCGTCGACGGCTGGCTCGGCCCCGACGACCTCGCGGTGCTGCTCCGCACGGCCTACGACCCGGCCGCCGGGCCCACCCTGGATCGGCACCCGGTCGGACGTGACCCGGCCACCGCCGGGCCGGTCGCCGTCCGCGAACACTGGGACCACCTGCAGTCTGACAGCGGCCTGCACGCCGTCTACTGGATCAGCGAATGGCCCCGCAGTGAGGTGTTCCCCTCGTTCCTTTCGACGGTCCTGCTCTCGGCCGGGGCGCGGCGGACCACCTCGCTGGTCGCTCAGCCGCTGAGCACCGCCGAGGCGATGCGCGCCATCCGCAAGGAACGCGTGGAGTACCAGACCGACGCCGGCCAGCGGCAGCGGATCGGCCAGCTCACCGACGTCGCCACCGAGCAGGAATGGGCCGACGTGACCCAACGGGAACGCGAACTGGTGGCCGGCCACGGTGACCTGCGATTCGCCGGCTTCCTCTGCGTCACCGCCGCCGACGAGGCCGGGCTACAGGCGGCGCGCGCCAGCATCGAGCAAGCCGCAGTCCAGGCCGGCTGCGAGACCCGGCTGCTCGTCGGCCAGCAGGCGCAGGCGTTCACCGCGGCCGCCCTACCGCTGTGCCGGGGGATCTGACATGCAGCCCGCACGCACCATCTCCACGCCGCTGCTCATCCCGGCCGGTGTCGGCTGGCGGGTCCGGCGCCGGGCTGCCAGCTTGGCGCGACGGGTCGAGGGCGAGGCGCGGCGGGAGGCCGCCCGCGCCGCCCGGGCGGCGTACCAGGCGGAACGGCAGCAGGCGAAACAGACCGGGTGGCTGCCGCGGACCGGCGAGCCGGGACCTACGGCGCTGCGCTGCTGGCGCCGTTTCGCGGTCCAGCCGCATGCCGCCACCTCAGCCGTCCTCGCCGGCGCGTACCCGTTCCTCGCCGAAGGCGGTCTGGGAGCCGAGGGGCTGTTCGTCGGGACCGACCTGTACTCCGGCGGGGCGTTCGTGTTCGACCCGTGGGTGTTCTACCGGCAAGGTGTGCTCACCAACCCCAACGTGCTCCTCGCCGGGGTCATCGGCACCGGAAAGTCGGCGCTGGCCAAGAGCCTGGCCACCCGGTCGGTCGCGTTCGGCGTGAACGTGTACGTGCCCGGCGACCCCAAAGGCGAGTGGACACCGGTCGCCCAGGCGCTGGGGGGTTCCTCGATCGCCCTCGGACACGGCCTCCCCGCCCGGCTCAACCCCCTGGACACGGGACAGCGGCCCACCGGGACCAGCGACCGGGAATGGGCCGGTCTCGTGTGGAGCCGCCGCCGCGAGCTCCTCGGCGTGCTCGCCGAAACCGTGCTCGGCCGCGCCCTGCACCCGGTCGAGCACACGGTCGTCGACCTGGCGCTGCGGGCAGCGGTAAGGCGGTGCCGGGTGCCGACGCTGCCTGCCGTCGTGCAGCACCTGCTGGAACCCAGCGACGGGCCGTCGGATGCTGTCGACGTGCAGCCTGCCGACGGCCGGGATGTCGGGCACGCGCTGCGTCGCCTGGTGCACGGCGACCTCGAGGGCCTCTTCGATGGTGAGTCGACCGTGCGCTTCGACCCGGCCGCGCCCATGGTGACCCTCGACCTGTCCCACATCGCCGGCAACGACACCCTGCTGTCGCTGGTCATGACGTGTGCATCGGCGTGGATGGAAGCCGCGCTGCTCGACACCGACGCCGGCCGGCGCTGGGTCGTCTACGACGAGGCGTGGCGAATCATGCGCCAGCCCGCCCTGGTGCGGCGGATGCAGTCGCAGTGGAAGCTCTCCCGCGCCTACGGGATCGCCAACCTCATGGTCGTGCACCGGCTGTCCGACCTCGACGCCGTCGCAGACGCCGGCAGCGAGGCCCGTGCGCTCGCTCAAGGGCTGCTGGCGGACTGCTCCACCCGCATCGTGTACCGGCAGGAGACCGACCAGCTGACCGCGTCCGCCGCCGCCCTCGGGCTCAGCGAAACCGAACGTGACCTGCTCACGACACTCGGGATCGGCCAAGGGCTATGGCGCATCCGCGACCGCGCCTTCGTCGTGCAGCACCAGACGACCGGGGGCGAGCTTGAGCTGTTCGACACCACGGCCCGAATGTGCGCGCGCTGACACAAGGTGACCCCACCGTTAATCCACCCGACGCAGCGATCCCAGGATGAACGCGCCGGTCGCGGCATGTGCGGAAGTTGGCGGACCAGCGAGTAGTGACGGTTATGTTCGTCGCCGACGTCAACCGAGCATGCTTCGAGTCCGACGACTCGTGGCGGTGACACACCACCTGCCCCGCCGAAGTGACGAACTTCCGCGGGCTTGTGACGGAGTACCGGACGTGCCGATGTG
>JBBPZR010000054.1:0-11252 GCA_038276285.1 Mycobacteriales bacterium | reverse complement strand
GGGCATCGCGCCGAGCACTCCATCATGCGCAGTTTCCGGGAAAACGCCGCTTCCTGATTGCACGAGGTGACGTTTTCCGGGAAAACGCGAGATGGGATGGCGCTCCGGGGCGCTGGCCGATGCTCCGGCCGCCTTCATGGACCCGGCCGGTCACCAGGACCCGCCTCAGCTCACCAGGCCGGCCACCAGGACCCGCCTCAGCTGACCAGGCCGGCCTCGCGAGCCGCGGCCAGCGATGGCCGGATCCGGTGGGTGGGAACCGCCGTGGTGGCCACCGCGTCGAGTGTCTTCAGCCCGTCGCCGGTGTTGTAGATCACCGTTTCGACCGCCGGGTCCAGCTGCCCGCCGGTCAGCAACCGGCGCAGCACCGCCAGCGTCACGCCGCCCGCGGTCTCGCCGAAGATGCCGGTGGTACGCGCGAGCAGGCCCATGTTGTCCACGATCTCGGCGTCGGTGACGTGCGCCATCGCGCCGCCGGTACGCCGGACCACGTCCAGGGCGTACGGCCCGTCGGCCGGATTGCCGATCGCCAGTGACTTGGCGATGGTGTCGGGCTTGACCGGCCGTACGACGTTGTGGCCCTCCTCGAAGGCGGTGGCGATGGGCGAGCATCCGGTGGCCTGCGCGCCGAAGACCCTCCACGACGAGCCCTCGACGAGGCCGGCCTTGACCAGCTCGCTCAGCCCCTTGTCGATCTTGGTCAGCAGCGAACCCGAGGCCATCGGGACGACCACCTGCGCCGGCAGCCGCCAGCCGAGCTGCTCGGCGACCTCGAAGCCGAGGCTCTTGGAGCCCTCGGCGTAGTAGGGCCGCACGTTCTGGTTCACGAACGCGGTCCTCTCGTAGTCGTCGGTCTCCGCCAGCTCCGAGCACAGCCGATTGCAGTCGTCGTACGAACCCTCCACAGCCACCAGCGTCCCGCCGTAGACCGCGGTCTGCACGACCTTGCCGGGCTCGAGATCGCTGGGTACGAAGACGACGCTGGCCAACCCGAACCGCGCCGCGTGGGCCGCCACCGAGTTGGCCAGGTTGCCGGTCGACGCGCAGGCCACCCGGTCGAAGCCGAAGCGGCGGGCGGCGGTGAGCGCGACCGACACGACGCGGTCCTTGAAGGAGTGCGTCGGGTTGGCGCTGTCGTCCTTGACCCAGAGAGCGCGCATGCCGAGCTCGGCGGCCAGCCGGTCGGCCCGGACCAGGGGTGTCATGCCGGCACCCATGTCGAGCCGGTCGGCGGGGTCGGCACCGACCGGCAGCAGCGAGGCGTACCTCCACAGCGTCCGCGGGCCGGCCTCGATCTGCTCGCGGGTGACGGCACCGAGGCCGTCGGGGTCGTAGGCGACCTCCAGCGGCCCGAAACAGGTGTCGCAGGCGTGCAGGGGCAGCAGGTCGTAGGTCGCGCCGCAGTTGCGACAGGACAGGCCGATGGCGGCCGAGGCGGCTCGGGGGTCGGTGGCGACGGGCATGGCGAGGCATTCCTCATCTCTCCCGCTCGTGGCGGGCCGGAGTTGGCACCTGTCGCGCAGCTGACCGCACTGGCGGTGGTTGCCGGGGCTTCGTCGGGCCGGTCCCTCTGCCCCTCTGGATGAGACGTGCGGATGAAGTTGTGTCGTGCCGGGTGGAAGTCTAGGGGATCAGGAGGTGAGGCCGATGCGCCCGGATGCCCGGCGGTGGGCCTCGTGATCGTCTACACCGACCTCGACGGCACGATGGTCGGGCCGGGCGGGTCGTTCTTCCGTACCGAATCCGGCGAACTCACCCTCGAGCCGGCCACCGCCCTGCTCGACCTGCACGCCGCGGGCAGCACGCTCGTCCTGGTCTCCGGCCGTACCCGGCCACAGTTGGTCGAGGCGGGCCGGATCTTCGGCGCCGACGGCTACATCGGCGAGGTCGGCGCGGTGCTGGGCTGGCACGGCTGCCGGGAGTACGAGGTGCTCAGTGGCGCGATGCCCGAGGAGTACGCCGGCCGGTCGCCGCTGGAGGTCCTGCGCGGCCTGGGGGTGCTCGACGACCTGTTCGCGGCCTGGCCCGGTCGGCTGGAGTGGCACAGCCCATGGCACATCGACCACGAAGCCGACGCGATGCTGCGCGGCCGGGTCGACGTTATCGAGGTCGATGCGTGGCTGCGCGATCGGGACCTGGGCTGGCTGCGGATCCGCGACAACGGCGTGCTGCCCGGCGCCGTGCCCGTGCACGTCTACCACCTCATGCCCGACCGCCTGTCGAAGGGACTGGGCGTGGCCCGCGACCTGGCCCGGCGCGAGATGAGCCGAGCCGACGCGGTGGCGATCGGCGACAGCGCCAGCGACCTGGAGATGGCGCCGTACGTCCGCCGGATGTGGATCGTCGCCAACGGCGCCCGGCAGCCGCACATGACGGCACTGATCGCCGAGCACGACAACGTCGAGGAGTGCGAGTCGGCGGTGGGGCTCGGCTGGGCCGAGGCGGTCCGGGCGATCTTGTCGGCGAAATCCGCCGGAGGCTCGTGACACGTGACCAGCACCGGGGAGCCGCTCGCCGCGCCCTAGCGCTGCTTGCGGGGCAGCACCGCAGCGAGCACGGATTCGGCGTACGGACGTACGCGGGCGGCGTCTGCCGGCACCAGCGCCACCCGGGTACGTCGGGCCAGCAGGTCCTCGACGGTGAGCGCACCCTCGTGGTGCACTCCCCACAGCAGCTCGACGCCCAGGACACCGATGCCGTCGGCTACCGGCCGCAGCAGCCGGGGGAGGCGCTTGGTCCGGGAGGGGCGGTCGGTGATCCGGTCGACCGCGTCCTGCGCCATCGCGCGGTACGTGGTCAGCTTGCCGCCGGTCACCGTCACCAACCCGTCGGCCGCGACCCTCACCAGGTGGTGCCGCGACAGGTCCTCCGTGCGACCCGGCGCGTCGAGCAGCGGCCGGAAGCCGGCGTACGAGCCGAGCACATCGTCGGATGTCAGCGGGACGGCCAGCGCGGTGTTGGGGCCACCCGCCCGGACCTGATCGGTCTGCAGGAGGTGGCGCTATGGGAGGAGGGCCCGATCGGTGGTCAGCTGCAGCCGACGTACGACTACCTCATGCTGCTGCTCGCCGCACTCGCCGCCCAGGGCACGCCGTACACCGCGGTGGTCAGCAACACGAACTTCGTCGGCACCCTGCCGATCAGCGCCAGCCGGCGGGCGCGCTTAACCGACCACGACGTCATCCTCGCCCGGGCCGACCTGCCGCCGGGCCAGCTCAAGGTCTCGAACCCGCGACCGCACAACTTCCTGGCCCGGCTGCCGATCACCACGCCGACCGGACAGCTGTTCATCGTGCCGCGGGGCTGGTCGTCGGTGGACGTGAAGGTACGAGGCGTCTCGATCCGGTTCGCCGACACTCACCTCGAGGCCTACCAGGCCAACGTCCGGCAACTGCAGGCCGTCGAGCTCTACACGTCGCTGCTGCTCTCGCCGTACCCCGTGGTCCTGGTCGGCGACCTCAACTCACGCCCCGACGACGGCACCGGCGCGTACGGGCTCGCGCGGTTGGCCGGCTATCACGACGCGTGGCTCGACGTGCACGGCCCGGACGGCGGCTTCACCTCCGGCCAGCCCGACGACCTCAACAACGCGGTGTCGACGAGCGACCACCGGATCGACTACGTGCTGTTCACGGGCGGGCTGTTCAACAGCGGGGGGGTGTCCGCGGTCGCTGCCGAGGTGGTCGGCGACGAGCCGGCCGACAACACACCGTCGGGGCTGTGGCCCTCCGACCACGCCGGCGTGGTCGCGACGCTCAGCCTGCAGGCGGCCGTGCCGGGCCGCTAGCTCAGCCGGCCTTGCGGACGTGCAGCGACCCGAGAAGCTCCTCAGTGGCTCCCGCGATCGACTCGACGGCTCGGTCGAACGCCTCGGCGTTGTGCGCGGCCGGTGCCCGAAAGCCGCTGACCTTGCGGACGTACTGCAGCGCAGCGGCCCGCACGTCGGCGTCGGTGACCTGCTCGGTGTAGGGCGGGCGCAAGGTCTTGATGCTGCGACACATGCATTTCAGAGTAGGCCGTGATCTGGACGAGGGGCGGTCGGCCGTCAGTAGAGTTGTGGACGAGTGACAGGAGGCGTCGAGTGCGTACGAAGGAGCCCGGGTCCGGTGCACTGTGGCCGCTGGGCCCTCTCGCAGCCATCGTCGCGGTGCCGGTGGTGCTGCTGGCGCTGCTCCTCTTCGTGGCCATCTTGCGAAAGACCGCGGGGTGGCCCGGGCGGGCGACCGAGGGGGCGGTCCTCGTGGGGATCCTGGTGCTGGCCCTGCTTCCGGTCGTGCTCCTCCTGATCGACCGCGTCGCCGGGGCCGGCGGCCAGGTCGAGGCCTTCGGGGTACGGGTTCAATTCGCCGCGGCCGTCGGAGCGCAGCGGCAGGCGTTCATCCCGCCGACTCTGGGCCTGCAGGAGGGCGAGGCGCTCAACGACACCAGCACCGTCAAGATCCTCGACACTCTGCGCCAGGCCGCGCGGTCCGACCTGGCGGTCGTCGACCTCGGGGAGGGGCGCAAGTGGTGGGAGACCCGCCTGCTCGTGCTCTGCGCCGGCGCAGCTCGCATGGACCGTCCCGGCGCGGTGGTATTCGTCGAGACAGCGGGCGGCAAGGACAAGGTGTACCTCGGCTGGGCCCGGCCCCGTGATCTGGTCGAGTCTCTGCTGCAGGCTCGTGAGGACTTCCGGCCCGCCTACTACACCTCACTTGCGGTGGCCCGGCAATGGGACTTGGCGATCCCGCCGGTGCCTTCAGTTGAGGGCAGTCCGGGTGAGCAGGCGAGGTTGCCGTTTCCCATCGGTCCGGATTCGGGCGTCAGCCAGATCGTCTATCCGCAGCTGACGCCGACCCCCAACCAGCTCGCGGCCGAGCAGATTCTGGCCCAGCGGCTCGGTGGCTTGGAAATGACCGGCCGGTACGGGCTGCTGTTTCCCTCTCGGCTGCAGGATCTGTTCCGGCCGGTGCTGCGCACCAGATCGGTCGACCTCGGCGACGAGACGACCCGGGATGCCGCCTGGGCGGCCGACCTGCTTCGCGGCACCGATCCCTATATCGCGGTGACCCGCGACGAACAATTCGTCGGGCTGCTGCCGCGCGAGCAGGCTCTGTCGGCCGTGCTCCGCTCCGTACTTCTCTCGATGGGAAGCGACGGCAGTGCCCCCATGACCTGAGTATTGATCACTAGGCTGCCGGGATGGCCGGCACCTCAAAACTGCTCGTCGCGTCCAATCGCGGGCCGCTGTCGCTGTCCACCGGCGACGACGGCCGCGAACGGGTGAGCCGGGGCGGCGGGGGCCTGGTCAGCGCGATGAGCTCGGCGATGTCGTCGGTCGCGGGCGTGTGGGTGTGCAGCGCGCTCAACGACAGGGAGCGGGTCGTCGCCCGCCGCGCGAAGAACGGCCATCTCGCCACGGCTGGCATCGACACCGGCGACCTCGACGTGCGCATGCTGCTCATCGACGCCATCACGTTCCAGCGGGCCTACAACGGCATCGCGAACTCCACCCTGTGGTTCGTCAACCATCTGCTGTACGACAACCCGATCAAGCCGGTGTTCGACGCGGCCTGGCGGCGGCGGTGGGAGGCCTACGAGGACTACAACGGGGCCTTCGCCACCGCGCTCGCCGAGGAGGCGGCTGAGGGTGCGAGTGTCGTCGTACAGGACTACCACCTGGTGCTGACGCCGCGGCTGCTGCGCGAGCTGCGCCCCGACCTGCGGATCGGCCACTTCACGCACACGCCGTGGGCGCCACCGGACTACTACCAGATGCTGCCCGACGATGTCGCCCGTGACGTGCTGACCGGCATCCTCGGCGCCGACCACGCGGGGTTCCTCAGCCAGCGGTGGGCCGATGCCTTCACGGCCTGCTGCGAGCGGGTGCTCGGCGCGAGCGTGGAGGACGGCACGGTCAGCTACGAGGGCCATCGCACCGCGATAGCTGTGCACGCCCTCGGCACCGACGGCGACGCGCTGCGCGAGCGGGCCGGCCAGCCCGACGTCGAGAACCGCATGGCGCACCTGCGCGAGCTGGCCGGCGACCGGCGCATCATCACCCGGGTCGACCGCACCGAGCTCTCGAAGAACATCGTCCGCGGCCTGCTGGCCTATCGCGAGCTGCTGCGCACCCACCCGGAGTGGCGGGAACACGTCGTGCATGTGGCCTACGCCTACCCGTCGCGGCACGACCTGCCGGAGTACCGCGAGTACACCGCCGCCGTGCTTCGGCTGGCCGGTGAGATCGACGACGAGTTCGGCAGCGGCGACTGGAAGCCGCTGCTGCTCGGGGTGACCGACGACTATCCGGGTTCGCTTGCCGCGTTCCGGCTGGCCGAGGTGCTGGTCGTCAACCCGATCCGCGACGGGATGAACCTCGTCGCCAAGGAGGGGCCGGTGCTCTCGGAGCCCGGCTGCGCGCTGATCCTCTCGCGAGAGGCCGGCGCGGCCGACGAGATGGCCGCCGACGCCCTGATGGTCAATCCGTACGACGTCTCGCAGACGGCGCGGGCGATGCACCAGGCCCTGGATACCCCCGCCGATGAGCGGCGAGCGGCCTGCCGGCGCCTCGCGGTTGCGGCCACGGCGCTGCCGCCGGGTCAGTGGTTCACCGAGCAGTTGGCCGCGCTGGGCCGCCCGTAGGCTTCCCTGCGTGCCCGACGCCACCCTGACGCTCACGGCTCGCCTCCGCCCGTCGTCGCTGGACACCCGGCGCGGGGTCGTCCGACTCCATCCGGAGGTGCTCGCCGCTCTCGGCGGGCGGCCGTGGGACGTGCTGCGCCTCGTCGGCGGCCGCACCACCGGCGCGCTGGCCGCATTCGCCGACCCGATCACTCCGCACGGCCTGCTGCTGTGCGACGACCTGATCCTGGGCAACCTGGGCATGCGCGACGGCGGGCAGGTGGTCGTGCGGGTGGTGTCGGCCCGGCCGGCCCGCACCGTCGTTGTCGCCGGCGCTCCCGAGATAGCGGCGATCGTCGCTCCGGAGACGCTGCGGCTGGCCCTGCTCGGCAAGGTGATCACCGACGGCGACAACGTGTCCCTCCTGCCGCGGGACTTCTCGCTCCCCACGGATGCCGACACCGCCCAGATCCAGGCGGCCCGGCGCAGCATCGGCAATACGGTGGGCACCGGGTGGACGTCGGTCCTGCTCACGGTGACCGAGGCCGACCCGTCGGAGTGCGGCGTCGTGTCGATGCACACCGTCGTGGGCTGGCGCGACGGCACGGCGACGACCGGCAGTGCCACCCCCGACCTGGCCCGGCGCGGCGAGGACGAGGCGGCGCCGAGCCTGGAGGATCTACCCGGCCTCGAATCGCAAGCCGCTGCGCTGCGCGAGTGGCTCGACCTGGGCTTTCACCACGCCGACCTCCTCAAGCGCCTCGGCACCCGCGCCCAGATGGGCGCGCTGGTCACCGGCCCGGCCGGCTCGGGCAAGGCAACCCTGGTCCGGGCGGTGGCGGCCGCGGTGAAGGCGTCCGTCGTACGCATCTGGGCCCCCGAGCTGGCCGCGCTGACCCCCGACGCGGGAGCGCGGCGGCTGCGCGACGCGCTGGCCGAGGCCCGGCGGCGGGCACCGGCCGTACTGCTCATCGAGGACGTCGAGGCGCTGGCGTCGCGGGATACGCCGGCCCCGATCGGCACCGTGCTGCTCGAGGTGCTGGGGAGCGTCCCAGCGTCCCCCGGCGTCGCGGCCATCTGCACGACCAGCCGGCCGGAGGCCACCGACCCGGCCCTGCGCCACCCCGGCGTGCTCGACCACGAGGTGTCGCTCGGCCTGCCCGACCGTGGCCAGCGGCGCGCGATCCTCGCCGTACTCACCCGCCCCATGCCACTGGCACCCGACGTCGTCCTGGAGGAGGTGGCGGCCCGGACCCCGGGCTTCGTCGCGGCCGACCTGCTGGCGCTATCCCGCGAGGCCGGGGTGCGGGCGGCCACCCGGCAGCGCGATGCCGACGCGCCCGTGGTGGCTCAGGAGGACCTGATCGGTGCGCTGTCGGCGATCCGGCCCACCGCCATGGCGGAGTCCAGCATCGACATCCCGCGGTCCTCCCTCGACGACGTGGGCGACATGGCCGAGGTGAAGCGCGTACTCACCGAGACCGTGCTCTGGCCACTGTCCTATCCGGACACCTTCGCCCGGCTGGGCGTCCAGCCGCCGCGCGGCGTCCTGCTGTACGGCCCGCCCGGTTGCGGCAAGACCTATCTCGTGCGGGCCCTGGCCGGCTCGGGGCAGGCCAATGTGCTGTCGGTGAAGGGCGCGGAGCTGCTGTCCAAGTGGGTGGGGGAGAGCGAGCGGGCGGTACGCGAACTCTTCCGCCGCGCGCGCGAGGCCGCTCCGGCCCTGGTGTTCCTCGACGAGATCGACGCCTTGGCGCCGGTACGCGGGCAGTCCACCGACGGCGGCACCACCGACCGCGTCGTCGCGGCCCTGCTCACCGAACTCGACGGCGTGGTCGAGTTGCGCAACGTCGTGGTCATCGGAGCGACCAACCGGCCGGACCTGATCGACCCGGCGCTGCTGCGACCCGGCCGGCTCGAGCGGCTGGTGTTCGTACCACCGCCGGACGAGGCGGCTCGTACCCAGATCCTCAAGGTCGCCGCCAAGCACACGCCGCTGGCGCCCGACGTCGACCTGGCCGAGGTCGCCGCGGCAACCGAAGGCTACTCGGCGGCCGACTGCGCGGCCCTGATCCGTGAGGCGGCGCTCTGCGCCATGCGTGAGTCCCTCGATGCGCCACTGGTCACCGCGGCACATCTGGCCGCGGCGCAGAAGAACGTCCGGCCTTCTCTCGACCCCGGGCAGGTGGCGGCGCTGGAGGCCTACGCCGAGACCCGTTAGGAGGCCGCGAAGTCGGGCGGCCGGAACCGGGAACCGGCTAGCGAGCCGCGGCTGCCACCAGAGCCGCCAGCAACGCAGCGACTCCCTGGGGGCCGTCGACCACGATGTCGGCCCTGTCGGCGACCTCGGGCGCCTCGGTCGAGGCGCTGCAGACGGTGACCCCCGGCACGTCGGCGGCCCGCCGCCGCTCGACCTCGGCGAAGCCGGCCAGGTCACCGAGGTCGTCTCCGGCGAAGAGCACCGCGCGCACCTCGTACTCCTCGATCAGCCCCGCCAATGCGCCGCCCTTGTCGTATCCGGGCGGCCGGATCTCCAGGACGAAACGGCCGGGGTGCGCGGTCAGCCCGTGCCGCTGCGCCAGAGCGCGGAGCGGTCCGATCAGCGCCGCCAGCTCGGCGTCGGGGTGCTCAGCCTGGCGGGTGTGTACGACGACCGACAGCCCCTTGTCCTCGATCCGCGCCTGCCGGGCGCCCACGATTCCAGGCAGTTCCTCGCGTACCGAAGCCAGCCCGGGGAGCGGGTCGGCCGCGGTGAGGACACCGTCGGACCAGCGCTCTGCGCCGTACTGCCCGCAGATCAGCAGCCGGGGGACGGCGCCCAGGCCGGCCACGTCGGCGACCCAGGTCGCCGGGCGCCCGGTGATCACGGCCACCTGGCCGAAGGTGTCGGCAGCCGACCGCAGCGCCGCGAGCCCGGCGGCGACCGGCCGCGCCTCGTCGGGCTCGGAAACGATGGGTGAGAGGGTGCCGTCGAAGTCAGCGGCGATCAGGGAGTTGGCCGGATCGGCCAGTATCGCGGCTAGTCCGGCCCGGCCTTCGTCGGATCGCGCGCGCGGCAGGGTCACCTGAAGTCTTTGGTCACCACGACGGTCAGCCCGGTGCCGGGCAGCAGTGGCACGCTGGAGCGCGGGGCGATGACGGTGATCGACGGGAACTCCCGCGCCAGCAGGCGGGCGGCATCGAGTTGACCCGCCGCGTAATAGAGCGTCGTGAAGCGATAGCGACCGCGGATTCCGCCAATGTCGGCGATCCGCCAACCGGCCGCGGCGAACTTCGCAGCCGCTGAGGCGCCCAGCCCCTCGACCGTGGAGTTGTTCAGCACTGTCAGCGGCGGCCGGCTGATCGGTACAACGGCGGGGCGGTGGCTGGGCGAGGGCCGGTGGATGGTGGTCGGCAGTACGGACGGCTGAGGCGTCGGGACCGCGGGACTCGCGGTGCTCGCCGCCGGCTGCGGCGAGGGCGTGGGCGAGCGCGTCGCCGACGCGGCATCACTGCTGGGCGGGTGACCGCGCAGGATGAGGAGCACGACGACCGCCGACGTGACGAGCGCGACGGAAATGACGGCACCCGCGGCGCGCCCCCTCCACGGGGTCAGAGCCGCCGACGGGCGATGGGCGCCGTTCGAGGGGGCGTTCAGAGGTCGATACCCAGGCGACGGGCCGACCGCTGCCGCTGCCGCGTCGACCGCAGCCGACGAAGCCGCTTGACCAGCATCGGGTCGGCTACCAGCGCCACCGGACTGTCGATGAGGGCGTTGAGCACCTGGTAGTAACGCGTGGCCGACATGTCGAAGAGGTCGCGTACGGCTTGTTCCTTGGCTCCGGCATATCGCCACCACTGCCGCTCGAAGGCGAGGATTTCGCGCTCGCGGCGGGACAGGCCGCCCTCAGCGCTCTCGGCGCCCTGGGCAGTGCCGGTATTCCGCGCGTCGGCTGCGGCGTCCATCTATCTCCTTCGGCCGTCAGACATCCGGTATCCGGCGAAATGACACAGGTGTCATTCTCGATCCAGGCCAATTAGAGCACGACCGCAGGCGTGATGCGTGCAGGCTCCGCCGCAGTGTCGTGCGGGTCACTCGTCCGGGGAGGATTCACGTGGAGGTCGGGTGGGCACATCAGTCGCCGCCACTCTCACACTGAAAACGACTGAAGGGTCGCCAACATGATCACGTTCATCATCGTCCTCGTCATCATGGGTCTGCTGATCGGCCTGCTGGCTCGTCTCCTGGTGCCGGGCCGCGATCCGATGAGCCTCACCATGACCATGCTCATCGGTGTGGTCGGCACCTTGATCTCCGGATTCATCGGCCGGGCCATTTTCGGCGCCGACGGAAAATTCGGGTCCTGGATTCTCGCGCTGATCGTCACGATGGTGCTCGTCGTGCTCGCTCGCCACTTCGGCGGAGGCCGCCGCCGCGTCGCCCGCTGACCGCTGCTCCCGCACCACCCCCCGGATCATGACCGGAGCGGGGCGAGACCCCCGTGAACCGGCTGCAACCGGGCTCTGGAATGGTGCACGAGTGCGCATCCGGGCAATACCGCGTTTCTTCCGTACCCACCCCACAGCCACCGGCTATCTGGCGCTGCTTGGCCTCGCCGAGATCGGGTCCGCGGCGCTGTCCCGGCACGACCAGGTCGCCCTTCGGGCGT
>JBBPZR010000053.1:0-46135 GCA_038276285.1 Mycobacteriales bacterium | reverse complement strand
GGCCCGGGTGCCGGACGCCCCCAGCAACCGCCACCACGACGGTCGGCCCCGCGCTGGGTGACGCGCTCGCCGGCTCGACCCGCGGCGCTGAAACGGGCATGGCGCGCGGTCGCGAGTGCCACACTCCCCACCCGGTCACCCCGCCCGCGACGACAGTCACGAGGGCCACCGCCGCGACCCCACGACGACCGGGATCGAGCCGGGCCCCGCGCAGCGCAGCCGGGGTCACCCGGTCCAGTAGGGCCGCCCAGCCGGTGGCCGCGGGCGCCGTGACGCCGGGCTCCGTCTGGCCGGCAGGCGCCGCAGGCTCGGGCGGGGCCGGTGTCGGCAGCTGGGCGACTTCCGCGACCTCCGCGACGGTCGCCGAACCCGCACCGGCCAACCGCGACAAGCGAGTGCGAGCTTGGGCGAGGGCCGCCGGATCAGGACGGCGATAGATGACGTGCACTGACCGACGCTGGCATGGGACGGACGAACGCAGCCGGTGTCAGATCGGATCTGTGGAGGCCGGCCGGGCTGTGGACCGTCCGATGACCACTCCGACGACGCCGGGGCCGACATGCGCGCCGATGGCCGAACCCAGCTCGGACACCAGCAGGCGCCGCACCTTCGGCAGCCGATCACGCAACCGCTCGCTGAGCGCGGCCGCACGCTCCGGCGCAGCCAGGTGGTGCACGGCGATGTCCACCGCACCGTCGCCGGCCGCCTCGACGGACAGCTCCTCGAGCCGGATCAGGCCGCGCCCCGACGTGCGTACTTTCTCCAGCAGCACGATCCCACCGTCGACCACGTGCAGGATGGGCTTCACCGACAGCGCGGTCCCGAGAAAGGCCGCCGTGGCGCCGATCCGGCCGCCCCGACGGAGGTACTCCAGGGTGTCGACGTAGAACAGCGTCGTCGTCCGTTCGAGGCAGTCCAGCGCGGCCGCGTGGACGTCGTCGAGGGAGCCGCCACCGGCCGCTCGGTCCGCCGCCGCCATCACGGCGAAGCCGAGCCCCATGGCGGCGCTGCGCGAATCGAGCACGCGGACCTCACCCCGGCTCTCCTTGGCGGCCAGAGCGGCGGACTGCCAGGTGCCGGACAGCTCCCCCGACAGATGCATGGACAGCACTCCGGAAGCACCTTCGGCGAAGGCGTCGGCATAGGCAATGGCAAAGTCGGCCGGCGTCGGTCGCGATGTCGTCACCCGCAGGTGCCGGCCCACCAGCGCCGCCGCCAACTCCGCGGGCGTCACGTCGACCCCTTCAGTGCCGGGCCGGTCGCCGATCATGACGTGCAACGGCACCACCTGGACACCGGCGGACTCGGCGACCCCATCCGGCAGGTACGCCGTCGAGTCGGTCACGACGGCCACCCGTGACGTCATCAGAGCGGTACGACGTTCACCAGTCGCGGCGGCCGGACAATAACCATGCGCACCTCGCGCCCACCCAGGGACCGGCGGACGGCCTCATCGGCGAGCGCCCGTTCGCGCAAGGTGTCCTCATCGATGCCGGGCGGCACCTCGAGCCTGGCCCGTACCTTGCCGGCCACCTGCACGACGCAGGTCACCGTCTCCTCGATGAGCAACTCCGGCTCGGCCGCCGGCCAGGTCGACCGGGCGACCAGGTCGCCGCCTTCGACGTCGTGACCCAACAGCGCCCAGCAGTCCTCGGCGGTGTACGGCACGAACACACTCAGCAGCACCGTCAACGCCTCCGCGCCGGCCCGCACGGCCGGATCACCCGCGCCCGGTCCCGAGTCGATCGCCTTGCGCAGCAACGAGGTCAACTCCATCAGTCGGGCGATGGCGACGTTGAAGCGGTACGACCGCACCAGGCCGCTCACCTGGTCGATCAGGTGGGCGACGCCTCGGCGTACCGCCAGGTCGCCCGCCCCGCGGGAAGCTGGCTCCCCCACCCCGACGTCGTCGCAGACCCGCCAGACCCGGGCCAGGAATTTGCCCGCACCAGTCAGCGACACATCGGCCCAGTCGACGTCGTCTTCAGGCGGGCCGGCGAACAGCACGGTCAGCCGGACCGCATCGACCCCGTGCGCGTCCAACTCCATGCCGAGGTCGACGCCGTTGCCCAGCGACTTCGACATCGCCTTGCCCCGGTTGATCACCTGGCCCTGATTCAGCTGGGCGGTGAAGGGCTCGTTGAAATCGACCAGGCCCATGTCGTGCAGCACCTTGGTGAAGAACCGGCTGTACAGCAGATGCAGGATCGCGTGTTCGACGCCGCCGACGTACTGGTCGACCGGCATCCACTCGCGCACCGTCGCGGGGTCGAACGGCCCCTCGGTGTAGGCCGGCGAGCAGAACCGCAGGAAGTACCACGACGAGTCGACAAAGGTGTCCATGGTGTCGGTGTCCCGGCTGGCCGGGCCGCCGCACGTCGGGCACGTCACCCGCACCCACGTCGTGGCCGAGGCCAGCGGCGACACCCCGCGGGGCGCCAGGTCGCCTCCACGCAGATCGGGCAGGGTTACCGGCAGTTGGTCGTCGGGCACGGCCACTTCACCGCACCGCTCGCAGTGCACGATCGGGATCGGCGCGCCCCAGAACCGCTGCCGCGACAGCAGCCAGTCGCGCAGCCGGTAGTTCACCGCCGCCCGGCCACGACCCCGGGCCGCCAGGTCGGCCGTGATGTCGGCGATCGTCTCGTCGGCCCGGCGGCCGTCGTAGGCGTCACTGTTGACCAACACACCGTCGTGCGCGGTGGCCACGCCGGTGACGGCCGGGTCCTGCGCGCCGGTGTCCACCACGACCCGCACAGGCAGCCCGAACTTCAGCGCGAAGTCCAGGTCGCGCTGGTCGTGGGCCGGCACCGCCATGATCGCCCCGGTGCCGTAGTCGGCCAACACGTAGTCGGCGGCCCAGACTCCGATCCGCTCGTCGTTGACCGGGTTGATCGCATGCCGGCCCAGGAAGACGCCGGTCTTCTCCCGGTCGGTCGACTGGCGCTCGATCTCGGACATCCGCCGCACCTGCTGCACGTACGCGTCGAACTCGGCCCGCTGTTCGGGCGCGCACAGCTCGTCGGCCAACGCGGAGTCGGCGGCCACGACGAAGAACGTGGCGCCGTACAACGTGTCCGGCCGGGTGGTGAAGACCGTCACCGGCTCGGGCCGGCCTTCGATCACGAACTCCACCTCGGCACCGGTCGAGCGGCCGATCCAGTTGCGCTGCATCAGCAGCACGCGCTCGGGCCAGCTCCCCTCCAGCTGCGCCATGTCGGCCAGCAGCCGGTCGGCGTAGTCGGTGATCTTGAAGAACCACTGGGTCAGATTGCGCTTGGTGATCTCGGCCCCGCACCGCTCGCACTTGCCCCCGACGACCTGCTCGTTGGCCAGCACTGTCTGGTCGTTGGGGCACCAGTTGACCGGTGACGCCTTGCGATAGGCCAGCCCTCGCTCGTAGAGCCGCAGGAACAGCCACTGCGTCCAGTGGTAATAGCTCGGGTCGCAGGTGTTCAGGCGGCGCGACCAGTCGAAGGAGATGGCGTACCGCTTGAAGGACTCGGCCTGGGTCTCGATGTTGGCGTAGGTGTAGTCGGCCGGGTGTTCGTCGCGCTTGATCGCGGCGTTCTCGGCCGGCAGGCCGAAGGCATCCCACCCGATCGGGTGCAGTACGTCGTAGCCGTTCAGCACCCAGTAGCGGGCGATGACGTCACCGATGGCGAAGGCCTCGGCATGACCGATGTGCAGGTCACCCGAGGGGTACGGGAACATGTCCAGGATGTACTTCTTGGGCTTGCCCTCGCCGAATCCGCCCGCCCGAAAGGGATCGAGCTTCTCCCACACCGGCAACCAGCGCTGCTGGATGGCGCGCCAGTCATAGCGCGGCGCGTCCGGCGGGCCCGCGATCTCGCTCATCAACGCTGACTCCCTCGCTTGCTCTCCTAAGTGTGCCGGGCATCAAAAAAGCCCTCGCGATCGCAAGGGCTGCCGCACTGACGAGTGGCTGTGGCCAGGAAGGTCAGCGCGGCCCGGGAAGGAGCGAGCGTACGGCGATGTGCATGCCGGGATGATACCGCGGTCGCCGGTACGAAGATGCAGGTATTGCCGGGGGCCGGCCCGCGGACGGGCGGGCCCCCCAACCGGTGCTACGGCGACAGGTCGCCGTAGATGTTCTGGTCGATCCCGCCGGCGCGCGGGCAGGTGTCGCCGGTGAACGAGCCGTCCGGCCGCTGGGTGCGGCACTGGTGCACCTCGGCCACCGAGGTTCCCGGCGTACGCGGGTCGTCGCCGGCCACCGTGTCGCGCCTCGGTCCAGACGCTGTAGGTGGTGCCGGCCGCCGAGTCGACCCAGAGGTAGTCCCCTGCGAACGGCACGGTACGACCACCGAACTGCTCATAGTTGGGCTGGGTCCTCACGTCGGAGATCCGGCTGAGGCCCACCGCGGCCTGGGCGGCGCCCAGCGTTGCGCCGTAGGTGTCGAGGGATGGCACCACTGACTTGTCCGCACAGTTGCCGATTGGGCGCTTCGGTGAGTAGCAGGTGTCGTTCTTGCTGTCCCACCACAACACGTGCACCACGCCCTGGTCGACCGCCACGTCCGGGAACAACTGGTTGCCGGTGGCCTCCGGCGCCACCCGGATCAAGCCGGTCTTGGCTCCGGTCCGCGGGTTCAGCGTCATGGCGTAGATCGCGCCCTGGCCGCCGACTCCCCGCTGGGTGACGCCGTAGGTCGGCTCGTCGGTGGCGACCTCGGAGCCCGGCACCACGGCCTCGATCACGATGTGCACCGTGTGGTCCGCCGGGTTGGTCTGGTCGGCCGCCGATCGGGGGCCCGAATCATGCCGGAAGAAGTGGTAACCGCTGACACACGCCGACGTCAGGTCGCCGCAGTCCCGCGCGCCGCCGCCGGTCACCAGCGTGTCAATGGCCCCGTAGTTCTCGAACTGAGCGGCCGTCCGCGCCGCGGAGAACGTGGCGCCGCCGTCGACGGACACCGCGTACCGCAGGGCGTCGAGGAACTGCCCCGAGGTCCGGAAGGCGTGCCAGGTGACAGTCACGGTGCCGTCCGCGTTGATGTCGATGTCCGGGAACTGGACGTCCTGGTCGTTGGTCGTGAGCAGGACCGGGTGAGAGAAGGTCGCACCGTGGTCGGTGGACCGGGAGAAGTAGATGTTGGAACCGCCGTTGCTGGCGAAGCGCGAGTAGGCGAAGTAGACATTGCCCCGGGTGGCCGGGTTGTTCGTCCGGTCGGCCGCGATCGCGGTCTTGTCGTTGAACTTGCCGAGGAAGTTCGGTGCCGAGGTGCCCTTGGCGACGATCACGGATCGGCTGAACTCCTTGCCGTCGTTGACCGTCGGAGCGGCGACTCCGCCCGGGTTCCTATACGTCGCCACCCAGACATCACCGAAGGACTTGCGCGATCCATCGCGGTCGTCGGAGCTTTCCGAACCGGCGAAGAGCCGGCCTTGGCCGTCCCAGGCCAGCACCGGGTCACCCGAACTCGCGGTGCGGATCTGCGCTCGGCTGGCGTACGGAGTGTTGTCGCCCGGATATCCGGGGACGAGTGAGCACTGGAAGGAGCCGCCGCGGTTCTCCGACCGGTAGTAACCCAGCCAGATCGGCCCGGACGGGATCGGTGCGCCGTCGGCGTCCACGCCGTCGTTGTAGACGCCGCAGTAGTCGTTCGAACTGCCCACGATGACGTCAGGGTTGCGCGGGTTGACGGCGACGGACGGCTCGTTCTGCCGACCGCGCGAACGCGAGCACTCCGTGAGCGTGGCGTCCTTGGCGACGCCCGCGCCGGGGTGGTTGAGGTTGTAGTTGGACACGTAGCCGCCGCTACCCGGATTGTCATGGGTGAGACGTTGGTCAGTGGTGGGTGTCGAGGCCGACGCCGACAGGCCGGTGAGCACGATCATGGACAGAGCAACCGCTCCGGCCGCGATCAGCGGCTTGGGGCGGGCGAGATGCGAAAGGCGCATCGAAAATTTCCTTCCGTATGTCCCCCGACTTACTGACCCCCAAAAGGGCGCGGGCGGTGGCCCGCCAGTGGAAGGGAGGTCAGCACTGGCCGAACCACCATAGGAAGCGGCACACCGAAAACGGGATACCCCTCATTATCCCGATTGGTGCTGCCTGCCCAGGAGCCGAACACGGCTCGCTGCCAGCGGCACCGTCAGCGCGCCGGTACCTGGGGCTCGACGTCTTGCGCGGTTGCCCGGCTGTCGTCAGGGACCAGGTCCGGCCCGGTGTTGTGGGTGACCAGTTGCCAGCCGTCGGCGCGCCTGCACAGCTCCGACCAGCGGCAATTGCCGAGCGGGCCCAGCCCGTGTCGCCAGCGGGGCCGCGGAATCTCGAGCAACGCGTTGAGCAGGGCCCGGATCGTGCCGCCGTGGCTCACCACCAGCAGGGTGCCGGCCTGGATGCCGGTCACGGCGGGTACCGCCCGGGCCACCACCGAGTCCGGCTGCTCCCGGCCGACGGCGGCGGAGTCTCCTCGCTCGTACGCCGCGAACTCGACCGGAAACCGGGCCCGGGTCTCGGCCGCGGTCAGCCCCTGCATGACGCCGAGGTGTATCTCACGCAGCCGGGGGTCGCTGTGCACCGGCAGTCCGGCCAGCTTCGCGACCACGGCCGCCGTCTGCGTCGCTCGGGACAGGTCGCTGGTGACGATCGCGTCTGGGCCGAGCGCGGCAACGTACGGCGCAGCGAGCTCGACCTGCCGGCGCCCGGTGTCGTCGAGGGGCACATCGAGCTGGCCCTGCCCGCGCCCGTTGGCGTTCCACTCGGTGCGGCCGTGTCGCCACAGAATCAACCGGGAGGGCCCCGTGAAGCCTGTCGCGGACGGTTCGCTCACGCCCGAGGAGCGCTGGCCGCCGCGTCGACGAACGGGATGGCGGGGCAGTCCTTCCACAACCGCTCGAGTGAGTAGAACGTGCGCTCTTCCAGGTGCTGGACGTGCACGACCACATCCATGTAGTCCAGCAGCACCCACCGACCCTCGCGCTCACCCTCGCGGCGGGCCGGCTTGGCGCGTAGCCCCCGCAATCGCTCCTCCACCTCGTCGACAACCGACTGCACCTGCCGCTCGCTCGGTGCCGAGGCGATCACGAACGCGTCGGTGATGACGAGCCGCTCGCTCACATCGAGGATCACGATGTCTGTGGCAAGCTTGTCGGCTGCCGCCTGCGCGGCGCTGGTGGCGAGCTCGATGGCGCGATCTGATGCGGTCACAGGCATCTCTCCGGTGCGAGGTCGGGTCCGCTCCAGCCTCTCACGGATGAAAGTCGCTCCCCACGATCACGAACAGGTCGGCGATGCTCTGGGCCCGTGGGTCCACCTGCACCTGTGCGCGGGGCAGGCCGAGAGCCGTTGCCAGCTGGCTGGCCCGTACCTCCGACTGGGACGTTGTGTCGAAAATCACGATGACCGTAACGGTCTGGTCGAACTTGGCCTGGTTGCGCGACCCGACGAAGACGAAGTCGTTGGGAACGATCTTGTCGCGGACCTGCTGGCCGATACCGGGGGTGCCGACGCCGTTGAGCACCAGGACCCGATTGCCCTTGTCCGCGCGACCGGGCAGCCGGCTTGCCGCCAGCACGTCGCCGACCAAGCGGGCCACCCCGTCGGGCTCCAGCCGATAGCTCGCCTCACCCCCGGAATCGACGGACAGCACCGGCATGGTCTGGAAGCTGGTCGAGGCAGCCCCCGCGCCCGCCCGCAGACCTGACAGGACCTGCCGCACCGACCGCCCATCGCTGACCTGCGAGTCCTTGCCCAAGGCAGCGGTCACGCTGTCGAAGGCCGCGGCCGTCGCCGGCAGCTTCGCCAGCAGTCCCTCCAGCACGTGCTGGAACCGCGGCAGCCGCTGCAGCTCGTCCTCTCCCGGCGCGCGGTAGCTGAGCAGCGCCAGCGCCGCGCTGCCGGTCAGCTGCTGACGTGACCCCTTGGGGACGAGTACGACGCTGCTGCCGCCCTGCTTGCCGATCACGTCGACGTCCACATCGGCGGTGATGCCGCCCAGTGCGTCGATCAAACGCGTGAAGGCGCCTTGATCGAGCACCCACGACCCGTCGACCCGCACGCCGAGCAGGTCGGCGAGCGTGCTGCGCGACAACTTCGGCCCGTCGGGCTCGCCCACGGCCTGACCGAAGGGCTGGGCACCGCTGCCAGGCACCTGCGCCACGACGCGGTTCGGCACCAACACGACCGCGCCCTGTCGCCCAGTCGGGTCGTGAGCCAGCAGGGCACTCGCGACCGCATCGCCATCTGCGCCCCGGATCTGGAACAGCACGGTGCGCTGCGTCCGCGGCTGGGGGCCGGACGGGGTCCGGTATCCGGTTCCGTTGCGGTCGTGGTGCGTCACCTGATAACCGACCACAGCGGCCGTGCCGAGCAGGAGCAGCACCAGGACGACCAGCGACACGCGGCGCAGCAGGCGGATCCGGCCGCGGCGGCTCAGGTCACGCTGCACCTCCTTCAGTTCGAGTCGGGTCGCCGTCGTAGGGCCGTCGATATCCGCCTCCGGCTCGACCGGCGGAAGCGGGTCGGGGTCCGGGTCGTACGCCTGGAACGGCGGTGCCGACGGCGGCGGCCACAGGTGTTGCGTCAGGACAGGCGGGGACGCGGTGTCGACCGGAGGCGGTGGGGCATCCTGCGGCTGCTCCGATGGGGGCTGGTGTCGCGGTTGCGTGTGCTGCCGTAGCGGCGGTTGCTGATGGACCGGCTGTTGCTGCTGGAGCGGCGGGGTGCGGGACAGGTCATTGCCCGGTGGCAGCGACGGGGTGGTGCGTCCGGGCGGTGGCGGGGAACCGACCGGCATCAGCCAGGCCGGTGGCGGCGGGCCGAGCGCGGTGTCCGGCGGCGGCGGCGGGATCACCGTCAGTGGGCCGGTCGGCGGGGGGTGGACAACCGGTGGCGGAGCCACCCATAACGCAGCCGACCAAGGGGGTGGTGGGTCGGCGGTCGGCGGGTCGGCGGTCGGCGGGTCGGCGGTCGGCGTGTCGGCGGTACGCGCCGGCTGCTCCCTGCGCGGCGGCTGGCCCGGTGGCGGCTGGCCCGGCGGTTGCTGGTCTGCCGCCGGTTGCTGCCGCACCGGCGGTTGCTGCTCGCCGGGCGGCCGCACGGGCGGTGCGGTGCCCGGCCGGCGGCGGCCGCCAGAGGGTCTGCGGGCGAGCCGAGGCGGCTCGGTCGCCGGGGACGACGCGGGCGGTGGCGACACCGGTGCCGCTACCGCCTCCGGCGGGGCCGCCGCTTCCGGCGCCTCGTTGAGATCGTCCGGGCGGCCATGACGACCGTTCATCGCCGGTCGGCTGGACGGTAGAGGCGACGCTTCTCGATGTACTGCACGACCCCGTCGGGAACGAGATACCAGACGGGCTGCCCGGCCTTCACCCGCTCACGGCAACCGCTCGACGAGATCGTCATGGCCGGCACCTCGACGAGCGTGACGGCGCCTTCCGGCAGATGGGCGTCAGCGAGTTGGTAGCCGGGGCGCGTGACGCCGACCAGGTGAGCCAGCGCGAACAACTCATCAGCCTGGTGCCACGACAGGATTTGGCCGAGCGCGTCAGCGCCGGTGATGAAGAACAGCTCGACGTCGGGGCCGTACACAGCACGCAGATCGCGCAGTGTGTCGATCGTGTACGTCGGGCCGGACCGGTCGATGTCGACCCGGCTGACCGTGAACCGCGGATTGGAGGCCGTCGCGATGACGGTCATGAGATATCGGTCCTCGGCCAGGCTCACCTCCTCGTGGCCCTTCTGCCAGGGCTGACCTGTCGGCACGAAGATCACCTGATCGAGGTCGAACAGAGCCGCGACCTCGCTCGCCGCGACCAGGTGGCCGTGGTGCACGGGATCGAACGTGCCGCCCATAACGCCGAGCCTCGTCGGCCCATCGCTCACACCGTCCACAGTAACCAGCCGGCCATCCGGGAGGAGACCACCTGGCGGATGCCCCGCGTGTCTGCAGCGGTCAGCCAAGGCTCGCTATCGGGGGTGCACCCCCGGCCCACCGCACGACCCGGACCGCCTTGCCGACCTCGGTACGCGGAACCGTCCCGGCGGGCAGGACCCGGACATCGCAGGAGAGTCCCAGCCGCTCGCGCAGCCCGGCACTGAGCCGGTCGGTCAGGCCGGCGGCCTCGGTGTCAGCCACGACCTGCTCGCAGGTGACGATCAGTCGCGGCATCGGCGTACGGGCGTCCACCACAAGCAGGTAGTGCGGCCCGACCTGGGCGTCGGCCAGCAGCACCGCCTCGACCTCGCTCGGGAAGACGTTGACGCCGCGGATCACCAGCATGTCGTCACGGCGGCCGACGACCTTCGACATCCGGACCAGCGTGCGTCCGCACGGACACGGCGACCGGTCGAGAGCGGCCAGGTCGCCGGTGCGGTAGCGCAAGAGGGGCAGCGCCTCCTTGGTGAGCGTGCTGAAGGTGAGCTCGCCCACCGTGCCGTCCGCGGCGGGCCGGCCGGTCCGCTGGTCGAGCACCTCGACCAGGAAGTGGTCCTCATTCACGTGCAACCCGTGCTGGGCTTCGAGGCACTCCGTGGCGACGCCGGGGCCGATCACCTCGGTGAGGCCGTAGATGTCCAGCGCCCGGAGCGGGAGAAGCGACTCGATCTGGGTACGCAGAGCCTCCGTCCACGGCTCGGCGCCGAAGATGCCCACCCGCAGGGCGAGCTCGGCCGGCTGCACTCCAGCCGCGGCCAGCGCGTCGCCGAGATACACGGCGTACGACGGAGTGCAGGTCAGCACGTCCGGACGCAGGTCGCGCAGCAGCGTGATCTGCCGGGCGGTCATCCCCCCGGATACCGGCACCACGGTCGCGCCCAGCGCCACCGCACCCTGGTGGATGCCGAGCCCACCGGTGAACAAGCCGTAGCCGTAGGCGTTGTGCACGATGCTGCCCGCGGTGGCGCCGCCGCAGGCGAGCGAGCGGGCACACATCCGGGCCCACAGATCGAGGTCGGCCCGGGTGTAGGCCACCAATGTGGGCCGGCCTCCCGTGCCGCTGGAGCCGTGCACCGCGACGACCTCCTCGCGGGGCACCGCCAGCATCCCCCAGGGATAACCGTCCCACAGGTCCCGCTTGGTGGTGGTGGGCAGTTGGGCCAGATCGTCAAGCCTGGCGTCGCGCCCGGCGGCGACCCCGGCCGCCCGCAGCCGCTGCGCCTGTACGCCGTCCGCCACTAGCAACCGATCGACCAGCCCGCGCAGCCGGTCACCTTGTACCGCGGTGCGTTCGTCGACCGACATAGCCTCCCCGCGGGGGTCGTACATCACAGCGCCACCCTCAGGCCGCCGGCCGGCGCGCCCGCAGCAGGAGGGACACCCCCTTGCGGGTGGCCACCGGCAGGTGGCGTTCTGCCCGGATGATGGTGGTGAGCCCCGCGTTCACGACCGGGTTGAGGTCGGTCAGGTCGCTCTCGGTGGAGCCTCGGCGGCGCATTCGCACGACCGGCCGCAACAGAACGTTCCAGCTGCGAAGATCCTCGATCTCCAATCCGGCGCCCGACACCAGACCGCGCAGGCCGGCCCGGTCGTATCGCCGGACGTGCCCAACGGCCTCGTCGTGGGCTGACCACAGGGCCATGTCGCACGGCACGGCGACGAGCAGCGTGCCGCCCGGCCGCAGCACCCGGGCGATCTCGGCCGCCGCGGTCGTGTCGTCCTCGATGTGCTCCAACACGTCGAAGGCGACGAGCAGGTCCACCGTGTCGGCGCGCAGCGGCAGGGCGGTGCCATCGGCCCGTACCGTGCGCAGGCCGCGCCCGGCGGCCGTGACCGCCCCCTCCTGCCCGTACTCCACGACAAGCTCGTGCCAGCCGTGTTCGCGCAGAACCCGGGTGTTGCCTCCACCGGCGGCCCCGATGTCGACGGCGACGCCGGGCGGCCCTGGAATCCGCTCCAGCTCGCGCGCAAGTAACCAGCGACGCTCGCGGTACCACCAGTGCCGGTCCTCCAGAGATGCCAGCTTGCTAACCTCGGCTGCGTCCACGTCGAGCAGTCTGCCCCAGGACGGAAGATGCTGAGCGTCGTCGTACCTATGTTCGACGAAGAGGCCGTGTTGCCGCACGCCCTGCCCAGGATGCGGGCCGCCCTCGACGCGCTCGGCGAGGACTACGAGCTGATCTGCGTCGACGACGGCAGCAAGGACGCTACCCCGACGCTGCTCCGGGCCGCCCGGGCCGGCTGGCCACAGCTGCGGATCGTCCGGCTGCGGGCCAACGCCGGGCACCAGGGCGCCCTCACGGCCGGCCTCGACGTGGCCGGTGGCGACTACGTCGTCACGATCGACGCCGACCTGCAGGACCCACCCGAGCTCATCGGCACCATGCTCAGCCGGGCCGTGGCCGAAGACGTCGACGTCGTCTACGCGGTGCGCACCGACCGGACATCGGACAGCTTGTTCAAGCGCGCGACGGCGGGGCTGTACTACCGGCTGGCACGACGGTTCGCCGGGCCACAGGTGCCCGCCCACGCAGGTGACTTCCGGCTGATGAGCCGGGCGGCGGTCGACGCCCTACGCAGCCTGCCCGAACAGCATCGGGTCTATCGGCTGCTGATCCCCTGGCTCGGCTTTCCGAGCACCACCGTGACCTACACCCGATCGGCGCGGGTGGCCGGCACCACCAAGTACCCGGTGTCGAAGATGGTCCGGCTCGCCACCGACAGCATCACCTCGTTCACCGCGGCACCGCTACGGCTGGCGACCTGGCTCGGTGCGCTCGGCTTCGCGGTGTGCCTGCTGCTCGGCACCGTCGTCATCATCGCGAAGTTCGCCGGCCTCACCGTGCCAGGGTGGGCGTCGATCACCGTGGCCATGCTGTTCCTCGGCGCGGTCCAACTGCTCTGTCTCGGGCTGCTCGGGGAGTACGTCGGCCGCCTGTACGCCGAGATGCAGCGCCGGCCGCTCTACTTCGTGGCCGAGGACACCGGCGCACCCCGGCCCGACGCGCGGTCAGTCCGCCCCCTCGGCTGACTCACTTCAGCACCCCCCTCCTCCGTGATCATGCAACTCTGGTGGGGCGCACCCGCGTGTCGCGCCGCAAACGTGCATGATCAGCGAGGGGGTGGCGGGGGTGTCATCTCAGCAGGACCATGTCGTCGCGGTGGACGAGTTCGCGTTGCTGATCGGGGCCGAGCTCGCGGGTGGAGCGGCCGAGCATCGCCGGCAGCTCTCCGGCGTCGTAGGCGATGAGTCCGCGCGCCACCGGCCGGCCATCGGGCGCGACCAATTCCACCGGATCACCCGCCGCGAAAACACCCTCCACGGCCGTCACCCCGGCCGGCAGCAGCGAGGCGCGACGCAGGACCACCGCGTCGACGGCGCCGTCGTCGAGCCGGAGCCGGCCGGCCGGGGTCGACGCGTGCGCCAGCCACAGCAGCCGCGACGCGGTACGCCGCCCGGTCGGCGCGAAGTAGGTGCCGACCGTGCGGCCGGCCAGCGCATCGCTGACCGCACCGGCGTACGCGAAAACGACCGGTATCCCGGCGCCGGTGGCCACCCGGGCCGCGTCGATCTTCGAGGCCATCCCGCCGGTGCCCACAGCGGCGGCGCCCGGCCGCCCGGAGCCGATGTCGGGCAGGTCCTTCTCGCCGTGCACGTTGGCGATCAGCCGGGCACCCGGCAGGGCCGGGTCGCCGTCGTAGAGGCCGTCCACATCAGAGAGCAGCACGAGCGCATCGGCGTGAATCAGATGTGCGACGAGGGCAGCCAGCCGGTCGTTGTCGCCGAAGCGGATCTCCTCTGTCGCGACAGCATCGTTTTCGTTCACCACCGGCACTACCCGCAGGTGCAGCAGCCGCTCCAAGGCCCGGCGTGCGTTGCGGTAGTGCGCGCGGCGGACCACGTCATCGGCCGTCAGCAGCACCTGACCGACAGTCGTGCCGTAGCGAGCGAAACTGGTGGCGTAGGCCTCGACGAGTCGGCTCTGGCCGACACTGGCCGCGGCCTGCAGCGTGGCGAGATCGCGCGGGCGCCGGGGCAAGCCCAGCGGCGCCAGGCCCGCCGCGATGGCCCCGGAGGACACCACGACGAGGTCGATGCCGCCGTCGCGGCGGTCGGCGACAGCGTCGACGAGGGCGTCTACCCGGGCGGGGTCCAGCCCACCGGCGGCGCTGGCCAGCGAGGACGAGCCCACTTTGACCACCACCCTGCGGGCGACCGCGATGTCGAGCCGTTCCGAAACAGCCGGAACCGACATCACTCGCTCGGCCGTCGGCGGGCCCGCTTCGCTTCCCGGCGGGCGTCGGCGCGTACCCGGTCGTCGTCCTCGAGCCGTACGTCTGTGCCGCGCAGGCTCGGGGTGAGCACCACGTCGCCGGCCGGGGTCATCGGCTCCCAGTCGAAGGTCACGTCGCCCACCATGACCGCGGCCCCCGGCACGGCCCCGGCCTCCGCCAGCGCCTTCTCGACACCGAGCCGGGCCAGCCGGTCACCGAGATACCCGACCGCCTCGTCGTTGGTGAAGTCGGTCTGCCGGACCCAGCGCGCGGGCTTGCTGCCCCGGACGATGAACTCGCCGTCAGCGTCGGGGCCGGCCTCGACCGTGAAGTCGGGCTCGTCGACCGCGCGCGGCCGGAGCACGATCCGGGTGGTTTCGGGAGGCGGCAGGCTGGCGCGGTGCTTGCTGACGGCCGCGGCAAGGGCAAAGGAGAGCTCGCGCAGACCCTCACGGGTAGCCGCACTGACCAGGTACGCCGGCCGGCCGCGTTGCTCCACCTCGGGAGCGATCATCTCGGCCAGCTCGCGGCCCTGCGGCACGTCGATCTTGTTGAGCACGACCACGCGCGGCCGGTCGGACAGGCCGCCGTACTGCTCGAGCTCGCGCTCCAGCGCGTCGATGTCGGTGACCGGGTCGCGGCCCGGCTCGTCGGTGGCCGTGTCCACGACGTGCACCAGCACCGCACATCGTTCGATGTGGCGGAGGAACTCCAGGCCCAGGCCCCGGCCTTCGGCGGCTCCCGGGATCAACCCGGGCACGTCGGCGACGGTGAAGACGGTCTCGCCGGCGCTGACGACGCCGAGGTTCGGCACGAGAGTCGTGAAGGGATAGTCGGCGATCTTCGGCCGCGCCGCGGACAGTACGGAGATGAGCGAGGACTTGCCGGCACTGGGAAAGCCGATCAGCCCGACGTCGGCCACGCTCTTGAGCTCCAACACCACGTCGGCGTGCTCGCCGGGCTCGCCGAGCAACGCGAAGCCGGGTGCCTTGCGGCGCGGTGAAGCGAGCGCCGCATTGCCCAGGCCACCCCGACCACCGTGCGCAAGAACGAATCGGGTGCCGACCCCGACCAGATCGGCCAGCACGTCACCAGCAGAAGTCTTGACGACCGTGCCGTCCGGTACGCGGAGCTCGCGGTGCGCACCTGCGGCGCCGTTGCGGTTGCTGCCCTGGCCCTGACCGCCGCTGGCGGCTCGCTGGTGAGGATGGTGGTGAAAGTCGAGCAACGTGTGCGCATTCGAGTCGACCACGAGGACGACATCGCCGCCGTTGCCGCCGTTGCCGCCGTCCGGCCCGCCTAGCGGCTTGAACTTCTCCCGGTGCACCGAGGAGCAACCGTGACCACCGTCGCCCGCGGCGACATGCAGCACGACATGGTCAATGAAACCCGCCACGGCCGGACCTCCCTTCGGCGGTGGCGACAGTCAGCTTAAGTCAGCCGATCTCGCCCGCCACCGGGACGACGCTCACGATCTTGCGATTGCGGCGCATGGAGAACTCCACCGCTCCGGGCGCCAGCGCGAACAGCGTGTCGTCCTTGCCGCGGCCGACCGCCGGGCCGGGATGGAAGTGCGTGCCGCGCTGGCGTACCAGGATCTCACCGGCGTTGACCACCTGGCCGCCGTAGCGCTTGACCCCGAGATATTGAGCGTTGGAATCGCGTCCGTTGCGCGATGACGACGCGCCCTTCTTGTGTGCCACCTCGACGCCTACTCCCCGCTCGTGATGCCGGTGACCTTCACCTGGGTGTGCTTCTGGCGGTGGCCCTGGCGCTTGTGGTACCGGGTCTTGTTCTTGAACTTGATGATCCTGATCTTGGGACCTTTGGTGTGGGCTACCACCTCACCGGCCACCGTGACGTTGGCCAGCTTGTCGGCATCGGTCGTGACCGAATCCCCATCGACGAGCAGCAGCGCGGGCAGCGTGACTGACGCGCCGGGCTCGCCCTCGAGCTTCTCGACCTCGATGACGTCGCCCTCGGCGACGCGGTACTGCTTGCCGCCGGTCTTGACGATGGCGTACACGGCTGAGTGAACTCCTCGGCTTGAGATGATCTGCTCCCCCAACGGGCCTTCGGTGCACGACCGCGGCCGGCCTGGGCAGGCAGAGAAACAACCCGCCGTGGCGGGCCTGTTTCAGCGTACGGCGCCGCCCGGAGCGGGTCAAACCGCCGGCCCCGGCGTACGAGCTGCCGCGAACACTCAACCGTGGTCCAGCCCGGGTCATGATCACGGGGCTGGGTACGTCCATCGGGGTCGAGGTATCCGCCGCGGTGGCCACCATCATCGCCGGCGTGCTCGTGGGGGCCGCCTTCGGCGCGGTCGATGCGATAGTGCTCGGCGGCGCCGGGGCCGGCCTCCGCATCTGGCGGGCCGGGCGGATCGCCGCCAGCCTCGACGACGCCGCCCTGCACCAGGCCACCCTCGACGACGCCGCCCTCCACCAGGCCACCGTCGACACGGTCGCCGCTGGGGAGACCGCGGCTAACAATGCCCCTCTTGCCACCTCAGCCGCGGAAGGCGCCGCCCGCCCGGTGCTGGGAGAATCGTATGCAGCGGGCCCGGCCGGCCGGTGCCAGCACGGCGGACCACTCCCTGCCCTGGCCCCGCCCGGCCGTCGACCCGGTCGGCTGTGCTACCTGACGGCGAGCGGCACGGCTTCCGCGCCCTCGGCGGGTGGCCCCGCCGGCCGGGACGCCGCACGGCGACGGCGTCGCGGCGCCGAGTCGGCCACCGGCGCCGCTGCCAGCGGCCCATCCGGCGACTCGACTACGGTCGGTTCAGGCAACTCCCCATCCGAGGGATGCTCGATCACGATCGGCTCCGGTAGGGGCCCATTCGATGCCGCAGCCGGCTCGTCCACGTGGTCAACCTCTCGCTCGGGTCGCTCGTTGTTGCCGCCGCGACGCCTCCGGGGCTTGGGCTCGCTGACCTCGTGCCGCTGCTCTGCGGCGGTCGAATGCTCGACGGGCTCGAAATGGACGATCAGTCCCCGGCCCTTGCAGACATCGCACGTCTCGGAAAACGCTTCGAGCAGCCCCTGGCCGACGCGCTTGCGGGTCATCTGTACCAGGCCGAGGGACGTGACCTCGGCCACCTGATGACGCGTCCGGTCACGGCCCAGGCATTCGGTGAGCCGGCGCAGGACCAGGTCGCGGTTGGCCTCGAGGATCATGTCGATGAAGTCGACGACGATCATGCCGCCGATGTCGCGCAGCCGGAGCTGGCGGACCAGTTCCTCGGCCGCCTCGAGGTTGTTGCGGGTGACGGTCTCCTCAAGGTTGCCGCCCTTGCCGGTGAACTTGCCGGTGTTGACGTCGACAACGGTCATTGCCTCGGTGCGGTCGATCACCAGGGAGCCGCCGCTGGGCAGCCACACCTTGCGGTCGAGCGCCTTGGCCAGCTGCTCGTCGATGCGCAGGTCGGCAAAGACATCGGTATCGGCGGTGTGCTGAGAAAGCCGGTCGGCCAAATCCGGCGAGACGTGCTTGACGTACTCCTCGACCAGCTCCCACGCCTGCTCGCCGGTGACGATCAGCCTGTTGAAGTCTTCGTTGAAGATGTCGCGTACGACGCGGATCACCAAGTCGGGCTCGCCGTAGAGCAGCGCCGGTGCCGCCGCCTTGTCCGTCTTGGTACGGATGGCCTCCCACTGAGCCTGGAGGCGCTTCACGTCCCGGGTGAGTTCCTCCTCGGTCGCGCCTTCGGCGGCTGTGCGAATGATGACGCCGGCGTCCTCGGGAACGACCGTCTTGAGGATGTCCTTGAGCCGCTTGCGCTCGGTGTCGGGCAGCTTGCGGCTGATCCCGGTCATCGACCCCTCGGGGACGTAGACCAGAAAGCGACCGGGCAGGCTGATCTGGCTCGTCAGGCGCGCGCCCTTGTGCCCGACCGGATCCTTGGTGACCTGGCACAACACCGACTGGCCCGCCTTGAGGGCGTCCTCGATCTTGCGGGCCTTGCCCTCGATGCCGCTGGCATCCCAGTTGACTTCGCCGGCATACAGCACGGCGTTGCGACTCTTGCCGATGTCGACGAACGCCGCCTCCATGCTCGGCAGGACGTTCTGCACCTTGCCGAGATAGATGTTTCCCGCGTACGACGTGGCGCTGGCCTTGGTGACGTAGTGCTCGACCAGAACCTCGTCCTCGAGTACGGCGACCTGGGTGCGGTCCTTGACCTGGCGGACCACCATGACCCGATCGACCGCCTCGCGGCGAGCCAGGAATTCGGCCTCGGTGATGATCGGCGGCCGGCGGCGCCCCTGGTCCCGGCCGTCCCGGCGGCGCTGGCGCTTGGCCTCGAGCCGGACCGAGCCCTTGACGCCTTGCACCTCGTCGCTGGTGTCCCGGCCGCGCGGTCGCGTCTTGCGTACCTTGACGACGGTGTTGGGCGGGTCGTCCGGCGTCGGCTCCGTGGTCTCGCCCTCGCCCTCGGCCTCGCCCGTGGTCCGCCGCCGGCGACGGCGCCGGCGCCGGCTCGATGCGCTGTCCCCACCACCCTCTTCGCCGTCGTCACCGCTCGCCGGTGAGCTCTCTTCAGCCGCCCCGGCCTCGGCCGGTTCGGGCTGGTCGGTGGACTCGGTCACGGTGTCACCTTCGCCGCCGCCCTTGCCCCGGCCCCGGCCACGACGGCCACGACGGCGGGAGGGCCGTCCGCCATCACCATCGCCGCCGCCATCGCCGGCGCTGCCAGTGGGGGCGTCGGTGGCAACGGTGGACGCGACGACGGTCTCCGCGACCGCCATCTTGGCGGTCCGGCGAGGCGCCGCTGCGGCGACCGGCTCGGGCGCGATGAAGGCCAACGCCGGTGGAATAGCGGTGACCCGGCGCGCGCTCTTGCGGGCGGCCTTGTCCGGCGCGGGTGCCTCGGCCACAGCCGCTGCCGGCAGAACTCCGGCGGCCGTGGCGGCCTCGGTCTTGGCCGCCTTCGCAGCTCTGAGTGCCTTGGGAGCCTTCTTTGCCGGGTCGGCCTTGGCGGTCTTCGCCGGGTCGGCGGCCTTCGCGGTCTTCGGCGGGTCGGCGGCCTTCGCGGTCTTCGGCGGGTCGGCGGCCTTGCGGGCACGCTTGGCCGCCTTCCTTGCCGCCGGCGCCTCCGCGACCGCGGCCACGGCCGGCGCGGCGACGGTGGGTGTCTCGGCGACCGCGGGAGGCGCCTTCTTGGCGGCTCGCTTGCGGGTCCGTGCTGGTGTGCTGGCGTCTGTGCTGGCGACTCGGGCCCCGTCGGGGGCAGCGTCGCCGGTGGGCTCGTTTTCGAGCATCCGGATATCTCCGTTCGACCCCCGGGCGCGAGTGACGCGGCCGCTCAGGGGCTCTCTGTGTCAGTGCGCGGATGCGCACGGTGTGTGGTGCAGTGCCACGGCGCTGAGCCGTGAAGTCTTCCTGGGTGCGGGTCTGACCAGCCTGATGGCTAAGTCGGACTCGCGTCCACCGACGGGGGCCGGTCCGCTTGCAGCGGGTCGGTGATCTGGCCAGTCGCGTCGAGCGACCCTTGAGCCAGCCGAGTCGCGCGAGGCGGCTCCGGCAACTCCAGGTCGGCCACGGACTGCAGGCCGGCCAGAACATCGTCGGGTCGTACCGCGGGCGTCACATGCCGTACGACAAGCACCAGTATCGCACAGTCACCCTCGCAACCGCCCCGGCCGGGCCGCGTGTCGGCCCGCACGACCGCGGCGCGCGCGTCGAGCGAACGCCGGCCGGCCTTGGTGAGCCGCTCGACCGGCACCTCGTCGCAAGCCAGAAACCGCGCGACAGCGGCCGCGAGGGTCGCCTGCGGCACGCCGGGCACGGCGATCTCCCAGCAGGACGCGTCGATTCGGTCGGGCAGGCTGCCGGCACCGGCCTCGACGACCTCGAGCAGGTCGAGACCGGTCGGCAGTGAGGCGTCCAGCGCGGCTCGCAGATGTTCTGGTTCGAGCCGCCTGGCGAGCCCGATTTCGAGGTATTCGGCCTCGCTCGCGACCCCGGTCGGGCTGGCACCGACGTAGGAGACCTTGGGGTGCGGCGTGAAGCCGGCCGAGTAGGCGATCGGCACCTCCGCCCGCCTCAGTGCGCGCTCGAAGGCCCGGGCGAAGTCGCGATGCGACGTGAAGCGCAGCTGCCCGCGCTTCGCGTACCGGATCCGCAGTCGCTGCACTACCGGCGGCGGTGGCGGCCCTACAGGCTGCCGCTTGCTCACCTCAGCCGTCCGAGCCGACGACGACCGCCGGACTGTGGAAACTTCGGCAGGCTATAGCGAGCACAAGTTTCCACAGCGAGCGGCAAGGGGTCGGTCACGTCACGGGGGTGAGCGGGAGCAGCGTGCGGCCGGTCGGGCCGATCTGGATCTCGGTGCCCATGCCGGGGCACACACCGCAGTCGAAGCATGGCGTCCATCGGCAGTCGTCCTGCTCCTGGCTGGCCAGCGCGTCCTGCCAGTCGGACCACAGCCAGTCCTTGTCGAGACCGGAGTCAAGGTGGTCCCAGGGCAGCACCTCGGTCTCGCCGCGTTCGCGGGTGGTGTACCAGTTGAGGTCGACGCCGTACGCGGGGAGTACGCGCTGGCAGGCGCGCAGCCACCGGTCGTAGGAGAAGTGCTCGCTCCAGCCGTCGAAACGCCCGCCGTCCTCCCACACGGCGCGGATGACCGCGCCGACGCGGCGGTCGCCCCGGGAAAGCAGGCCTTCGATGATGCCCGGCTTGCCGTCGTGGTAGCGGTAGCCGATCGCCCGGCCGAGGCTCCGGTTGCTGTTGATCGCCGCTCGGAGAGCGTGCAGACGCCGGTCGATCGTCTCGGCATCGGCCTGCGACGCCCACTGGAACGGCGTGTGCGGCTTGGGTACGAACCCGCCGATCGACACGGTGCACCGGATGTCCTTCGTACCCGTCGCCTCACGACCGGCTCGTATCACGTCGTGGGCCATCGCGGCGATCTCGATGACATCGTCGTCGGTCTCGGTCGGCAGGCCGCACATGAAATAGAGCTTCACCTGGCGCCAGCCCGCGGTGTAGGCCGTGGTGACCGTGCGGATCAGGTCCTCTTTGGACACCATCTTGTTGATGACCCGGCGAAGCCGCTCGGAGCCGCCCTCGGGGGCGAAGGTCAGCCCCGATCGGCGCCCGTTGCGGGACAACTCCGCGGCCAGCGTGACGTTGAAGGCGTCAACCCGGGTCGAGGGCAGCGAGAGGCTGGTCTGCGTGCCGTCATAGCGGTCGGCAAGGCCATGCGCGATCTCGCCGATCTCGGAGTGGTCGGCGGAGGACAGCGAGAGCAGGCCGACCTCGGTGAACCCGGTGGCCTTGAGGCTGGCCTCGACCATGTCGCCGATGCCGGTGATCGAGCGCTCGCGCACCGGCCGGGTGATCATGCCGGCTTGGCAGAACCGGCAGCCTCGCGTGCAGCCGCGGAAGATCTCCACACTGGCCCGCTCGTGCACGGTCTCGGCCAGCGGCACCAGTGGCTGCTTCGGATAGGGCCACGCGTCGAGGTCCATCGTGGTGCGCTTGTGCACCCGGAACGGCACGTCCGGCCGGTTGGGCACGACCCGGCGGATCCGGCCGTCGGGGAGGTAGTCGACGTCGTAGAAGCGGGGTACGTAGACGGCCTCGGTACGGGCGAGCCGGAGCAGGACCTCATCGCGACCGCCAGGCCGGCCCTCGCGGATCCACGCCGCCACCACGTCGCTGATCTCGAGCACGGCCTCCTCGCCGTCGCCGAGGACCGCGGCGTCGATGAAGTCGGCGATCGGCTCGGGGTTGAAGGCCGCGTGCCCACCGGCGAGCACGACCGGGTGGCCGGCGGTGCGGTCGCGGGCCTCGAGCGGTATGCCGGCGAGGTCGAGGGCGGCCAGCATGTTGGTGTAGCCCAACTCGGTGGAGAACGAAATACCGAGAAGGTCGAAGGCGGCCACCGGGCGGTGGGCGTCGACCGTGAACTGCCCGATCCCACGCTCGCGCATGAGCTTTTCGAGGTCGGGCCACACGGCGTAGGCGCGTTCGGCCAGCACGTCCGGGCGCTCGTTGAGCACCTCGTAGAGGATCTGGATGCCCTGGTTGGGCAGCCCTACCTCGTAGGCGTCGGGATACATCAGCGCCCAGTGCACGTCGACGCTGTCCCAGTCCTTGACCGTGGAGTTGAGTTCACCCCCGACGTACTGGATGGGCTTCTGCACGCGCGGCAGCAGCGGCTCCAGCCGGGGAAACAGGGACTCGACAGTCATCGCGTCCGAGAGTACCTCCCCCACCCCACGCGCGTTTTCCGGGAAAACGCGGCATAGGTGGCCCGGCAACCGACGTTTTCCCGGAAAACGCGAGGTGGAACGGGGCGGACCTCGGCTCAGGGCTCGGTGTTGCGCAGGTGCACGTTCTGGAGCAGGCCGACCGCCATCAGGTTGGCGATCATGGCGGACCCTCCGTAGGAGACGAAGGGCAGCGGCAGCCCGGTCACCGGCATGATGCCGAGCGTCATGCCGATGTTCACGAAGCTCTGGAAGGCGAACCACGCGACCACCCCGGTCGCCACCAGCCGGCCGAACAGGTCCGGCGCGCGGGCCGCGATCGACAGCCCGCGCCACAGCACGATGCCTAACAGCAGGATGATCGTGCCGCCACCCGCCAGCCCGAGTTCCTCGCCGGCCACCGTGAAGACGAAGTCCGTCTGCTGTTCCGGCACGAAGTGCCCGTTGGTCTGCGTGCCCTTGAACAGTCCCTTGCCGGTCAGCCCGCCCGATCCGATGGCGATGCGGGCCTGGCGGGTGTTGTAGCCGGCGCCATGGGAGTCGGCTGTCGGGTTCGCGAAGGCCTTGAACCGATCGAGTTGATACTCCTTCAGTACGCCGAGATGCACCGCCAGCACGGCCACGATGGCGCCAGCGGCGAGCAGTCCGACGATCCATTTGGCGGAGGCGCCGGACACCGAGATCACGCCGAGGATGACGAACGTCAGCACGAGGGCCGTACCGAAGTCCGGTTGCAACATCACCAGGCCGAGCGGCACGGCGGCCAGCGCCAGCACGACAAGCACGTCGGAGCCACGGGGAACGCTCTCGCCGTCGCGTTTCTCCCCAAGCAGCATCGCCATGCTCACGATGAGGCCCACCTTGGCGAACTCCGACGGCTGAAGCTGGAAGCCACCGGCAAGCACGATCCACGAGTGCGCGCCGTTGATGGTGCTCCCGATCACCAGGACGGCCACCAGCCCGACGCACGAGGCGACAAAGACGATCGGCGCGTACGCCCGCAACATCCGGTGGTCGAACGCCGCGGTCACTACGGCAAGCACCAGCCCGATCGCCAGGTTGAGGAGGTGCCGCTTGAGGAAGCCCTGCGGATCCAGGCCCGCCGATTCCTGCCGGACCCTCGTAGCCGACCAGACCAGCAGGGTTCCCAGCGCACCCAGCGCCAGGACGGCCGCGGTGAGCACCCAGTCGGTCCGGCGCAGGGGTGACTCCCGTCGCCGGAGCCGGTCCTTCGAGGCCGCAGGACCCAGGCGAAACGTGGGCACGCTCACGGAGCCCGCGCCTTCGCCTCGGCCGCGCTAACGGTCGCGACGACTCCCGGGCGGCCCCCGGGCACCTGACGGCCCGCCACCCGCGGTGATCTTGCACAAATGCAGGGCGACACGCCGAGTGCGCCCGCCAAATCTGCATGATCACCGCTGGAGGTGGCGGCCGGAGCGGGGGAGGTGGCGGCCGGAGCGGGGGAGGTGGCGGCCGGAGCGGGGGCGAGCAGGTTCGCCGGGACGACGCTGATGGTCCCGTCGGGACGCAGCCGCGGCAACGCCGTCGGGACGCGGCCGCCAGGGAAGATCGCGTGCTGACCGGACACCCCGTACATGCCGTCGAGGACCCGCCGGACCACCTTGGCGGCGTAGGCGCCTCCCGTGCCGACCTGCTCCAGCATGTTCACGACGACGAACTGCGGGTCGGTGGCCGGAGCGAACGCGACGAACCACGAGGTGTCCTGGCGGCTCGCCTTGGTCAGGCCGACCTCGGCGGTCCCCGTCTTGCCGCCGATTGGGATCCGGTCCTGCGGCCAGTCGGTGAAGGCGCCGTACGCGGTGCCGCCGGGCCGGGTCACGCCGGCCATGGCCGAGCGGATGTAGTCCATCGTGGTCTTGTCGATCGGCAGCCGCCGGACGGCCCGCGGTTGCGCGCGCCAGGTCACTTCCCCGGTCGGTCCGAGCACGGCCTTGGCCACCTGCGGGCGATAGACCGTGCCGCCGCCCGCCATCGCGGCGTACGCGACGGCCAGTTGCAGCGGCGTCACGAGCACGTCACCCTGCCCGATCGCGAAGTTCACCGCGTCGCCGGCCCGGTAGCGATAGCCGTCGGTGCAGAACTCCTGATCGAGGCGCCGGCGCAGCGCGTCGAACTTCGGGTTGCGCGCACCCGCGCAGTAGTCGGCCCTGCGCAGCTTCCAGAACGCCTGCTTGAAGGCCCGGTCCGGGATCCGCCCGCCGGCCTCGGCCGGCAGGTCCAGGCCGGTGGCTGCGCCGAAGCCGTACGCCTGCGCGGTACGGGCGAACAACTCACGCGCCTGGCCCTTGGCTGGCCTGACCCCGCCGTCACGCAGCCACATCTCGTAGCCGAACCGGTAGAACACCGTGTCGCAGGACTTGATCAGCGCCTTGCGGAGGTTCATCGACCCTTCCGCGATGCCCTCGAAGTTATGGAACCGCGCGTTGCCCACGTCGTAGAAGCCCGGGCACTGATAGGTGCTGTTCAGCGAGTAGCCCCCGCGCACGGCCGCCGATGCCGATGCCAGTTTGAACGTCGAACCAGGCGCGAACTCGCCCTGGGTGGCCCGCGAAATGAGCGGGACACCCGCGGCCGCCGAGGTGAGCTGCGCGTAGTCCTGCGCCGAGATCCCACCGGTCCACACAGTCGGGTCGTACGACGGGTAGCTCGCCATGGCCAGCACGGCGCCGGTGCGGGCGCCCAGCACCACGACCGCGCCGGAGGTGCCACGGTAGGGTCGGCCGTACTTGTCGTGGCCCTTTCGCGCGGTGGTCAGGCCCTCGACCAGCGACTTCTCGGCCAACGCCTGGAGCCGCGCGTCGAGGTTCGTCACCAGATCGCCGCCCTGCACGGGTGCCGTTTGTGACACCGTGCCGGTGACCAGACCGGCGTGATCCACGGTCACCTGCCGCACGCCGTCGACCCCGCGCAGCCGGCTGTCGTACTGCTTCTCCAGCCCGGCCGCGCCCACCAGGTCGGTATCGCGGTGGCCGGCGCGCTGCGAAGCCGCGAGCTGATCCAGCGTGATCGGGGCGAGGTAGCCAAGCAGGTGTGCGGCCAGACTGTGCCGCGGATAGTCCCGTACCGCCTGGAACTGCGCCGTCACACCCGGGAAGTCCTCTTGGTGCTCGGCGATCCTCAGCGCGACCTGCGGCGGCGCGTCGGCGAGGACCGGCACCGGCTGCAGGGGCGAGCCGTTCCAGCACGGTCGGGGCACGCCCTTGGCGCATGGCCGGATCATGCGCTGCAAGTCGCGCACCGGGACCCTGATCACCAGGGCGAGTCGGTGTAGCACAGCGATGCCGGCATCCGGCTGCCGGGTGAGCGCCTGGCTGTCCACCGACACCACCAGCGCGGTGCGGTTGCGGACCATCGGGCGACCGGCGGCATCGAGGATCGAGCCGCGCGGCGCCGGGGTGATGACCTCGCGGATCCGGTTGTCGGCGGCGGCCGTGCTGAAGTCGCCGGCCGCCAGCACCTGGAGGTACCACAGCCGGCCACCCAGCGTCGCGAGGAGCGACAGGACGAGCACGCGTACCACCAGCAGCCGCAGCGTGGATCGATCGCTCACCCGCGGGGCCTCCTCCTGCTCGGCTCGCTAGGGGGCCAGCCGCCGGTGCAGCGCCGCAACGGTCGGCACGACGAAAGCGGCCAGAAGCACATCGTATGCAACGCCCCCGGGCAGGGAGCCGAGCACGACACGCCAGTCGAGGCGCGGACTTCCGAGGATTGCGAGCAGCACGGCGAACGCCACCGCCGCGGCCACTGTTGCGGCGGCGACGACGGTCAACGGGAGCAGCACGCTGTGATCGGCAGCCTCCGGCACGAGCCCGGCGGTGTACCCGACCAGGCACAGCACGAGCGCCAGCATCCCGGCGGGATGGTCGGAGAGCAGGTCAGCCAGCAGGCCGGCCGCGAAACCCACCCACATCCCGGCCCGCGAACCGGCGGCCAGCGCGAGGGCTACCACGACGACCACGATCAGATCCGGCTGCCCGTACGGAAGATGCAGCGGAGCCAGCGCCGAGGTCTGGACCACCGCGGCGGTCACGACGAGCAGCCCGGCGAGCAGCATCCGGGTGACGCTCACGTCACTTGCTCTTGGCCGGCTTAGGTGGCAGGACCGAGTCGCGGGGGTCGGTGCGTGCGGCGACGAGCACCACGCCGATGATGTCCAGCGCCGTGAACCGCACGAACGGGCGCACCTGCGCGATGCGGACCAGCGCGCTCGAGGAGGGGGTCACCTTGCTCACCGTGCCGATCGGTAGCCCCGCGGCATAGGTGGTCTGGCCGTAGGGGCCGGTGACGAGTCGATCGCCGACGGATACCCGCGCGTTTGGGTCGAGCAGTTGCAGCCGCAGCGGATGCAGCCCCTCACCCGAGCACAGGCCGAGTTGACCGCTGCCCTCCAGGCGCGCTCCGGCCGCCGACAGCGGGTCGATGGTGAGGAGCACGACCGAACTGTGGTCGGCGGCCCGCTTGACCCGGCCGACCAGGCCGTCGCCGTTGATGACCGTCATGCCCTGCCGGACCCCGTCGCGGGTACCGAGGTCGATCGTCGCTGTCCATTCGAGATCGGCCGACGGCCCGAGCGCGATGACCCGGCCCGGCACGATGCGGTAGCCCCCGGCGCCCGCGAGCAGGTTGAGCCCGCGCAACTGCGCGATCCCGGCCCGGTCGAGGGTCGCGCTGCCCAGTTGCCGGCGCAGCGCCTCGCTGTCGCGGCGCAGTTGCCGCTCTCGCTGCGAGCCGGACTCGTCGTCGCCGATCAGGCGATGCACCGGGGACAGCGCCCTGCTGACGGCACGCTGCATCGGCTCGATCACCGCACCGGCGACCGACCGCAGGCCGGAGAACGCTGACCCGTCCCTCATCCGATAGTCGAGCGTCACGAACGTCACGGAGATGAGGACGAGAACGACGAGCGCCAGTCGCCGGCGGCTGGTGGGTCGAGGCACGGCCTACTCGTGCCCGGCGATCAGCGGCGCGGCTCGGAGACGAGCACCTGCTGCAACGCCTCGAAGTCCTCGACGCACTTGCCCGACCCCAGCGCCACCGAGAACAGCGGATTGTCGATCGCGATGATCGGCATGCCGGTCTCGTGCTTGAGCCGCTCGTCGAGCCCGCGCAGGAGGGCGCCGCCGCCGGTGAGCACGATGCCGCGATCCATTATGTCGCCGGCCAACTCGGGCGGGGTCTTGTCCAGCGTCGTCTTGACGGCGTCGACGATCTGGTTGACCGGCTCCTCGATGGCCTTGCGGATCTCTTCGGCCGACACGACGATCGTCTTCGGCAATCCTGACACCAGGTCGCGACCGCGGATCTCGGCATGCGGCTCGTCGGGCATCGGAAACGCGGACCCGATCGTCATCTTGATTTCCTCGGCCGTGCGCTCGCCCAGCAGCAGGGAGTATTCCTTCTTCACGTACGTGATGATCGCACTGTCCATCTCGTCGCCGCCGACCCTGATGGACTGGCTCGTCACGATGCCGCCGAGGGATATCACCGCGACCTCGGTCGTGCCGCCACCGATGTCGACCACCATGTTGCCGGTCGGCTCGCTGACCGGCAGCCCCGCGCCGATCGCGGCGGCCATCGGCTCCTCGATGATGTAGACCTTGCGGGCCCCGGCCTGGTAGCCGGCGTCCTTCACCGCGCGCTGCTCCACCCCGGTGATGCCCGAGGGCACGCAGACCACGATGCGCGGCTTGGCGAAGTGCCGGCGCCGGTGAACCTTCTGGATGAAGTAGCGCAGCATGCGCTCGGTGGTCTCGAAGTCGGCGATGACACCGTCCTTGAGCGGCCGGATCGCGACGACGTTGCCCGGTGTGCGGCCGATCATCTTCTTGGCCTCGACGCCGACGGCCACGATGGTGCTGGTCGTGGTGTTGATGGCCACCACCGAGGGCTCGTTGAGGACGACGCCCCGGCCCCGGACGTAGACCAGTGTGTTGGCGGTGCCGAGATCGACGGCCATGTCGCGGCCGAGAAAGGACATCGAATTACCCATGAGGGGGCCATCGTAACGCCAGGTGAAGGCGCGGAATCGCACTACAGGCCGGGGAAGAAGAGGGCAATCTCGCGCTCGGCCGAGGCCGCGGAGTCCGATCCGTGCACGATGTTGTTCTGTACCTCCAGGGCAAGGTCACCGCGGATGGTGCCGGGCCCGGCCTTCACCGGATCCGTGGCTCCGGCGAGGGTACGAAAGGTCTCGATCGCCCGATTTCCCTCGGCGACCACGGCAACCAGGGGGCCACCGGTGATGAACTCCACCAGGGAGGAGAAGAACGGCTTCTCCCGGTGCTCGGCGTAGTGCTCCTGCGCCGTCTCCACGACCAGCACCCGCAAGTCCATGGCGACTATCAGCAGGCCCTTGCGCTCGAGGCGGCCTATCACTTCACCGATCAAGCCACGGCGTACCCCGTCGGGTTTGACGAGGATCAGGGTGCGCTCGGACACAGGGCTACTCCTTGATGGGGTTCCGAGCAGCCTACCGGGCGGTCAGGCCCGGTTTGCTGGCAAAACGTCACCGGCCGGCGACTGTGCGGCGCAATCGGAGGACGTAGATCCACACCAGGCCGAACGCCGCGCCGACGACGAACATGGCGGCGGTCAGCAGACCTGCTGTCAGCACGGCCACCTGCAGCGCCGACCCCAGGGCATAGGCCCAGCGCCGGCGCAGCAGACCGGCGGTGCCAAAGAGCAGCGCCGACAGCCCCAGGAGCGCGGCCAGCCGGGGAGCCGTCAGGCCGCCGCCCACCTTGGCGATCGGTGCCAAGGCGAGCAGCACGGTCAGCCCCTCGAGTGCCAATGTGGCTGCCGCGACGGACCGCACGGCACGGGCCGGATCGCGCAACCCCGACGGCGGCCCGGTGGGCTGGCTCATCGGTGCAACAGGGTGCGCGCCTCGCCGGCCGTGATGACGGAACCGGTCACGAGTACACCCACGCCCGACAGCGGCCCGTCGCCGGCGCCTTCCTCGGCCAGCCGTACGGCATCCTCGATGGCATCGTCGAGCCTGCCGCTCACCTCGACCCGATCCGCACCGAAGACGCTCACCGCCTGGGCGGCGAGATCGTCGACCGGCAGATGCCGGGGCGAGGAGTTCTCGGTCACGATGACCGTCTCGGCCACCGGCTCGAGCGCCTCGAGCATCCCCAGCGCGTCCTTGTCCAAGAGCACGGCCACCACCGCGACCAGCCGCCGGAAGTCGAAGGCGTCGGACAGCGCCGCCGCGGTCGCCGCCATGCCGGCCGGGTTGTGCGCGGCGTCGATGAGCACCGTGGGCGAGCTGCGTACCGGCTCCAGCCGGCCCGGCGAGCTCACCTGGGCGAAGGCCTCCCGTACAGCGAGCGGATCGATCCGTCCTCTGGGCCCGGCGCCGAAGAACGCCTCGACCGCGGCCAGCGCCCCGGCCGCGTTGGCGGCCTGGTGGGCGCCGAAAAGCGGCAGGAAGACGTCGTCGTAGCCGCCGCCCAGGCCCTGCAGCGTCAGCACCTGGCCGCCGACCGCCACTGAGCGCGACACCACGCCGAACTCCATCCCCTCACGGGCCACCGAAGCCTCGACCTCGATCGCGCGCCGGCCGATTGCCTCCGCCGCATCCGGCGCCTGCACCGCGCTCACGACTGTTGCGCCCGCCTTGATGATGCCGGCCTTCTCCGCGGCGATCCCGGCCACCGTCGGGCCGAGCAGGCGGGTGTGGTCGATGTCGATCGGCGTGATCAGCGCGACCTGACCGTCGGCGACGTTGGTGGCATCCCACGAGCCGCCCAGGCCGACCTCGATGACGGCGACATCGACCGGCGCCTCAGCGAACGTGGCGAACGCCATCGCCGTGATGACCTCGAAGAAGGACATGGGGTGATCGCTTCGGGCGTCAATGAGTTCGACGAACGGCAGCACGTCGTCGAAGGCCGCGGCAAAGCGCGCCGGCGACAGCGGAACGCCGTCGATCGTGATCCGTTCGGTGATCGATTCCAGGTGCGGGCTGGTGAACCGGCCCACCCGCAGGCCGAACGACTGCAGCAGCGCGTCGATCATGCGTGCCGAGGACGTCTTGCCGTTGGTTCCGGTGATGTGGATGACCGGGTAGGCGCCCTGTGGCTCGCCGAGCAGATCGGTCAGCGCCCGGATCAGGGCGAGCGACGGCACGATGTCGGACTCCGGCCAGCGCTGCGCCAGCGCCTTCTCGACGCGGTACAACTCGGAGGTGGGGTCGACGGCGGCCACCCTAGGATCGTGCCATGACCTCGCGCTCAGTTCCGGACAAGCCGACCCTCGAGGGGCTCGAGGAGCGGTGGAGCGCGGTATGGGAGGAGCAGGGCACCTACCGCTTCGACCGGTCGAAGACCCGCGAGCAGATCTACTCGATCGACACCCCGCCACCGACGGTAAGCGGTTCGCTGCACGTCGGCCACGTGTTCTCCTTCACCCACACCGACCTGGTTGCCCGGTTCTGGCGGATGCGGGGCAAGGAGGTGTTCTATCCGATCGGCTGGGACGACAACGGCCTAGCCACCGAGCGCCGGGTGCAGAACTACTTCGGCGTCCGATGCGACCCGACCCTGCCGTACGACCCGGACTTCACCCCACCGGAGACACCCGGCAAGCACGAGATGCCGATCGGCCGGCAGAACTTCGTGGAGCTCTGCGAGCGGCTGACCGCAGAGGACGAGCAGGTGTTCGAGGCGATGTTCCGCCAAATCGGCCTGTCCGCCGACTTCGGGATGATCTACACCACGATCCACGCCGAATCGCGGGCCGCCTCGCAGCGCGCGTTCCTGCACAACCTGGCCCGCGGGGAGGCCTATCAGGCCGAGGCGCCGACCCTGTGGGACGTCACCTTCCGGACCGCCGTGGCGCAGGCCGAGCTCGAGGACCGCGACCGACCCGGCGCCTACCACCGGATCCGCTTTCCCGGCCAAGAGCCGGTCTGCATCGAAACCACCCGCCCCGAGTTGCTCCCGGCCTGCGTCGCCCTCGTCGCGCATCCCGGTGACGAGCGATACCAGCCGCTGTTCGGGTCGTCGGTTCGCACGCCGATCTTCGGCGTCGAGATCCCGATCGTGGCTCATCGTCTGGCCGACCCCACCAAGGGGACCGGCATCGCCATGATCTGCACGTTCGGCGACACCACCGATGTCACGTGGTGGCGCGAGTTGCGGCTGCCCACGAGGGCGGTGCTGGGGTTCGACGGCCGGTTCGTCAGCGAACCGCCGCCCGGCATCGACACCACCTCGGCCCGGGCGGCCTACGCCAAGATCGCCGGCGCCACCGTCCACACAGGGCAGCAGCGCATGGTGGAGATGCTCCGGGAGTCCGGCGACCTCGAGAGCGAGCCCAAGCCGATCATCCACCCGGTGAAGTTCTACGAGCGCGGTGAGAAGCCGCTCGAGATCGTCTCGACCCGGCAGTGGTACCTCCGCAATGGCGGTCGCGACCTGCCGCTGCGGGAGCGGCTGCTCGAGCGCGGGCGGGAACTGCGCTGGCACCCGGAGTTCATGCGGGCGCGGTACGAAAACTGGGTCCGCGGCCTCACCGGCGACTGGCTGATCAGCCGCCAGCGGTTCTTCGGCGTGGCATTTCCGCTGTGGTATCCGGTCGACACCGACGGAAACCCGCTCTGGGACCAGCCGATCAGGCCCGACGAGGCCGCGCTGCCCATCGATCCCTCCTCGGACACTCCGCCCCGGTTCAGCGCGGAAAAGCGGGGCGTGCCCGGCGGGTTCATCGGCGATCCCGACGTCATGGATACCTGGGCGACCTCGTCGCTCACCCCGCAGATCGCGGGCGGATGGGTCCGCGACGAGGACCTGTTCGCCCGGGTGTTCCCAATGGACCTACGGCCCCAGGGGCACGACATCATCCGTACCTGGCTGTTCTCCACGGTCATGCGCAGCAACGCGGAGTTCGATTGCCTGCCGTGGAGCGACGTGGCCCTCTCCGGCTGGATCCTCGATCCGGATCGTAAGAAGATGTCGAAGTCCAAAGGCAACGTCGTGACCCCGGCCGACGTCCTCGAACAGTACGGCTCAGACGCCGTGCGCTACTGGTCGGCCAGAGCGCGGCTGGGCACCGACGCGGCGTTCGACCCCGGGCAGCTCAAGATCGGCCGCCGGCTGGCGATCAAGCTGCTCAACGTGGGCAACTTCGTGCTCGGCTTTGGGGCGACCGAGGACGCCGGAGCCATCACCGAGCCACTCGATCGCGCCCTGCTCGCCGGGCTGGCCGCTGTCATCGCGGAAGCAACATCGGCGTTCGAGGCCTACCAGCACAGCCGGGCGCTCGAAGTGACCGAGACCTTCTTCTGGGCGTTCTGTGACGACTATCTGGAACTGGTCAAGGAGCGGGCGTACGGAGGCAGGGGTACGGCACAGGCGGCGTCGGCGCGGACCGCCCTGGCGACGGCGCTGTCGGTGCTGCTGCGGTTGTTTGCACCGGTTCTGCCGTTCGTCACCGAAGAGGTGTGGTCGTGGTGGCAGGAGGGCTCCGTCCATCGCACCGCGTGGCCTGCCGACGACGAGGTGCGGGCGCTTGCGGGCGACGGCGACGCTGAGGCGCTGCGGGCGACATCGATCGCGCTCTCGGGAGTCCGCAAGGCGAAGTCCGACGCCAAGCTCTCCATGCGCACCGACGTCGCATCGGTAGTGGTACGCGGCCCCCAGCGGCTGATCGATCTGGTCCAGCTCGCTGCCCCTGATCTGCGCGCCGCCGGCCGGGTGGGCGAGCTGACCTTCGCCAACGGCGCCGAGGAACTGCGGGTCGACGTCACTCTCTAGCCTGAGCCGTCGGGACGGTGATCAAGGAGTTCGCGTGAATTAATGCGGGACATACCTACCCGCCCAGTGACGTGAAGTCCTTGATCGGTGTGAGAGGAGCGCGCGAGGTGCGCGGTGGAGGTCGGCGGGGAAATGCGTTCGCGCCCGTCGGCGGTTGGGCCCACCCTGATAACCGTGAAAGTACTGGTCGAGGTCGACGCCCACTCGTTCGCCGAGGGGGTCATGCCGTGGGTCGAGCGAGAGCCCGTTGCGTGCAACGTGCTTGCCACCAACCTCGAGGCCTCGGTGGCCGGGCGGCGGACATTTGCGGACGCGCTGTGGCTTGCCGTCATCGACGATGCGGGCGAGGTGGTCGGCGCGGCGATGCACACCCCGCCGCACCGATTGTTCGTATGCCCGATGCCGCCTGATGCCGTACATCTGCTCGCCGGTGCGCTGGCACGGGTCCGGCCGGACCTGCCCGGCGTGACCGGCGTGGTGCCAACGGTCGCAGATTTCGCGGCGGAATGGCACCGGTTGGCCGTAGCCGAGGTCACGCCGGGTATGGCTCAGCGGATCTATCGCCTCGACCGCGTCGTGCCACCTTCATCCGTGCCAGGTCGGCGGCGCGATGCCGCAACTCGCGACCGGGCTCTCTTGCTCGACTGGTTGGCGACGTTTTGGCGGGAGACGGCTCCCGACCAGCCGGTCGACGTCGCCACGGAGGTGGTTGAGCATGCGCTTGCCCACGGCGGCTGGTCGTTGTGGGAGGTCGACGGCCGGCCGGTGTCGTTGGTCGGTGCGCGGCCGCCGGCGGCAGGTGTCGCCCGGGTGGGGCCGGTCTACACCCCAGTGCCCGAGCGACGGCAGGGCTACGCCAGCGCGTGTGTAGCCGCAGTCACCGAACGGGCCCTGGAGGCCGGGGCTCAGCACTGCATGCTCTACACCGACCTGAGCAACCCGACGTCCAACGCGATCTATCGGCAGATCGGCTATCAGCCCGTGTGCGACGCTCAGGAGTACGCGTTCGCGTACGTCTGACCGGCGTCGACCTAGATCAAGGGAAGACTGGTCCGGCTGGGACCGGACTGATCTTCCCTGGATCATGAAATGGTCGAGATGAGGTGCGCCGCCGAGGCGAGAGTTCAGGCGGACTTCTCGCGCCGCTCGCGCTTGGGTGCCGCCTCGCGCGGCACGATCGTCGGGTTGACGTGCTCGAGGACGACCTCTCGGGTGATGACGACCCGGGCGACATCGCTGCGAGACGGGATGTCGTACATCACCGACAGCAGCACTTCTTCCATGATCGCGCGCAGGCCGCGGGCGCCGGTGCCCCGCAGGATCGCCAGGTCGGCGATCGACTCGAGGGCGTCGTCGGTGAACTCCAGCTCGACGTTGTCGAGCTCGAAGAGTCGGTGGTACTGCCGGACCAGCGCGTTGCGTGGCTCGGTGAGGATGCGGATCAACGCGGCGCGGTCGAGGTTGCGGACGCTGGTGATCACCGGCAACCGGCCGACGAACTCCGGGATCATGCCGAACTTCAGCAGATCCTCGGGCATGACCTTGGAGAACACGTCGTCGACATTGACCTCGTGCTTTGAGTGCAGGTCGGCGGCGAAGCCGAGTCCCTTCTTGCCGACCCGACCGTCGATGATCTTGTCGAGGCCGGCGAACGCCCCACCGACGATGAACAGCACGTTGGTGGTGTCGATCTGGATGAACTCCTGGTGCGGGTGCTTGCGTCCACCCTGAGGTGGCACGGAGGCCGTCGTGCCCTCGAGGATCTTGAGCAGCGCCTGCTGGACCCCCTCTCCGGACACGTCACGGGTGATCGAAGGGTTCTCGCTCTTGCGGGCGATCTTGTCGACCTCGTCGATGTAGATGATGCCGGTCTCGGCGCGCTTCACGTCGTAGTCGGCGGCCTGGATGAGCTTGAGCAGGATGTTCTCGACGTCCTCACCGACATAGCCGGCCTCGGTGAGCGCCGTCGCGTCGGCGATGGCGAAGGGAACGTTGAGCATCTTGGCCAGCGTCTGGGCGAGCAAGGTCTTGCCGCACCCGGTCGGGCCGAGCAGGAGGATGTTGGACTTCGACAACTCGACCGTCTCGGCCGCGTCGCGGCGTGGGCCGGCACTGCCGGCCTGGATCCGCTTGTAGTGGTTGTAGACGGCGACCGACAGCGTCTTCTTGGAGATGTCCTGGCCGACCACGTAGCTGTCGAGGAACTCGAATATCTCCTGCGGCTTGGGCAGCTCGTCCCACTTGAGCTCGGAGCTCTCGGAGAGCTCCTCCTCGATGATTTCGTTGCACAGGTCGATGCATTCGTCGCAGATATAGACGCCCGGTCCTGCGATGAGCTTCTTCACCTGCTTCTGGCTCTTCCCGCAGAAAGAGCACTTGAGCAGGTCGCCCCCGTCGCCGATGCGTGCCACGTACGACTCACTCCCTGTCGGCGCCGGCGGGACAAGACCAGCGGTCGGTTCGACGGTACATCGTCGGGAGTCCGAAGGGACCCCCTTTGCCGGGGCTCGCCGGTGTCAGGCCGGCGTGAGCGCGGAGAGTTTGCGGCTCTCGAGCACCTGATCGACCAGCCCGTACTCCTTGGCCTCCTCCGCGGTGAGGATCTTGTCGCGCTCGGTGTCCTTGCGTACCTGCTCGGGCGTGGCGTTGCTGTGCCGAGCGATCATCTCCTCCATCTGCGTACGCATCCGGAGGATCTCCCTGGCCTGGATCTCGATGTCGCTGCCCTGCCCGCCGGCCTGCTCGATGGAGGGCTGGTGGATGAGGATGCGGGCATGCGGCAGTGCCAGGCGCTTGCCGGGGGTGCCGGCCGCGAGCAGCACGGCGGCAGCGGAGGCCGCCTGCCCCATGCACACCGTCTGAACGTCGGGCCGGACATACTGCATGGTGTCGTAGATCGCGGTGAGCGCGGTGAACGACCCGCCCGGCGAGTTGATGTAGAGCAGGATGTCGCGGTCGGGGTCCATCGACTCCAGGCACAGGATCTGGGCCATGACGACGTTGGCCACCTCGTCGACGATGGGCGTGCCGAGGAAGATGATCCGCTCGTCGAAGAGCCGGGAGAACGGTGTGTACTGCCGCTCGCCGAGGCTGGTGCGCTCCCACCAGGTGGGAATCTCGTATCGGGCGCTGGGCAGGTACGGGGTTTCACTCACGGGATAAGCTCCTCCGGTCGTGCTCGAGTCGGGCCGGCGGGTTCACCGCAGGTCAACTCAGGGTTCCGGCGCCGGTGGGGACCTGCGCGGCGCTGGCGACGACATGGTCGACGAAGCCGTAGTCCTTGGCCTCGGATGCGGTGAACCACCGGTCGCGGTCGGAGTCGAGCTCGATCTGCTCGATGGTCTGGCCGGTGTGGTATGCGATCCGCTCCTGCATCGTCTTCTTGGTCCACAGCATGTTCTCGGCCTGGATGGCGATGTCGGACGCCGTGCCGCCGATGCCACCGGAGGGCTGGTGCATCATGATCCGCGCGTGCGGCAGGGCATAGCGTTTGCCGGCCGCCCCGGCGCAGAGCAGGAACTGCCCCATCGAGGCGGCCATCCCCATGGCGACGGTGCCGACGTCGTTCTTGAGGAATTGGATGGTGTCGTAGATCGCCAAGCCGGCCGAGACGGAGCCACCGGGGGAGTTGATGTAGAGCCAGATGTCGCGGGCCGGATCCTCGGCCGCGAGCAGCATCAACTGCGCGCAGACGATGTTGGCCATCTCGTCCTCGACCACGGAGCCGAGGAAGAGGATGCGCTCCTTCAGCAGCCGGTTGTAGACGGAGTCGTCCAGGCTCATGCCGCCGGGCTGGCTCCGTGCGTACGGAGCCTCGAACTGGGTCACTTAGAGCCTGCCTTCCTCACCTGATGAGCGGGCCGTGCACTCGCATCGACCCTAACGCCAGCTGCGGACAGTCGAGTCCCGCCGGGGCCCGTGTTCGCTCTAGGCGCAGGCTCACGACCCCGGCGCGTCCTCGGCGTCCTGGGTGTCCTCGGCGGGATCCACAGGCGCTTCCCCCGCGCCGGCCGGATCCTCGCGCAGCGCTTCGAGATCGACGGTACGGCCAGAGGCGTCCTTGACCGTCGCGCGCTCGAGGACAATCGCCAGGGCCTTGCCGCGACGGACGTCGGCGGCCAGGACCGGAATCTGACCGCCCCGCACGACCTGCTGGACGTACTCCTCGGGCGCCACCTGATTGCGCTCCGCCCGCCGGATGACCTCCTGGGTCAGCTCGGCGTCGGAGACCGCCACCCCTTCCTTGTCGGCCACGGCGTCGAGCACGAGCTGGGCCTTGACGGCGTGCTCGGCGGTCTCGCGCAGGTCGCTCTCAAGCTCCGCCTCGGAGCGCTCCTCGGACTCGAGATAGCCCTCGAGTGACAGCCCGGCACCGGACAACTCGTGCTCCATCGCCCGCTTACGGAAGTCGACCTCGCCCCGCACGATCGTCTCCGGCAGCGGCACGTCGACGGCGCTGAGCAGCACCTCGAGCACAGCATCCCGGGCGGCGAAGCCCTGCTTGAGGCTCTTGATCCGGGTGAGCTTCGCCCGGATGTCCTCACGCAGCTCGGCGAGGGTGTCGAACTCGCTCGCCGTCTGTGCGAAATCATCGTCCACGTCGGGCAGTTGCTTCTCCTTGACCGAACGCACGGTCACCTTGACGTCGGCCGTGCCGCCGGCGTACTCCCCCTCAGCCAGGTCTGTAGTGAACGACTTGGTGTCCGCCTTGGTCATGCCGACCAGCACCTCATCGATGCCGGGCACCAGGCCGCCGGTGCCCACTTCGTACGAGAGGCCGGTCGTGCTGCCGCCCTCCACCTCGGCCCCGTCGACCGTGGCCTGCAGGTCGACGCTGACGAAGTCGCCGGTCTGGGCCGGCCGGTCCACCCCCTGCAGCACGGCGAAGCGGTCGCGCAGGGCGTCGACCTGCTCGTCGATCTCGGCGTCGTCGACGGCCACGTCCTCGACCGTCGCGCTGAGCTGGTCGTAGTCGGGCAACACCACGTCCGGCCGCACATCGACCTCGGCCGTGAACTTCAGGTGCTCTCCGTCGGAGAAGTCGGTGATGTCGACAGCTGGCTGGCCGAGCACCTTGACGGCGTGCTCGCGCACGGCCGCGGAGTACTGATGCGGGATGGCCTCGTTGACCGCCTGCTCCAGCACCGCGGCCCGGCCCACCCGCTGGTCGATGATGCGAGCGGGCGCCTTGCCGTCGCGAAAGCCGGGCACCCGCACCTGGCCCGCGATCACGCGGTAGGCCTTGTCGAGGCTGGGCTTGAGCTCGTCGAAAGGCACCTCGACGGCGAGCCGTACACGCGTAGGGCTCAGGTTCTCGACGGTGCTCTTCACGTACGCGCTCCTCCGGCTCTGGTGGGTTCACTGATGCCAGTACGAGTCGGGGCGGGGAGATTTGAACTCCCGATCTCCTGCTCCCAAAGCAGGCGCGCTGGCCGCTACGCTACGCCCCGGCAGCTCACCGGCGAGTCTAGCGGCGCCCAGCGGTTATCCTGACCACGCACTGCGCGGCAGTGCCCCCGCGGGTGTAGCTCAATGGCAGAGCCCCAGCCTTCCAAGCTGGCCATGCCGGTTCGATCCCGGTCACCCGCTCCACACCAAACATGCAGGTCAGCCTGTCAGCCGGGCCACTCCCCCGGGCAGGCAAGAGCGACCACGCGGGCTCTTGTGCCACGCACGTGCCACGCCTCACGCTTGAGCACCCTTGTCGTCGCCGCCATCAGGCGCCGGGTCGTCGCCGTTCAGACGTGTGATGTTGAGGTCGATTGGCATGGCGTCAGCGATGGTGCGATCTGCCCCACTCTCGCTGTGCAGGTAGATGAGAGCGGCCCGGGTGCTGTCGTGGCCCATCCGGCTCATCAACTCGCGAATGGTCGTGCCCGGGACTTTCGCGGCGTAGCTATTGCCGGTGTGGCGCAAGTCATGGAAATGCAGTTCCGGGGCTCCGATGTCCGCAAGTGCCTTCGGCCACTTGACCAGGCTGTGGAAATTGCTGCGCCTCAGCGGGGCGCCCTTGGGCCCGGTGAAAAGCAGGGCAGATGGCTCAAGGCCGACGTACTCGCTGAGATGGCGCCGGAGCAGCGGCACCAGCGCGGCCGGGAACGCAACGGTCCGCGAGCTTGCCTTCGACTTCGTTCGACCCTCGACCAGGCCCCGAGCCCGTAGTTCGACATGCACTCGGTGCACCCGGACGCGAGCGGCCGGCAAGTCGAGATCCGCGCGCTGCAAAGCACAGACCTCGCCCCATCGCAGACTCGCATACGTCGTGAGCATGATCAGCGCGGCGAAGCGCGGCGGCACTCTTCCCGCGAGAGAAGCGACCTGAGCCGGGCTCAGCACCGGTCGTTCCTTCGGGTGCTCTTGATCCGCACCACGGATACGGCACGGGTTACGCCGGATCAGGTCGTCATCAACGGCGGTGTGCAGGACTGCCCTCAGCAGCCGATACGCCTTGGCGGCGACCGTCTCGGAGGCGCCGGCCGACAAGAGCTTGGAACGCCACGAGCGGATCGCGGCCGGGTTGTTGTCGAGCATCGCGAGCGTCGTGCGGTGAAGGTACGGAGCGATGTGGAGACGCAGGAGCCCTTCGTAGAGCTCGACCGTCCGGGGCCGCAGACCTGGACGCTCTGCGATCCACCGCAGCGCGTAGTCGTTGACCAGCTGCTCGGCGCGGTCAGGGTCGCGCCAGTCACCCGCAGCGATATCGGTCTCGATCCGAGACAGCCACCGTTCAGCATCCCGTTTCCGCTCGAATGTCTGCGGTGCGGGGCGCATCACGCCATCGGGGCCCCGGTACCTCGCCTGAAAGCGGCCGGACGGCAACTTGCGGATGGCGCCAAAGTGACGCGGCCCGGCCATCAGGCAGCCCCCCAGCGAGACTGGCGACTCGGCGCACGCTCGACCCGCGACGCCGCGACGAACGCCTCGATATCGTCCAGCGCGATCCGCACCGGAGCACCCGGACGACCGAGCCGAAGGAACGCGATTCTCCGCTCAGCGACCAAGCGACGCACGAACCGCGTAGACGTCCCCAGCAGTTCGGCGGTCTCCTCGATGGTCAGCAGGCGAGTCATGCGGCCACCTCCTTTGCCGAGAGTTGTTGGGCCTGCTCGATGGCTTTGCGCCATCGGACGCGGGTGGAGATGGCGCGCAGGATGCGGTGTTCGACGGGTGGCACGTCGGGGTCGCCGCGTTTGGCGACCTGGTAGCGGTAGCGCTGGCCAGGCTTGCCCTGTTCGGCGTGCTCGGTTGCCGAGAGTCCGAGTAGGTCACGGACCCAGGCCCGGTTGTCGGCCCGGTGGTCGGTGAGGGTCTTGTTCGACCATTGCCGGGAGATGAGCACGCGGCGGCCGGTGAACCCCAGCGTTGCCCGCTGGTGGACTTTGCCCCGGCATTGGCCGGGCTTGAGCTTGCCGTGGGCGTTGCGGGGCTGGACGCCGTAGAGCAGCCAGTTGGCGCAGGTGGCCGCGCAGGGCAGCTGCCGCAGCTGGTCGTGCAGCCGGTCGAAGTGCGCCCGTTGCGGGTCGGAGGTCGGGGCGACGGCTTCGGTGAGGTCTTTGGCGAGGTACTTGGTGACGTAGCGGATGGACCGCTCAGCATCCTTGCTGTCCCCGATGATCCCGCGCACGTCGATAGTGCCGAGCCGCGCGACGTGGGCGGGTTCGGCGCCCTCGCCCTGGTCGAGGGTGTCGAGGGCTTCATCCCAGGTCGGCAGGACCTCGGCGGTGGCCGGGTCGATGAAGGCGCCGGCATCGTCATCCCACGACGGCGGCCGGTCCGGCGTGTACTTGGCCACGTCGTGGGCGGGCCACCACACCTGGTGGTAGGTGGCGGCCGCGACGGTATTGATGAGCTTGCGGGGGATGGTGCCCCGGACGGCGAAGTGGGCGTGGGGGGCGAGGCGGCGTTGCAGTTCGATGCAACCGCCGTACTGCACATGCCAGCCGACCGCCCGGCGCAGGTTCTGCCAGAACCGGTCCAGCAGCCGGGCGAAGTGGATCGCATCCAGCGCCGCGTGCCGGTAGTCATACGTCTCAGGGTCGAGGGGTGTGCCGACGAGCGGATCGGCGTCGGGGTGCGCGGTCCCGCAGTCGCAGTGCGGGCGGCGGGGACGGCGGGCGGAATGCACCGGCCCGTAGGAGCCGAGGGTGGGGGTGATGAGCAGGGACGGACGGAACGTCCGGCCGTCGTTGCCGGTGAACGTGCGGCCGACCGTGCGGGGTTCGATCTTCTGCCGGGGCAACTCGGCGGCATCAGCCCTTCGGCGGGTGGAGCGCTGCCGCCGTGCCACCGGCTCCCGCGACGGCGGGGTGAGCCTGCCCCGGAGGTCGGATTCGGTGATGGTCTGATCCACTTCGGCTATGGCGGTGTCGAGGTCGGCCACGGCCTGCCCGTCGCCGTTCGCGGCAGCTTCGGCGCGTTCGTATTCCAGGTGAGCCCGCAGCGTGACCAGCGCCTGTTCGCCGTCGTCGGCGGGGCGGGGGGTGATCGCGGGTTCAACGTCGAGGTGCCAGCCCTCGCGCAGCTGCTGCATCCGCAGCCGTCGTGCCTTCTCCGCGCACGGCGCGCACTTCGACGCCAGGGTTGCCCCGCAGGGAACCTCGAGGATGGTCGTCGCCCCGGTGGCGGTGTCGGTGCGGCGCAGCACGACCGGGTGCAGGCACACCCCGTACTCGGCGGCAATGTCCGCGAGGACCCCACGGGCCAGCGGCACTGTCATCCGGGCGGCACGCGAGCCCGGGCGCGGCGCCATGTCATGTTCTGATAGCCCGTCCGGGGTGCTCGTTGCGGCGGCGCTCACCGCAGCCCGTCCCGCAGGATGGTGATGGCCTCACTGATGCGCTGCCACGGCCGGTCGCTGACCCCGGCGAGCAGGTCGAGCAGCGACACCGGCGTGTCGCTCCACAGGGAGGCGGCGGCCTGCACGATGCGGCGCTCACCGCCCGACCAGCCGGGCTCGTCCAGGATCGCCGGGTAGTCGATCCCCTCCGGGCTGACATGCGCCCACACCCGGACGTCGCTGTCGGGGAAATGATCGAGGATGTGCACAGCGGCCCGCCAGTACGCATCGGCGGCCCAGTCCGCCGGCAGCCGCCCGGCATATGCTCGGCTCTTGGCCAGTGTCATCGGGTGTTCTCCTTCACAGGCGCGGGCGGCGTCGGGTGGCCCGGCGTGTCCGGCGCGGGACGGTGCCGCGAGGTGTAGTCGGCCAGGACGATCACCGAGCCGTCATCACCGGGCACCCGCTCGGGTACAGCCAGGGTTGGCGGCAGGTGCCGGGCTGGACGCCTGAGCCGCCGCAGTACCGGCCACAGCGCCGCGACGACGATGAGCAGCGCGACGGCGCAGGCAAGCAGGGTGGCGGCGGCCATCGCCCACCAGCCGACCCCAGGCCCCACGTTCACCGCGTGGGCTGTTGCCTGGACGTGTGCGCCGGTCAGTGCCGGGACGGGCACCGACTTGTGGGCATCGGGATGTTGGGCGACGCCCGCCAGGTGTGCCAGCCAGAATGCGAGGGCGATCGCGGCGGCCAGGCCAAGCCCAGCGCCCTCGGAGCCGTTGCCGGTCTCGACCCAGGTTCCGTGCCTCACTGCTCGGCCCCCCTCGGCTCGGACAGCACAGCCATCGCGGCGTCGGTGAGCAGGTAGGGCACCGGCTCGTCGGCCGGGTCGGCGTCGAGCTCGGCGGCCTGGCCGTCACGGATCTGCGCGGCGATGGCGAGCAGCCGGGGTTCGTAGTCATCGGGGGCGCACCAGGGGCAGGGCATGTGCGGGTCGTCGAGGAACAGATGCCCCAGGTCCGGGCACAGCCCGCAGCCCGGCTCCCGGTCCTCGTGCAGGGTGTTGGTCATGGCGGGTGCCTCCTACCGGCTGGTCGGGTTGACGTGGGTGCGGATCGCATCCGGTGGTTCGCCGAGGGATGCGACGGCTTCGGACAGGCACCGCCACAGCGCCCACGCCTCGGCCGGGGTCAGATACATGCGCCGGGAGCCGGGGCCGACACCGAGGTAGAGGTCCCCGGCTTCGTCGTCCACCCGGACCGAGACGGCGACGGACGTGCCGTCAGGTGCCGGCGCGCGGAGCCGGTAGAAACGTCGGGTCAAAATGGCCGGGGTCATGACGGCTCACCAGCCGTACCGCGATCGGCGTCGGCATCGGCGGCGGCGGCCGGCTCGTGGGCCTGGTCGTGGGCCTGGTCGTCGGCAGGCTCGCGGGGTGCGGGTGCCTCGAACCGTTTGAGCAAGTCACCCAGCGAGCGGGGCAGCAGCGGCCGGTGATCCCGCCCTACCTGCCCGGGGATCGGCGGCAGGGCTTCCAACATGGTCGGCACGTCGAGGCTGGCCGGTTCGGGTTCCGGCGCACCCTGGCGGACCAGCTGGGCGAGCATGTCGTCGGGGTCGGCCGGCGCCACGTACTGCTCTGCCATCGCGATGATGTCGGGGTCGGTGATGTAGGAGAACCGGACCCGGACCGGTTCGGGGGTGCCGTCGAGGATGACGTAGCCGACACCCTTAGCCCAGCGCGGCATCTGATCGGCCACCGCCCCCCGGGCGCGGGCACCATCACCGAGGACCATGTCCACTTCCGATTCCTCGGTCAGCCCGAGTGCGATCCGGGTGGGGAACAGGTTCCGGAACGGGAGAATGTCCTTGCGGGGGTCCTGCAACGCCGCGACCACGAGGACGCCGACCCCGGCGCCTTGGGAGAGCAGCATCCCGAGGGCGTTGGCGATCCGCCGGCGTAGGTCCCGGTCTTGCAGGTAGGCGGTCAGCGCGGCCATCTCATCGATGACCACCACGATCAGCGGATCGGCAACAGACGGGGTGTGCACCCGGACGTGCCCGCCGAGGCGCTCTTGGCGTTCCTGCATGACCGACACGGCTTCCTCGAGGAGGGCGGCCATCGCCTCGAATGAGGAGTAGGCGAACCGGGCGAACAGCGGCCGGCCCATCGCGAACTCCATCCCGCCCTTCGGGTCGATCACCCACAGCCGCACCAGCCCCGACGAAATCCCGCCCGCGAGGGACCGGACCAGCGACCACAGGACCGACCCCTTGCCGCGCCTTGTGGCCCCGCCGATCAGGACGTGGGTGGCGAGCAGGTGCAGCCGGTAGGGGCGCATGTCCTCCCGGACGCCCAGCTGCAGGGCGGTGAAGTCCGGGACGGTCGGGACTGGCAGCGGGGCGACGATCTTCCGCAGCGCGTCGGTCCGGACGAGGACGATGTAGACCATCGTTGGCCGGTCCCGAAACCGGACCCGATCCACCGCCCGCAGAACAGGCGCCAGTCGGCCGCGCCGGGTGGGCGGGTCGTCGGGATGCTCGGAGAAGACCCGGGCCTGACGGCGCCCGAACGCATACGCCAGATTCACGGTTTCCCGGTGGAAGTCGGCCGGGTTCTGCCCCCGGACCATCCGCACCGTCAGGCGATCCAGCGCCTCATCGCAGCGGACCCGGAGCAGCCGCGGGGACTTGACCCGGTAGTCGTGGATCTTCGCTAGCCCGCACAGGCCCATGACCTCATCCCACGAGCGCCGGTAGATGACCTGGCGGCGCCACCAGCCCAGCAGCGGCCCGCCGTAGTACCGCCACCAAGACGAGGGACGGCGCCACCGCCACACCAGCCCACCGACGACGGCGGGGACCAGGACGACCAGCAGGCCCCTCTCGTGCGCGAGGCGCCACAGGATCGGCCAGACGACGATCAGCACGACCGTGCGGGGATGACGTACACACCACACGCCGAGCCGCCAGAGGCCCCGGAAGAACATTGCGAACACGGCGACGCTCACCGGTAGTTCGATCCGGTGCGGGTGGACCGCCATCAGATCCCCGGGCCGGTCCACGATCACCGGATGGACCGGCCGACGTGACCTCATCGCCCACCACCAGTGGCGACGAACCGGCCAGCAACATCACGAGGCCGGGGAAACGGCAGTGCCATCTGCTCGGCGCAGGCGGTGCAGCTGCGACGTACCTGTGCCGGCATCCGGGCGCCGCAGAAGGCGCAGCGGGTATGACGGCGAGCCCTACGCTTGGACATGTCGAACCTCTCCAATCTTGGAAGGGGAGACGAGGGGCGGGGCTGCCGTCCGCCAAGACATCAACAGCCCCGCCCACCCACACACCGGCCGATCAGGCCGCCGCAGCCTTGCCCAGCCGTCCGGACTTGTCGGCCTCACGGAAACCCGTCGCGCGCAGCGAGTACTTCATCCGCCCGGACTTGTCATCGATCCACGGCGTGACCGTCAGGCCCTCGAACTCCACCGGCGTGAACGGCCCAGACGGGGGCACCGGCTGCACCGGGGCAGTGATCTTGACCACGACCTCGCGGGACTTCCCCGCCAACTCCGGGTCCAGGTCATGTACCCGGACCGCCCACACCCGCTCACCAGTGCGCTTGTCCCGGTCCTGGTCGTCGCCCTGGCCCTTCTTGTCGAAGTCCTTCACCGGGATCACGCCGTCAGCGCCCATCACACAACCCGCCGCGAACGCTTCCTGAAACGTGACCGCGAACCGGTGTCCACCCTTGAACATGCGAACCAACTCCCTCTCGCCCTGGTGACCGGCTGTCGGTCACAGAACAAGAGAACCGCGAAGGGAAGGGACTTAGACACCACCGTTGAAAGACTTCTAGGAACACTTGATCTGGGCTAGAGTGTCACTACAACGTCCCTCGTACGTCCCGGAGGCAGGATGGGAAATGACCGGCTCAGGAGCAGCCTTCGCAGCAACGAACTCACGGTGGCGGCCTTGGGCGAAGAGCTTGGCGTTGACCCCAAGACCGTGCAGCGCTGGATCACGCAAGACCGCGTACCTCACCGACGGGGTTGCGTCCCAGGAGCGGTGTAATTGACGACGGCTCGGCTCCTTCGTTGGACATGCTAGGCGACGGCTCCGACAGTTTCCGGCGTGGCGCTCGATATGGCTGTGTTCGGCTGTCGGATCGGGGTGGGCGGGTCGAGG
>JBBPZR010000052.1:0-2221 GCA_038276285.1 Mycobacteriales bacterium | reverse complement strand
TTTGACGAGGCCGCAGAGTTCGCTGACGCTACGGCCCGTGATCTTGCTCCCTCCGAAGAGGCTCTTGACACCCCGCTCAGCCCGCCAGATCTCTCCAACGAACCGGGGTCTGCTACTGAGCGTTCCGGTACCTACCCAGACAGGACTCACACCCGCTGGCCTGAGACAACTTGCAGGACGCACCATGCCGAGAACCCTAGAGTGCCCGGCCACTGGGTTTACCCGGGGATCGTGTCCCCATCCGCCCGCTGCAAGCAGCAACAACTCCGGGTAAACGGAGCCCGACTGGGATCTATACGGTGTTCAGGCGGCCGATCGCCTCGAGCGCGAGTCGATAGGAGTCGATGCCGAAGCCGCTGATCACGCCGCGGACCACCGGCGACACCACGCTGGTGTGCCGGAACTCCTCCCGGGCCGCGATGTTGGACAGGTGCACCTCGACGACCGGGCCGGGCACCAGCGCGATGGCGTCTCGTACCGCATAGGAGTAGTGCGTGAAGGCGGCCGGGTTGATGACCACGGCCGCCCCGGCGTCGGCGGCCTCGTGCAGCCACCCGACGAGCGTCGCCTCGTCGTCAGTCTGGCGTACCACCACCTCCTGGCCCAGCTCGCCGGCCGTCTCCTGGCACAGGGACACGAGGTCGGCGTAGGTCGACGTGCCGTAGACATTGGCCTCCCGGCCGCCCAGGCGTCCCAGGTTGGGCCCGTTGAGCACGTGCACCGTGGTCATCTCACTCCTCGCTGGCGATGGAGGCGTACGCGGCGGCAAGCAGGTCGGGCTCAGGAGCCTCGAGTACGCCAGGGCGGGCCAGCGCGTCGAGCACGATGAACCGCAGTCTGTCGCCCCGGGACTTCTTGTCCACGCGCATGGTCTCGAGCAGACCGGGCCAGGCCGCGGCCGGATAGCCGGTCGGCAGCCCGAGGCATGAGAGCAGGTCGCGGTGCCGCGCCGCGGTGGGCTCGTCGAGCCGGCCGGCCCGCCGTCCGAGCTCCGCCGCGAACACCAGCCCGACCGACACCGCGTCTCCGTGGCGCCAGCGGTAGCCCTCCACGCGCTCGATCGCGTGGGCCAGGGTGTGGCCGTAGTTGAGGATCTCGCGCACCCCGGCTTCGCGCAGATCCTGGCCGACGACATCGGCCTTGACCCGCACCGCGCGCTCGACCAGCTCCCGCAGCAGGTCACTGTCCCAGGTGGACGCTGCCACCGGGTCGGCCTCGATCAACTCGAGGATCCGCGGATCGGCGATGAAGCCACACTTCACCACCTCGGCGAGCCCCGACACCAGATCCGCCGCCGGGAGGGTGCGCAGCGCCGCCAGGTCGCATACGACGCCGGCCGGCGGGTGAAAAGCGCCGACCATGTTCTTGCCCGCAGCGGTATTGATCCCGGTCTTGCCACCCACCGCGGCATCGACCATGCCCAGCAAGCTGGTCGGCACCTGCACCGCTGCGACCCCGCGCAGCCAGACCGCCGCGACGAAGCCGGCCAGGTCGGTCACCGCTCCCCCGCCGACGGCCACAATCGCATCGGTACGGGTGAAGCAGTCCGCTCCCAGCACATCCCAGCACCGCCCGGCCACGGCCAGCGTCTTGGCCGCCTCGCCGTCGGGCACCTCGACTCGCAGTACGACGAATCCCGCCGCACCCAACTCGCCGGCGATCTGCTGCGCTCGCCCGGTGAGCGGGCCGGCGTGGATGACGGCCACCTGCCGGGCGCCGTCGAGCATGGGCGCCAGCTCGGCCACCACGTCGACACCGATCACCACGTCATAAGGCCGGGCACCGCTGACGGTGATCCGCCCGATGCTCACCGGATCGCCTCGACGACCTCGTCGGCGACCTGCTCGGGAGTGCGGCCGTCGGTGCCGACGGTGTGCGTGGCCACCTGCTCGTAGAGGGAGCGCCGCTCGGCCAGCAGGGCGCGCAACCGCGCCCGCGGGTTGAGCGTCAGCACCGGCCGGTCGCGCGCCAGGCCGACCCGGCGGGCGGCGTAGGCCACGCCCACGTCGAGGAAGATCACGGTGCGGTGCAGCAGCGACTCGCGGGAACCGGCCGAGAGCACCGCGCCGCCGCCAAGGGCGAGCACTCCGCGGTGCTCGGCCAGCGCCTCCGCGACCGCGGCCGACTCCAGCGCCCGGAAGTGCGGCTCGCCGTCGTCGAAGAAAATGTCGCTGATCGGCTTGCCGGCCTCGGCGACGATGTCCTCGTCGGTGTCGCGAAA
>JBBPZR010000051.1:0-6977 GCA_038276285.1 Mycobacteriales bacterium | reverse complement strand
GTACGCAGTGCCTCCACCGGATCCAGCCGACCGGCGCGGCGAGCCGGTACGACGCCGAAGAAGATCCCAACCGCGGCGGACACCGCAAAGGCCAGCGCGGGTGACCACCACGTCACCAGCGCCGGGAGCGGGCTGAAGTGGTCGATGGCCAATGCTCCCCCGACCCCCACCGCGATCCCGATCACGCCGCCGATGGTGGTCAGCAGCACGGCCTCGATCAGGAACTGCACCCCGATGTCGCGCTGCCGTGCCCCGACCGCCTTGCGCAACCCGATCTCCCGGGTCCGTTCACGCACGCTCACCAGCATGATGTTGGACACCCCGACCCCGCCCACCAGCAGGCTGATCCCGGCGATGGACGCCAGTACGAGCGTCAGCAGCGAAAGGATCTTGCCCACGACGCCGAGGATCTGCTCCTGCGTCAACGCGGAGAACTCCGTGTCGGGATGCCGCTGCTGGAGCACCGACACGATCCGGCGGCCGAGCGCGTCGATCCCGGCGACCGTCGGCGCCTTCACGGCCAGCGCATCGACCCTCTCCGCACCGAAGAGCCGCTGGGCGGTGGTGATGGGGATCTCCACGTTGAGGTCCTGGTCGACACCGAGGCTCTTGCCCTGCGGTGCCATGACGCCGATGACCCGGAACCGCACTCCCGCCACGCTGATCTGCCGACCGATCGGGTCCCGGCCGGCGAAGAGCTGACCGGCGACGCTTGAGCCCAGTACGACAACCCGGCGGCGAGTGTCCACATCGGAGCGGCTCAGATATAGCCCGCGGGTCACATGGCGGTCGAAGACCTTGTTCGTCGTCTCCGTGACGCCTTGCACGGTGGCGAAGGTGTGACCGGTGCCGGTCCGGATCACCTCGCCGGAGCTCAAGGTGGCGGCCACCCGGTCGCGGTCGCCGACGATCCGGGCCACCTCGTCGACATCACGCAGCTGCAGCCGGCTGGTGGTCGGCGCGTTGCCGAAAGACAGCCGGCCCGGCACCACCAGCAGCAGGTTGCTGCCCAGTCCCTGGACCTGTTGCTCGATCTCCCGTTTGGCTCCGGCGCCGATCGCGACCAGGAGTACGACGGCGGCGACGCCGACGATCACGCCGATCATCGTCAGTGAGCTGCGCAGCCGATTGGCGCGAAGGGCGTCGAGCGCGACCCGCCAGGCCTCGGCCAGCCTCATCCCGGCCTCATCCCGGTCTCACGTGGATGCCTCGACGAGCCGGCCGTCGCGCACGTGGACCTGCCGCCGGGCTCTCGCGGCCACCTCGGCGTCGTGTGTCACGACCACCACCGCGACCTGCCGCTCGACGTTCAGCCGGCCGAGCAGGTCAAGCACCTCCCGACCACGCGTGGTGTCGAGGTTGCCGGTCGGCTCGTCGGCCAGCAGCACACTCGGCTCGGTCACCAGGGCCCGTGCGATGGCCACTCGTTGCTGCTCCCCGCCCGAGAGCTGGCCAGGACGGTGCCCGAGCCGGTGCGCCATTCCGACCGCATCGAGCACCTCCGCGGCCCGCCCGCGGCGCTCGCTGCGCCCCACGCCCCGGTACACCAGCGGCAGGGCGACGTTGTCGAGCGCCGACGTGCGCACCAGCAGCTGGAACGCCTGGAACACGAAACCGACCGTGGCGTTGCGTACCGCCGCCATCTCGTCGGCGGTCATCGCGGCGACGTCGCGGCCACCCACCCGCATGATGCCGGTGGTTGGCCGATCGAGGCCGCCCAGCAGGTGCATGAGCGTTGACTTCCCCGATCCGGAGGGGCCGATGACGGCCAGGAAGTCACCCGGCACGACGCTCAGGCTGACCCCCCGCAGGGCTTCGACCGCCACCCCGTCCAGCTGGTACGTACGAGTGACGTCGACCGCCTCGAGCGCCGGCTCCGCGGAGCTCACGACAACCGCTGGCCGGAATGCACTCGCTCGGCGCCGGCAACGACCACCCGGTCACCGGGCCGCACGCCGGCCGTCACCGCGACCATGTCCTGCCCCTGCGTGCCGACGGTGATGTAGCGGCGGCTGGCGACGCCGTGTGAGACAAGCCAGACGGCGTCGCGCGAGCCGGCCCGGATGACGGCCGCTGCGGGTACGGCGACCGCATCGCGAACCGTACGCACCTGCAGGTGGGCGACGGCGCTCATCCCCGGTCGGGGCACCGGGGCGGCGGAACCGTCGGCCCGGAGGCCGGCGGCCAACGTGAGACGGACGTGATAGCTCACCCCGCCCCGGCTCGACGTCGTCGGCAGCAGGTCGACCGCCGCCACGGTCGCCTGGTAGGTCGCACCCGGCAGGGCGTCAAGCTCGACCCTGGCAGATGCTCCTGCGTTGACCAGCAGAACATCGGTCTCGTCGACGTCGGCCCGCAGCCCGAGGGTTGACACGTCGAGCACGGTGGCGATGGCCGTGCCGGTGGACACGACGGCCCCGGCCGTGGTCACGCCCGCAGCACTCGGCGCAGCGCTGCCGCTCCCGCTGCCGCTGCCCGCAGCGCTGGACAACGCGCCGCCGGCGGCGATCTGGCTGTCCCCCGGCAGCTGGCCGAGCAGGTCGGACAGGCCACCGCCGGCGGTCGACGTACCGCCCAGCTGGACCGTGCCGGCGATCGGTGCCCGCAAGGTCAGCGCATCGACGGCGGCCTGGGCCAGCGCCACCGCCGCCCGGGCCTGCGCCTGGCTGGCCGCGGTCAGCGATCGCAGCGCCGACCCGAGACTGGCCAGCCCGGCGTTGAACTGCCGGACGGATGCCTGGGCCTGCGCGCGTGCGGCGGCGTACTGCGCCACGGTGGCCGCCAACTGGCGCCGCGCCACGGCCCGCGCCGTCGGGTCAGGAATCTGGTTCGTCGCCGCCTGGGCCTGGACGAACGCGGCACGGGCCGCCGCATCGGTCTGTGCCTGGGCGCCGGAGAGGTTGACGCCGGGCACCCGCACGCCCCCGCCACTCGATGCCGCTGCCTGCCGGGCCTGCGCCAGCCGCTGCTGCGCCGAAGGCGAATCGATCGTGGCAAGCAGCGCACCGGCCGGCACCTGCTGCCCATCGGTGACGTAGAGCCGGGCCACCCGCCCGTCGGCCGGGGAGGTGACGGTTGCCATCGCCCGGGCCTGCACCGACGCCGGTGCGTCGACGACTTCGGTGACGGTGGCGGTGCCGACGACCGCGGTCCGGATTCCGTGGCTCGAGTCCGACGTGCACCCGGCGCCCAGGACGAGTGCCGCCGCGGCCAGGCCGAGCAGCGGGCGATTCACCGGCCCATGGTACGGAGCCTCAGTCGGAAGCCTGGCCGAGTTCGCGGGCGCGGTCGCTGGCGGCCTCGATGGCGGCGAGGAAGGCGGCGCGTACCCCGTGCTTCTCCAGCTCCCGGATCGCGTTGATCGTCGTGCCTCCGGGAGACGTCACCGCCTCGCGCAGCCGAACCGGGTGCTCGCCGGTGTCGCGCAGCATGACCGCGGCCCCCAGAGCGGTCTGCACCAGTAGCTCGGCCGCGACGGCACGTGGCAGGCCGAGCAGGATGCCGGCGTCGGTCATCGCCTCGACCAGGAAGAAGAAGTACGCCGGACCGCTGCCCGACAGTGCGGTCACCGCGTCCTGCTGCGACTCCGGCACCCGCAACACCTTGCCGACCGGCGCGAATATGTGCTCGGTAGCGACCAGATGCACCTCGGTGGCATGCGATCCGGCGCTGATGGCCGACATGGCCTCGTCGACCAGCACCGGAGTGTTGGTCATCACCCGCACGACCGGGACGTCGTCAACCAGCCGGCGCTGGAACATCGCGGTCGGGATGCCGGCCACGACCGAGACCACCAGCTTGTCCAGGGTCACCACGGGGGCCAGCTCCGCCAGCAGCCCCTCGATGTCCTGTGGCTTGACGGTGATCAGCAGAATGCTGGCGGCCGCCGCGGCCTGCGCGTTGGTCACCGCCGCTACGCCGTACCTCTTGCAGAGCTCCTCCGCCCGCTCCGGGCGGCGCGTGGTGACCATCAGGTCCTGCGGCGACCGGCCGGCCCGCAGCAGGCCGGCGAGCAGGGCCTCCCCCAGCTTGCCGGCGCCGACGACCGCGAGGCGGGTCATCCCCTCGTGGCCAGCGAGCGGAGGAAGAAGGCGATGTTGGCCGGGCGCTCGGCCAGCCGTCGCATCAGGTAGCCGTACCACTGGTCGCCGAAGGGCACGTAGACCCGCACGATCTCCCCGGTCGCCGCCAGCCGGGTCTGCTCGTCGGGCCGCACGCCGTAGAGCATCTGGTACTCATACGACCCCTGGTCGCGGTCGTACCACTTGGCCCGCTCCGCGGTGATGGACAGCAGCCGCGGGTCGTGGGTGGCGATCATCGGGTAGCCGGGGCCGGCCAGCAGCACGTTGAGACAGCGGACGTAGGACCGGTCGACGTCGTGGCCGTCCTGATAGGCGACCGACTCGGGTTCCTTGTACGCCCCCTTGCACAGCCGCACGCGCGAACCCTCGTAGGCCAGGTCGCGGCAATCGGCCTCGGTGCGGTGCAGGTCGGACTGCACGACCACGCCGACCGACGCGAACCGCGGCCGCAAATCGCGCACGATGCCGAGCGTGGCCTCGGTGAGGGTGTGGTCCTCCATGTCGACCGTCACGGTCGTGCCCGCCCGGCCGGCCGCTTCGCAGATCGCGCGGCACTGCTCGAGCGCGAGCTGGCGGTCGAGCCGCAAGCCGATCGCCGACAGCTTCACGCTCACCTCGGCATGGCCGGTGAGCCGGGCGACGGACAACCGCTCGAGCAGGACGAGGTAGGCCGACGCCGCCGCCTTGGCCTGCGCCTCGCCCGTGGTGTCCTCTCCGAGGTGGTCGAGGCTCACCTCGAGCCCCGCGTCGACCAGGGCTCGGCTTACCCGTACTGCATCGTCAACGGACTCGCCGGCGACGAACCGGCGCACCACCGCGCGGGAGACCGGAGCGTGGGAGATCAACTGGCGGGTGCGCCCGGATCGGGCGGCGGCGAGAATGCTCCGGCGCAGCATGGCTTGGAGGCTACGCGGCTGGTACGGACGGCGTGCTTGCGACATCAGTCACGGGGTCGCCTCCAGCGGGGTCGCCTCCAGCGGGGTCGCCGGAGCCGCGAGGTGCAGGCGCGTGAAGGCCAGCGCCTCGGCCAGGTCGGCCTCGCGCTCGTCCCGGTCGGCGGCCCGCCGGGTCGTCACCTCGACGACGACATCGCCGGTGTAGTTCGTCCGAGCGAGCCCTTCGAGCAAGTCGCCGCACGGCTGGCCCCCGCGACCGGGGACCAGGTGCTCGTCGCGGTTGGTGCCGCCCACTCCGTCGGCGATGTGCACGTGAGCCAGCCGGCTGCCCATGGCTGCCGCCATCTGGAGGGCATCGTTCTGCGCCGTCGCCGTGTGGGACAGGTCGAGGGTGAAGTGCCGGTAGTCCTCCTCCACCGGGTCCCAGTTGCGGGCGTAGCCGGAGAACTCCCGGCCGCGGGCGCGCAGCGGAAACATGTTCTCGACGCCGAACCGGACGTCGGTCTCGTCGGCCATCCGCTCGATCCCCTCCTTGAAGCCGCGGGCGTAGTCCCGCTGCCACATGAAGGGCGGATGTAGGACGACCGTGCGGGCGCCGAGCCGCTCGGCCGCCTCCTGCGACCTGCGCAGCTTCTCCCACGGGTCGGCGGTCCAGACCCGCTGGGTGATGAGCAGGCACGGCGCGTGCAGGGACAGCACCGGCATGGCGTGGTAGTCCGATATCCGTCGCAGCGCCTCGACGTCCTGACTGACCGGGTCGGTCCACACCATGACCTCGACGCCGTCGTAGCCCAGCCTGGCCCCGATCTCGAACGCCGTCGCGGTCGACTCGGGATAACAGGAGGCGGTGGACAGCGTGACCCGGGCCGCCGGCACGTGCACGGCCGCACCGCGCGGGGCCTGCGCCGGAGTAATCACCGGACACCAGCCTATCCGGGCCGGGCGGCCCACCGCCCGGCGCTCGGCGCTTCGTGCGCCGTCCTTCCGACAATCCCCTGCCCACTCACGACGTCACCTGCTTTCCCCCGAGGGTGAGCGGAAGCGCGGGAAGGCGCCGATGTCGTCGAGCTGACCGGGCGCGTTAACTCACCAAAGATGCCCGCGAAGGGCTTGGGTTCACGGGGTCGTTGACTAATTTGCCGATGCGCGCGTAGCGCGCGCCTGCCGGGTGGGAGCTTGGGCTGCCGCTAGGCCCCGAGGATGGGACTGACGATGAGCCAGCGGCGGGCAGTGACGAGGGCGAACGCGACGCGTTACAAGCGGGCGAGTAAGGCCGAGAAGGGCACGATTTTGGACGAGCTGTGCGAGACGACGGGCTGGCATCGCACACTGGCCGCTTGCGTGGGATCCGTCCGCCAGCCGCTTGACGCCAATGAGGCCCGGTTCGTCGATTCACCCCGACAGCGCCACAGCCGCCGTCAGCGTCGAACCCCGGGCCATCGACACCCAGAACTCGGCCTGCTTATCGATCAATTCCCTCTTCGACCACACGCGTAACACCTCGCATCAGACGGGGTGTTGCGACGACCGATTGAGCTTGCCCTCTCCGATCTTGACCAGATTGTGCGCCAGGACCGCCTGTCCGGTCCATATCCGGGCGCATCGCTGCGACCCGACGGCCAAGCCCGCCCCGATCAGCACTGCGGCCGTGATCCAGGGAGAGTTAGGCCTGGCACAGCCGGACCAGACTTCCCTGGATCACGCGACGAGCGAGCCGGGCCGGCCGCGAACCAGCACTGCGGCGGTGATCCAGGGAGAGTTAGGCCTGGCACAGCCGGACCAGACTTCCCTGGATCACGCGACCAGCGAGCCGGGCCGGCCGCGATCAGGCGGAAAACCCCCGCGAACCCCCTGTGGCATGGTGCACGAGTGCGCATCCGGGCAATACCGCGTTTCTTCCGTACCCACCCCACAGCCACCGGCTATCTGGCGCTGCTTGGCCTCGCCGAGATCGGGTCCGCGGCGCTGTCCCGGCACGACCAGGTCGCCCTTCGGGCGT
>JBBPZR010000050.1:0-19249 GCA_038276285.1 Mycobacteriales bacterium | reverse complement strand
GGCCGTGAGCACCGGTTGGCCGGTCGTGAGCACGCCGACCGCGACACCGGCGAGGGCAACGTGGCCCATGCCGTCGCCGATCAGTGCCAGCCGCCGCTGGACGATGTAGACGCCGACCGACGGCGCCGTCACCCCCACCAGCAGCGAGGCGAGCAGGGCGCGCTGCATGAACGAGTAGTGCAAGAGATCGAGGGTCATGGCTGGTGTCCCGTCAGCCCGAGGCCACGTCGCGGCACGTCATCGGCGTGGTGATGGTCGGCGTGTGCCACGCCCTCGGCTCCCGGCCCGGGCGGCCCGTCGTAGACCACCCGACCGTCGCGCATCACCACGATCCGCTGGATCAGCGGCTCGAGCGGGCCCAACTCGTGCGCGACGAGGAGCAAGGTGCTGCCGCGTGCGACCAATTCGCTCAGCGTCGCGGCGAGGATCTCCTGATTCGCCGCATCGACACCGGCGGTCGGCTCGTCCAGGACGAGGACGTCGGGCTCGGCCGCGAGGGCGCGCGCGATCAGCACCCGGCGCTGCTGGCCCCCGGACAGGTTGGCCACGCTAGTGTTCGCCTTCTCGGTGAGGCCGACCGTGGCGATCGCCTCGGCGACCACGGCGCGATCCTTGGGCGTCATGGGCGCGAACGGACGTTTGCGTGGCAAGCGCCCGGACGACACGACCTCGCGGACGGTGGAGGGCACCCCCCCGACGATGGTGTGCCGCTGCGGGACGTAACCGACGCGGGATCGCTCCCTGAAGTGCGCGGCCGGGATGCCGAAGAGCTCCAGATGCCCATTCATGACCGGCGCGAGCCCGAGAATCGCCCGAACCAGCGTCGACTTGCCGGCGCCATTGGGTCCGAGCAGGGCAACGACCTCCCCGGCGTGGAGGGAGAAGTCGATGTCGCTGATGGCTGGGCGCTCGCCGTAGCCCACGGCGACCCCCCGCATGCGTACCACCGAGATGCCGGTCATGAGCAGGGCTGGCCCTCCTTGAGACGGGTGAGGTTGCTCCGCATGATCTGCAGATAGTCCCTGCCCGCCGAGTCCTTCGTGAGCCTTTCGATGGGATCGAGCACCTCGGTCCGCGCCCCGGTGTCGTGTGCCACGGCGCGGGCGATGGCCGGGCTGCCCAGAGTTTCGTAGTAGATGGTGCGCACCCGGTTGGTGCGTACGAAGGTCGCGACGTCGGCAAGGTCGGCCGCGGAGGGCTCCTGATCGGGAGTGAGGCCGGTGATGCCGACTTGCTTGAGGCCGTAGCGCTGGGCGAGGTAACCGAACGCGTTGTGGCTTGTCACCAGTTCCTCGTTGGCGCACCGCGCCAGCCCGGTCCGGAAATCCTGGTCGAGGTCGCGCAGCTGGCTCTTGAGGAGCTCCGCGTTTGCGCGGTACTTCGCGGCATTGCGGGGGTCGATGTGTGCCAGCCGGCCGGCGATGTCGTCGGTGACCGCCGCGAGCCGGAGGGGATCGAGCCAGAAGTGCGGGTCGGTCGTAGCTCTGGCCTGGTTCGTCGCCAGACCCCCTTCGATCGGCCGGTAGGTCAGGCTGAGGTTGGCGGCTGAGGACACGTCAAAGGCGTGGCCGGCACCCTCCTGGCGCACGGCGTCATCGACGGCCGGCTGGAATCCCTTGAGATAGACGATGAGATCGGCATCGGCCACCTTGGCGACGTCCCGCGGCGACAGTTCGAGGTCGTGCGGTTCCGCGCCCGCCTTGGTCAGCAAGGTGACGGTCGCGGCATCGCCGGCGACCTGCTGCGTCAACCACTGCAACGGATAGAACGACGCCACCACGCGCAGCCCGGCACTGCCGCCCCTCGAAGCGCCGGCACCACCGGCTGTGCAGCCGGCGAGCGCCAGAGCGCCGCAGAGCGCGAGTGCGACCGCATCCGTACGTCTGATCATCACGGCCATGTTCACGGTTAGTGGTAATGATTGTCAAATCCATCTACCGTCTCCATTGGTGATCAAGGAGTCTTGGTTGGACCGGCGGCGTGTCGGCCGGCGTGTCACAACCGAAATTCCTTGATCACGGATGGCAGCGGATCACGGATGGCAGCCGGCGCTGGCTGGTAGCGGGTGGGGCGGCGATTGGCGTGGGCTGGCAGCGGGGTGCGGCCGGGTACGGGGTGGTTGTCGGTCAGGCGATGTCGGAGAGGCGCCGGGCGGCACTGAGCACGGCAGCGGCATGTAGCCGGCCGGGGGAACGGGTCAGCCGGTCGATCGGCCCGGACACCGAGACCGCGGCCACCACCCGCCCGAGCCGATCGCGCACCGGTGCGGAGACCGATGCCACGCCCGGCTCGCGCTCGGCCACGCTCTGCGCCCACCCCCGACGGCGAACGTCGGCCAGGGTCCGTGCCGAGAAGCGCGCGCGAGGTAGCAGCGGCAGCACTTCGGAGGGGGACTCCCAGGCGAGGAGCACCTGTGCGCCCGAGCCGGCGACGAGGGTGAGCAGCGAGCCGACCGGCACGGTGTCGCGCAGCCCGCTCGACCGTTCCGAGGCCGCCACGCAGACCCGCTGGTCACCGCGCCGGCGGTAGAGCTGCGCACTCTCACCGGTGCTGTCCCGTAGCCCCGCGAGCACGACCGGCGCGAACCGGAGCAATGGATCCGGGGCGGACATGGCGAACTCGCTGAGCCGCCGACCCGGGTGCCAGCGCCCGTCGCCGTCGCGGGTCAGCATGCCGTGCACCTCGAGCGCCTGGGCTAACCGGTGAGCCGTCGCACGTGGCAGGCCGCTGCGCTCGACGAGCTCGGCCAGACTCGCCCCATCGGCGGTGGACTCAAGAATCGAAACCGCCTTGTCCAGCACGCCGACTCCGCTACGCTGTCCCATGTGGCGAAACTAGCATCCCAAATGATAGGACGGTAGGTCCGTGGCCAGAACTCTTGCCGAGAAGGTGTGGGGCGCCCATGTCGTACGCCAGACGGCCGGCGAGCCAGATCTCCTCTACGTCGACCTGCACCTCATTCACGAGGTCACCTCTCCGCAGGCGTTCGACGGCCTGCGCCTGGCCGGTCGCCGAGTTCGGCGCCCGGATCTCACCGTGGCGACCGAGGACCACAACGTTCCCACCGACACGCTGGAGATCGCTGATCCGGTGTCGCGGATCCAGGTGGAGACGCTGCGGCGCAACTGCCGCGACTTCGGCGTGCGGCTGTATCCGATGGGTGATGCCGGTCAGGGCATCGTGCACGTCATCGGCCCGCAACTCGGGCTGACCCAGCCGGGCATGACCATCGTCTGCGGGGACAGCCATACCTCGACGCACGGCGCGTTCGGTGCGCTGGCCTTCGGCATCGGTACGAGCGAGGTCGAGCATGTGCTGGCTACTCAGACGCTGCCCCAGACCCGTCCCCGCACGATGGCGGTGACCGTGGAGGGTGCGCTGCCCGCGGGCAGCACCGCCAAGGACCTCGTCCTCGCCGTGATCGCGCAGATCGGCACGGGCGGCGGGCAGGGGCACGTCGTGGAGTACCGCGGCGAGGCGGTGCGCTCGCTGTCGATGGAAGGTCGGATGACCGTCTGCAACATGTCGATCGAGGCCGGGGCGCGGGCGGGCCTGGTCGGGCCCGACGACACGACGTTCCGCTACCTCAAGGGCCGTCCCGCGGCGCCCAGCGGCGCCGAGTGGGACGCCGCCGTGGCGGCATGGCGGGGCCTGGTCACCGACGACGGCGCGACCTTCGACAAGGAGGTCCACATCGACGCCGCTGCCGTGACGGCGTTCGTGACGTGGGGTACCAATCCCAGTCAGGGCGTCTCGCTGGACGAGCGGGTTCCCGATCCGGAGGCGATGCCGGTCGGTGGGGCGCGCGAGGCCGCCGAGCGCGCGCTGGCCTACATGGGGCTGACACCGGGGACGCGGATGCGCGACGTCACCGTCGACACCGTCTTCGTCGGCTCCTGCACCAACGGCCGGATCGAGGATCTGCGGGCAGCGGCCGAAGTCCTGCGAGGGCGTCACGTCGCTCCAGGGGTGCGGGCCCTCGTCGTGCCCGGCTCGATGGCCGTCCGCGAGCAGGCACAGGCCGAGGGGCTGCACGACGTGTTCCTCGCCGCCGGGGCCGAATGGCGCAGTGCCGGTTGCTCGATGTGCCTGGGCATGAACCCCGACACGCTGTCGCCGGGCGAGCGATGTGCCTCGACGTCGAACCGCAACTTCGAGGGGCGACAGGGACGGGGTGGCCGGACCCATCTCGTGTCACCCGCGGTGGCCGCCGCGACAGCGGTCGCCGGACACTTCGCCGCACCCGCCGACCTGGAGGCATGATGGAGCCCTTCACCGTCCATAGTGGACGCGCCGTCCCCCTCCGCCGCAGTGATGTCGACACCGATCAGATCATCCCGAGCGACTGGCTCAAGCGCGTCGAGCGCACCGGTTTCGCCGCCGGGTTGTTCTCCGAGTGGCGCCAGCAGCCCGGCTTCGTGCTCGACCTGCCGGAGTATGCCGGGGCGACCATCCTGGTGGCGGGTGAGAATTTCGGCACCGGGTCCTCGCGCGAGCATGCCGTGTGGGCCTTGCAGGACCACGGTTTCCGCACGGTCGTGTCCCCGCGTTTCGGCGACATCTTCCGTGCCAACGCTCACAAGGGCGGGCTGCTCGCGGTGCAACTCGAGCCGGTCGAGGTCGAGGGACTGATGTCCGCTGTGGAGGCTGATCCGGGGCTGGAAGTGACGGTCGATCTCGAGGCTCGTGCGGTGCGCTACGGCAGCGAGCGGGTGCCCTTCGAGTTCGACGACTACACCCGCGGCCGCTTGCTGGCCGGGCTCGACGACATCGCACTGACCCTGCGGCACGCCGACGACATCACGGTGTACGAGAGCTCCCGGCCGGTCTGGCTGCCGGTGGCGGCGGCCGGCTGACGCTGCGGGGATCCCGACCGCCGGCCAAACCGCTTGCGACACAACGAGGAATCGCGGCGGGTGGTGATTGTGCGTGGGCATGCGACGGCATACCGTTGGGGTGATGGCCGTCTGGCCAGCAGTGATCGATGGGGAGGACCCGCCGTGAACAAGGCCCAGCTCATCAAGGAAGTCGAAGCCCGTCTGGGGGTCGACGGCAAGAGGGCTCAAGAGGCTGTCAATCACGTCGTCGACGTGATCGTGCGCTCCGTCGCCAAGGGCGAGCGGGTCGCGATCTCGGGCTTCGGCGTCTTCGAGAAGCGTCGTCGCGGAGCCCGTACAGCCCGCAACCCCAAGACCGGTGCCGCAGTCAAGGTGAAGGCGACGTCAGTGCCCGCCTTCCGTCCCGGCAGCGGCTTCAAGGAGGTCGTGAGCGGCGCCAAGAAGCTCGACAAGGTCGTCAAGGCGACGGCACGTTCGGCCGCCGGCGCGGCCACCAGGGCGACCGGCGCAGCCAAGACCGCGACGAAGTCGGCGGCCAAGAAGTCGGCGGCGAAGAAGTCGGCGGCGAAGAAGACGACCGCGACCAAGGCACCGGCCAGGACGTCCGCCGCAAAGAAGACCGCCGCAGCCAAGACCCTGGCATCAAAGTCGACGCCGGCGCAGAAGAAGACGCCGGCCGCCAAGACGTTGGCCAAGAAGACGACCGCCAAGAGGACGACGGCCAAGAAGACTGCCGCGAAGAGGGGCTGACGGGCCGGGCTACGAAGCCCGGGAAGTTAGTTCCGCGAGTAGTAGTCGGCGGCGACCAGTCGCCCGCCAGCGGCAAAGGACAGCGCCCAGATGCTGCCCTTTCCCGCGGCGAACGACGGCAGCTTCACCTTGTCGCGCTCGGCCATGAGCAGCACCATGTCGGGGATGACTCCGCCCTGACTGCAGGCGACGGCCGCCTTGCCGGCGTGGGCCAGGTCCACGAGCCAGTCGCTGAGCCGCTGGGGGTCTTCGGCATGGGTGGATTCGCTCAACAGCGGCTCCGGCTCCACGGTCACCCCGAGGTGCGACGCGACCGGGCGCACCGTCTCGGTGCATCGAACCAGGTCGGCCGACAGCACCCGCGCCGGGCGGAACACCGTGAGAAGCGGCACGAGGTCCGCTGCCTGCTTGCGGCCGACGGTGTCCAGCGGCCGCAGCGCGTCGTCACCGGTCCACGTCTGTGCCGCGCCGGCCTGAGCGTGCCGGACCAGCAGGATCGTGGTGGTGTCCGACGGGGCTTCCCGCAGGGAGTCGAGAACACCTCGGTCCGCATCGTTCGTCAGCAAGACCGCGGCCTCGGCGGGGGTCACCCAGCGGAGATCGTCGACCTCGTCGCCGGGCCGGAAGCTCCCACCCACCGGGCGCATGGCCCAGTAGTCGACGGTCTTGGGTGTGCCGTCCTTGAGGTACGACGTCGTGGTCAGCCACCGGCCGACCTGGGGGAAGAGGCCGGTCTCCTCCTGCACCTCGCGTGCGGCGGCGGCCAGGGGGTGCTCGTCGACCTCGAGCTTGCCTTTGGGCAGGGACCAGTCGTCGTAGCGCGGCCGGTGGACGACGGCGATCTCAGTCCCACCCGCGGCGGGTCGGCACAAGGCGCCACCTGCGGCTCTGATCACTTCATTCGGCTGGTATGCGCCTGCATCAACGCCGTCTGGTAGTCGATCAAAGGCTGCTCCTCGGATGCCGTCCGGCGTTCCCACCTGCCGTCGGCGTGCAGGTCCCACGCGATGATGTCGTCGGCCATCGCCTTGTCGAGGATGCCGTCGAGTTGGCGGCGTGCGGTCGGATCGGTCACGGCGACCAGCACCTCGACCCGACGATCGAGGTTGCGGTGCATCAGATCGGCGCTGCCCAGCCAGTACTCCGGCTTCCCATCGTTTTCGAACCGGAATACCCGCGAGTGCTCCAGGAAGCGCCCGACGATCGAGCGCACCCTGATGTTCTCCGACAGATCGGGGACGCCGGGTCGCAGCGTGCAGTTGGTACGTACGACCAGATCCACCCGCACACCGTCCTGTGAGGCGCGGTAGAGGGCATCGATGATCTGCTCGTCGACCAGGTGGTTCAGCTTGATCCGCACGTGCGCCGGGCGGCCGGCCCGGGCGCTCGCCGCTTCGCGCTCGACCCGCTCCAGGATCCCGCGCCGCGCGCCGTTGGGTGCGACCATCAGCGAGCTGTAGTGGGTCTGCCGGGAGTAGCCGGTCAGGCTGTTGAACAGGTCGGTGAGATCGGCCCCGATCCCCTTGTCGGCGGTGAACAGCCCGAGGTCTTCATACATCCGGGCGGTCTTGGAGTTGTAGTTGCCCGTGCCCAGATGGGCGTAGCGCCGGATGTGCCCCGACTCCTGGCGCACCACGAGCGCCACCTTGCAATGGGTTTTGAGCCCGATCAGCCCGTAGATGACGTGGCAGCCGGCCCGCTCCAGGGCGCGGGCCCAGCCGATATTTGCCTGCTCGTCGAAGCGGGCCTTGATCTCGACGAGGACCACCACCTGCTTGCCCGCCTGTGCCGCGTCGATGAGCGCGTCGACGATGGGCGAGTCGCCGGAGGTGCGATAGAGCGTCTGCTTGATGGCCAGCACATGCGGGTCGGCCGCCGCCTGCTCGATGAAGCGCTGCACGCTGGTCGCGAAGGAGTCGTACGGGTGGTGCACCAGCACGTCGCCTTCGCGCAGGGTCGCGAAGACGCTCTTGGGTGTCTCACCGTCGGCGAGCCGTGGATGCGTCGCCGGCACGAACGGCGTGTCCTTGAGGTCGGACCGGTCGACGTCATATATCGCCCAGAGACAGGACAGGTCGAGCAGGCCCGGCACCCGCTGCACGTCGCTGTCGCTCACCCCGAGTTCCCGGACCAGCAGGTCGAGCACGTTCTCGCTCATCGAGTCGGCCACCTCGAGGCGGACCGCGGGGCCGAAGCGTCGCCGAGCTAGCTCGCGTTCGAGCGCCTGGAGGAGGTCCTCATCACGGTCCTCCTCGACCTCGAGGTCGGCGTTTCGGGTCACCCGGAAAAGGTGTTGCTCGACTATCTCCATCCCCGGGAACAGTTGTGAAGTGTGTGCATCGATCAGGTCCTCGACCGGCATGAACGTGGCGTCGTCGGGCTCGCCGACCGCGATGAATCGGGGCAGGTTGTTCGGCACCTTGACCCGGGCGAAGCGCACCTGCCCCGACGACGGGTCGCGGACGACCGCGGCCAGATTGAGGGACAGCCCGCTGATGTAGGGGAAGGGGTGGGCCGGGTCGACGGCCAGCGGAGTGAGGATGGGGAAGATCTGCTGGCGGAAGTAGCCGTGCAGTTGCTCGCGGTGCTCGGTGGTCACCTCGTCCCAGTGGACGATCCGGATGCTCTCCTTTTCCAGCGCCGGCTCGACGTCGTCACGGAAGCAGGCCGCGTGCCGGGTGACCAACTCCGCCGACCTGGCGGCGATCAGGGCGAGTTGCTCGCGTGGCGAGAGCCCGTCCGCCGACCGGATCGACAGGCCCGTCTGCTGCCGCCGCTTGAGGCCGGCCACGCGCACCATGAAGAACTCGTCGAGGTTGCTCGCGAAGATGGCCAGGAACTTGGCGCGCTCCAGCAGCGGGGTGTGCTCGTCCTCGGCGAGCGCGAGAACCCTGGCGTTGAAGTCCAGCCACGACAGCTCCCGGTTTAGGAAGCGGCCCTCGGGCAGGGCCGGTCGGCTGTCGGTCATCCGTCCATAATGACCGCTCGGGGGCCGTTGTGGCAGCCGGTCAGTTCACGGCAGGGTCGACAGGGTGATCCGCGTGACGGTCCCTTCGGGGGCTCGGTCCAGCCGTACGCGCTGCCCGATACGGAGCAATCTCAGGCCGCCGGCGTCGAAAGCCGCTGGTCCGAACTCGACCGGCGTGCCGTTGTCCAGCAGTACGCTGCCCGACCGGGTCTGCGGGTCGTAGGACCGTACGGTGGCCTGCATACGTGCGACGTTACCGAGCACCGCTGTCGTGTGCGGGCCCAGCCCCAGCTCCGCGGCCGCGGCCAGGTCGGCTGCGGTGTCCACGTCGCGGCGCAGGGAGGGCCACTCGCCCTCGAGCTCGACGGCACCCGAGGCCGCGTGGGCACGGCCGGAATCCGGGCCGTAGGCCGCGCCGAGTGGCTCCCCGGCCAACGCGGCAAGCAGCGTCGTGCCGGTGCCACCGACATCGCGGACGAAGGCCCGGCGATGACCGGTGGCCGCCGTCAGCGCGGCGGCGAGGTCGGCTGGGCGCAAGGCCGGCAGATCCGCCGAGATGACGGCCACCGGATCCGCGGGAGCCAACCGAGTCGCGGCGGCCGCGCCGTGCTCCAGTGCGGGATTCAGGCCCGCGCCGGGTTCGTCCGCGATGACGTGAGCGCCCGCGGCGAGCAGTGCCGGTCCGGCCAGCGGATCGTCGGTGACGGCGACCACCCGGCCGACAGCGGAACAGCGCAATGCGGCGGTCACCGTGTCGCGGCACATGGCCAGGACCAGCCGGTCGTGTTCGACGCCGGGCAGGGCGGGGCGCAGCCGGGTCTTGGCCACCGCCAGCCGCTTCACGGGTACCACCACCGACCAGGCGCACACGGGTCCATCCTCACAGGAGGCCTTATCACGGGGGCATCGTGGACAGTGACCAGCCCACCGGCGAGGATGGGTGGCCGGGTCTTCCGGCTCGTCAGCGAGGAGGTCCGCGTGCGCAGAGGCAAGCTGGGCTTCTGGCTGCGGCTCGCCGTGTGCATCCTCAAACCGCTGCTCACGGTCTTCACCGCGCACGAGTGGCGTGGCCGCGACCACGTGCCGGCCACCGGCGGCGTCATCATCACGTTCAACCACATCTCCTACGCCGACCCGCCCATCACGGCGCATTTCGTCTATGACCTGCCCCGGGTGCCGAGGTTCCTGGCCAAGGAGTCGCTGTTCCGGATGCCGCTGGTCGGCCGCGTTGTCGGTGGTGCCGGCCAGATCCCCGTCTACCGGGGCACGGCCGGCGCCTCCAGCTCACTGCGTGAGGCCAAGAAGGCGCTGGGCCGCGGGGAGGCGGTCATCATCTATCCCGAGGGCACGGTCACCAAGGATCCCGGTCTGTGGCCGATGGTGGCCAAGACCGGCGCCGCCCGGTTGGCCCTGGAGACGGGTGCGCCGGTCATCCCCGTGGCGCAGTGGGGGGCCCAGCGGATCTTCGACGGGCGGAGCAAGACGCTGCGCCTGCGGCCTCGTACGCCGGTGGAAATCGTCGCCGGGCCCCCGGTCGACCTCTCGCCCTGGGCGGGCAAGCCGATCACGAATGCGCTGCTGCGGGAGGCCACCGAGGCGATCATGGCGCGCATCCGCGATCAGCTGGCCGAGATCCGAGGTGAGACCCCGCCGGACGAGGTCTGCGCGGCCCCGGAACCTCGGAGCACCCAGGAGGCCGCCTCGTGACCCGGGTAGCCGTGCTCGGTGCCGGCTCATGGGGGACGGCCTACGGCAAGGTGCTGGCCGACGCCGGCAGCGACGTCATGCTGTGGGCCAGGCGGGCGCGGGTTGCCGAGGCGATCGAGGCGACCCGCCACAACCCTGACTATCTCGACGACATCGTGCTGCCCGCCCGGCTGCGGGCCACCGCCGACGCGGAGCGGGCCCTCGCCGGCGCCGACTTCGTCGTACTTGCCGTGCCGTCGCAGACCCTGCGGGACAACCTCAGCGGCTGGCGCGACGCGATCCCTCCGGACGCGACGCTGGTCAGCCTGATGAAGGGCGTGGAGCTGGGCACCTCGCAGCGGATGAGCGAGGTGATCCGGCAGGTCGCCGAGGTCGACGAGGGACGGGTCGCGGTGGTGACCGGCCCAAACCTCGCCCGCGAGATCGCCTTGGAGCAGCCGGCGGCATCTGTCGTCGCCTGCCTCGTCGAGGGGCGGGCGGCGGCACTGCAGGCGGCCTGCACAACGCCGTACTTCCGCCCGTACACCAACACCGACGTCGTCGGCTGCGAGCTCGGTGGTGCGGTGAAGAACGTCATCGCGCTGGCGTGTGGCATGGCCGAGGGCATGGGATTCGGCGACAACACCAAGGCGTCGCTGATCACCCGTGGCCTGGCGGAGACCGCCCGGCTGGGCGCGGCATTGGGCGCCGATCCGATGACGTTCGCCGGGCTGGCCGGTCTCGGTGACCTGGTCGCCACCTGCACCTCGCCGCTGTCGCGTAACCGCGGTTTCGGTGAGCGGCTCGGCCTGGGGGAGACCGTCGATCAGGCGCAGGCCGCCACCCGGCAGACGGCCGAGGGCGTGAAGTCGTGTCGCTCCATCCTCGACCTCGCCCGCCGCAACGACGTTGACATGCCGATCACCGAGCAGGTTGTGCGGGTCTGCCACGACGGCCTGGCACCCTCCGTGGCACTGAAGACACTGATGGGACGGGAGACGAAACCGGAATGAGCGAGTACGGCGAGCACACCCGGGCGGTACACACGCCGCCGCATCCCGTCCCCGAACAGCGGCCCTTCGGCCTGCCGGTCTACCGCAGTGCCGTTTTCGGCTTCGACACGGCTCAGGAGTACGCCGACGTGCTCGGCAACCGGGCGCCTGGCTACGTCTACTCGCGGATCGACAACCCGACCGTCGATGCGTTCGCCGCCGGGGTCGCCGCACTCGAAGGGCACGCGGTGGACGGCGAGGTGGTCGGGCAGGCGTTCGCATCGGGGATGGCGGCGATCTCGACCGTGCTGCTGACATTCCTCGAGGCCGGCGCTCACGTCGTCGCCTCTCGAGAACTCTACGGCGGCACCTATTCACTGCTCCTTCACGTACTGCCTCGCTACGGCGTCACGACGACGTTCGTCGACGTGGCCGACGTCGATGAGGTGCGCGCCGCGCTGCGCCCGCGGACACGGGTGCTCTGGGCGGAGACGATGGCCAATCCGACGCTGACAGTCGCCGATCTGCCGTCGCTGGCCGCGGCCGCGCATGACGCGGGCGCCCTGCTGTGCGTCGATTCGACCTTCGCCTCTCCGGTGGTGTGCCGGCCGCTCGAGCACGGTGTGGACGTGGTGGTGCACTCGGCGACGAAGTACCTCGGTGGGCACAGCGATGCCACCGGCGGGGTGGCGGTCGGGGAGCCCTCACTGATCAGTCAGGTACGCGCCATGCGCAGCGAGTTGGGGGGCTGCCTGTCGCCGGACGAGGCGTTTCTCATGCATCGCGGGCTGGTGACGCTGCCGCTGCGGGTGGCCCGGGCCAACCAGTCCGCAGTGACCGTCGCGACCGCGCTGGAGAGGCATCCGGCGCTCGACCGGGTGCACCACCCCGGCCTTTCCTCGCATCGCGATCACGCGCTGGCGACCAAGCTGTTCGATGACGGCCGTTACGGCGGCATCGTCACGGTCGACGTCCGCGGCGGGCGGGCCGCCGGCATGGCCTTCTGCGACCGGCTCCGGCTGGCCCAGAACGCAACCTCGCTGGCGGGTACGCACACCGTAGTGAGTCACGTGCCCTCGACGACGCACCGGCAACTCGACGATGAGGCTCTGGCGGCGGCCGGCCTGGCTCCCGGGTGCGTCCGCATTTCCATCGGGCTCGAGGACGCTGACGATCTCATCGCCGACATCACGCAGGCCCTGGAGACGTCCGACTGAGTACGCTCGCCGCTGTGGCCGATTCGCGCCGGAAGATCCGGGTCGCCGTCGTCTTCGGCGGTCGCAGCAATGAGCATTCCATCTCCTGCGTCAGCGCCGGCAGCGTGCTCCGTGCACTAGACCGGGACCGCTACCACGTCGTGCCGATCGGCATCACCCGCGAGGGACGCTGGGTGCTCGCCAGCGACGACCCGAGGGCGCTGGAAATCCACGGCCGGGAGCTGCCCGAGGTGGCCAAGGGCGCGGCGGTGGTGCTGCCGGGTGACCCCACCGGCGGCGGGCTGGTCGCCGTGGAACCCGGCGAGGGCGCCCGCGCGCTCGGTGAGTTCGACGTCGTGTTTCCGGTGTTGCACGGTGCGTACGGCGAGGACGGCACCATCCAGGGCCTGCTGGAGATGGCGGGCACGGCCTACGTCGGCTCGGGTGTCTTGGGCAGCGCGGTGGCAATGGACAAGGAGTTCGCCAAGAAGCTGCTCGCGGCCGAGGGCCTGCCGGTGGGGGAGTACGCCGTGCTGCGGCCGGACGAGGTGACGCTCGATCCGGCGCAGCGCGAACGGCTGGGGCTGCCGGTCTTCGTCAAGCCGGCCCGCGCGGGGTCGAGCATCGGGATAAGCAAGGTCGCGCGCTGGGCCGACCTCGCCATGGCGCTGGAGGTGGCCCGGGCCATCGACCCGAAGGTGATCGTGGAGCGCGCGGTCGTCGGCCGAGAGGTCGAGTGCGGTGTGCTCGAAGGCCTCGACGGCGGTCCGCCCGAGGCCAGCGTGCCGGCCGAGATCCGCCTGACCGGCCGACACGACTGGTACGACTTCGAGGCGAAGTATCTCGACGATGCCTGCGAGTTCGACGTGCCGGCGCAGCTCTCCGGTGAGGCGACCGCCCAGCTCCGGGAACATGCCGTGCGGGCCTTCAGCGCGCTCGATTGTGCCGGGCTGGCCCGGGTCGACTTCTTCGTCACCGACCATGACCGGCTGGTGATCAACGAGGTCAACACCATGCCGGGGTTCACGCCGATCTCGATGTTCCCCCGGATGTGGGCGGCCAGCGGTGTGGACTATCCCGCTCTCGTCGAGCGGCTGATCACCGTCGCGCTGGCGCGCGGCACCGGCCTGCGCTAGCCGCTCCCCCACGCATTCCGGGTGAGCGGCGGACGCCGCGACGCCTCGGGGTCGACGCGTATATCAGACTTGATATCGGCATCGAGCGGGAACGGCGCTCACCGGCGCCTGCCGCGCAGGGCCGGAGAGAGCGTGGCCAGAAGCGGTCCCTGGGAGTCGTACCTTGCGGGGAAGCGCACCTGCACGCTGACCGGCCGGCCCACCGTCGTCCAGGTGACCCCGTCCGGATCCTCCCGCGGTGTCCAGTCGACACCGTCGGCCGTGAAGAGCGCTCCGATCGGGCGGGGCGGCGCGGGCACCCCGCAGCGCAGCACCACCGCCGGGCTGCCCCACGCGGCCCCACCGCGAATATCGCCCTCGACCCTGCGCCTGGTGAGAGGGCCGAGCCGATCGGGCAGGGCGGCGATCAGGGACGCGCACTCCGGGCGGCCCTCGTCGGGCGCTCCGCCGCTGGGTATGCGTACCGGGTCGGGACGGCCGGCGACGTTGAGGGCCACCGCGACCGCGATGGCGATCGGAACGGCAGCGGCGGTGGCGAGCAGGGTCGCCCTGCGCCGGTGCGAGGAACTCAGAGGTGGACGACCGAGCAGGTCAGCGTGCGGGTGATCCCGGGCACGGCCTGCACCTTGCTCACGACCAGCTTCCCGAGCTCGTCGACGCTACGGGCCTGCGTCAGCACGATGACGTCGTAGGGTCCGGTGACGGCTTCCACCTGTTCGACGCCCTTGATGTCCTTGATCGTCTCAGCGACGTCGCGTGCCTTGCCGACCTCAGTCTGGATGAGGATGTACGCCTGGACCACGGCGAAGTCCTTTCGTCGTCGGGGCCGGACCGGAAGCCCGAACTTATCGTAGGAGGCAGCCATGACGGTGGGTCAGACCGGCGAATTCGGCCTGATCGCCCGGATCATCGCGCGGCTGGGCGCGGCCGACTCCGCACTGCTGGGGCCTGGCGACGACGCGGCCGTCGTCCAAGCGCCGGATGGCCGGGTGGTCGCCACCACCGACCTGCTGGTCGAGGGCGGGCACTTCCGGAAGGACTGGTCTGGCGGCTACGACATCGGGCGCAAGGCGGCAGCGCAGAACCTGGCCGACGTCGCCGCCATGGGAGCGGTAGGGACCGCGCTGCTGGTGGGGCTCGGTTGCCCGCCCGAGACCGCGCTGGCGTGGGTCGATGAGCTGGCCGACGGCCTGCGAGACGAGGCGGCGCTCGTAGGCGCCGCGGTGGTCGGTGGCGACCTGGTCCGGACCGACCGGCTCACTATCGCGGTGACCGCGCTGGGGGACCTGCGGGGTCGCGATCCGGTCACCCGGGGTGGCGCCCGGCCGGGAGACGCGGTGGCGCTGATTGGCCGGGTCGGCTGGGCGGCGGCCGGGCTGGCCGTGCTGGGCCGCGGCTTCCGGTCACCCGCTGCCGTGGTCGCGGCGCATCGTCGACCGGAGCCTCCCTATGCCGAGGGCCCGCGGGCCGCCGAAGCCGGCGCGACGGCGATGATCGACGTCAGCGACGGGCTGGTGCAGGACCTCGGTCATCTCGCCGCGGCCAGCGGCGTGGCGATCGACGTACGGCGCTCGGCCTTCGAGGTGCCGGAGCGTCTCTCCGACGTCGGTGCCGCGCTCGGCGTTGACCCGTACGACTGGATCCTGGCCGGCGGCGACGACCACGCGCTGGCGGCGACGTTCGGCGACGCCGTGCCGACGGGCTGGACCGTCATCGGCACTGTGACTTCGGGCGACGGGGTGACGGTGGACGGCCGGTCCCACACCGGCGGCCACGACCATTTCGCCTAGGGAGCTCGACTTGGAGCCCGAGATCCGCGAGGTGCCCTACGACTCAGCTGCGGCCGCTGAATTGGTCGCCGCGCTGCAGGAGGGGGCGCCGACGGGTGATCCTTGAATCGGGTACGAAGCAGCCGGAGGCGCTGAGCCTCTACGCCGCCAACGGTCCTGCCGGAGCCCGCGTTCGGCGTCTATCGCGGCGAGGCCGGCGCGCGGCACCTGGGCAAGACCCTCAGCGTCGAGTCGGCCTGACGCGGCTTGCCGCCCGGCCCGGCGGTCGTGCTCGCCGATCCCGAGAGCAACGAGTTCTGCGTGCTGACCCCGCGCGAGCGGGACTGAGCCTAGCGCGTGACCTTGCCGGCCTTCAGGCAGGAGGTGCAGACGTTGAGCCGCTTGCGGGTGCCGTTGCCGACCATGGCCCGGACCGTCTGGATGTTGGGGTTCCAGCGGCGGTTGGTCCGGCGGTGAGAGTGCGAGACGGCCATGCCGAAGCCGGGTGACTTGCCACAGATGTCGCACACGCTGGCCACGGAAACGCTCCTGGGAAATTGCTGCGGAAGATACCGGCCCGGACACCGGGCAACCGGCACAGCGTAGCTGAGCGGGGTCGCCGGGCGCCAAACCGCCCTGGTACGTCACTGCCGCCGACTACGCTCGCCGCGTCGGGTCGCGGGAGGTGAGGTGCGCGTGAGGGGCACCCTCGATGCGGCGGCGGTACGCACCTGGTGTGCGGCGGCTGTCGTGGCGCTCACCGCCGCCCAGCGGGAGATCGACGACCTCAATGTCTACCCGGTCCCCGACGGCGACACCGGCACCAACCTCCTCTGCACGCTGCGCGCGGCGGCCGAGGCGCTCGGTGCGGACGGGACGGCGGAGGGTGTTGGACCCGTGCTGCGCTGCATGGCACGCGGGGCCCTGCTCGGCGCGCGCGGCAACTCCGGCGTCATCGTGAGCCAGTTGCTGCGCGGCGCCGCTGACGCGCTCTCTGCCGGCCCCACCGCGGGCGGTCGCGAGTTGGCCGCTGCGCTGGCACGGGCCTGCGAGCTGGCCTACGCGTCGGTCGCCGAGCCGGTCGAGGGCACCATCCTGTCCGTCGCCCGCGCGGCCGCGGATAGCGCCGGGGCGGCGGGCGACGACCTCGTCGCGGTGATCAAGGCCGCCGCTTCAGGCGCCGCGGCGGCCCTCGCTCGCACGCCCGAGCAGCTGCCCGCGCTGGCGCGCGCCGGGGTCGTGGATGCGGGCGGTCGTGGCCTGGTGGTCCTGCTCGACGCGCTCGCCGCGGTGATCACCGGGGAGCATCCCGACGCGGTGGTGCCGCCCCTCGCCTCGACGTCGGTGAGGGCGATGATCGGTGGACACGACGGCGCCGACTCCGACTACTCCTACGAGGTGCAGTACCTGCTGGAAGCCGAGGACCAGGCCGCCGACGTGCTCCGGTTGGAGCTCGCTCCCCTGGGTGACTCTCTGCTGGTCGCAGGCTCCGGCGACGGGCTGTGGAACGTCCACGTCCACGTCGACGATGTCGGTGCCGCGATCGAGGCCGGTGTGCGCGCCGGCCGGCCCTATCGGATCACCGTCACCCGCTTTGCCGACCAGCAAGCACAGCATGCCGCCGCCGCAGGGCGCCAGCCCCTGAGCGGCCGGGCCGTCGTTGCGGTCGCCGACGGCGATGGGCTGGCCAAGGTGTTCTCCAGCGAAGGCGCGGTTGTGGTGCGGGGTGGCCCCGGCCGGGCGCCCTCGACCGCCGACCTGCTCGGTGCGATCCGGCGTACCCGCAGCGACCAGGTCGTCCTGCTGCCCAACGACGGCAACATCCACGCGGTGGCAACCGCCGCTGCCGAGGAGGGCCGGGCCGACGGGCGCGCGATCGCGGTGGTGCCGACCCGCTCGCCGGTGCAGGGGCTGGCGGCGATGGCGGTGCGTGATGCGGACGTGCGGTTCGCCGACGATGTGATCGCGATGGCCAAGGCGGCCGGTGCCACCCGCTGGTCCGAGGTGACCGTCGCGTTCCGAGATGCTCTGACCGCTGCCGGGCCGTGCATGACCGGTGACGTGCTCGGCATGGTGGAGGGGCACGTCGTGGTCATCGGCGGCGATCTCAGCGCGGTGGCGACCGAGCTGCTCGACCGGTTGCTCACCGGTGGCGGTGAGCTGGTGACCGTCGTGGTGGGCGCCGATGCGGACGAGGATCTGGGCGAGAAGATGTCGGCGCACCTGCTGGCCAACTGGCCGGACCTGGAGTCGGTCGTCTACGACGGAGGCCAGCCGCTCTACCCAGTGCTGATCGGCGTCGAGTGATGCCGGACCTCGTCTCCCCGCTGCGCTCCCTGCTCGGTGGCAAAACGGCCACCGCCCTGGAAGCCGGGTTGGGTCTTCGGACCTTGGGCGACCTCGTTCAGCACTACCCGAGGCGTTACCAGCGACGAGGCGAGCTCACCGACCTCGCCGCGCTTCAGGTCGGCGAACAGGCGACGATCGTCGCCGAAGTGCAGTCGGTCCGGGTGCGGAAGCTCGACAGACGACGCTCCATGACTGACGTGGTTGTCTCGGACGGGCGTCGCGAACTCACCCTTACGTTCTTCAACCAGCCTTGGTTGACGAAGAAACTGCACAAGGGGGTGCGGGCGTCTTTTGACGGCAATGTCGACGTGTTCAACCGTCGGATCAAGCTGACCAACCCCGAATTCGAACCACTCGAGGACGATGAGGACGGGAGCGCTCTCGCTAAGGACTTTGCGGGACAGCTTGTGCCGATTTATCCGAGCAGCGCCAAGGCACGCACCAAGACGGTGCGCCGGTCGGTGCGCCTCGTGCTGCCTCACGTTGGGTCTCTCGCGGACCCGCTGCCGCCCGCGCTGCGCGCCCGGCATCACCTCGTCGACCGGTCGACGGCGCTACACGACGTCCACTTTCCCGATTCGCTCGCCGACGCCGAGGCCGCGCGGCGCCGACTGAAGTGGGACGAGGCGATGGCGCTGCAGGTCACCCTGGCGCAGCGCCGCCGGGCTGCGGCCGAGAATCCGGCGACTCCACGGCCAGCACGCCCGGGCGGCCTCCTCGAGTCGTTCGAAGCGCGGCTACCCTTCGCGCTCACTGGCCAGCAGGAGGACATCGGCGCCCTGCTGCAGGAAGAACTCGCCGGACGGCATCCGATGCACCGCCTGCTGCAGGGGGAGGTGGGCTCCGGCAAGACCGTGGTGGCCCTTCGCGCCATGCTCCAGGTGGTCGACTCGGGCGGCCAGGCGGCTTTGTTGGCACCGACAGAGGTGCTCGCCGCCCAGCACGGGCGGTCACTGCGCGAGCTGCTCGGCCCGCTGGCCCACGCCGGCGAGCTCGAGTCGGCAGAGTCCGCCACGCGGGTGGCTCTCCTCACCGGCTCTCAGTCAGCGACCACCCGTCGCGCAGCGCTCGCGGAAGTCGCATCGGGCGAGGCGGGCATCGTGGTCGGCACCCACGCACTCTTGCAGGAGACGGTGCAGTTCCGCGATCTGGGGCTCGTCGTCATCGACGAGCAGCACCGGTTCGGGGTCGAGCAGCGCGATGCCCTGCGGGCCAAGGGGGCCGATCCGCCGCACGTGCTCGTCATGACCGCGACGCCGATCCCGCGGACGGTCGCGATGACCGTGTACGGCGACCTCGAGGTGTCGTTGTTGCGCGAACTGCCGTCCGGCCGGGTGGCCATCGAGTCGCACGTCGTGCCGAGCGCAGAGCACCCGTCCTGGCTCGACAAGGTCTGGCAACGGGTTCGCGAGCACGTCGAGCGAGGGCACCAGGCCTTCGTCGTCTGCCCGCGCATCGGAGACGGAGACGAGAGCACCTACGAGGTCGACCCGGAGACCGGGACCGCCGTTTTCGGCGACGGTGAGCAGGGCAGGCGCCCACCCGTGGCGGTCACCGACGTCTAT
>JBBPZR010000049.1:0-12453 GCA_038276285.1 Mycobacteriales bacterium | reverse complement strand
GGCCGCCCGGGCGGCTGACCAGGCGGGTCGAGAAGCGGCGGAGAATGATCTGTCCCGGCTGCTGCGCACGATCGGCCTCGATCCCGGCGCCACCGAGCTCGCCGAGCTGTCCCTGGCGGCGGCCCGAGTCGGCCTGGCCCGGCAGTTCTACAACGACGCGGTGCGTGACACGCGGGCGGTGCGGTTCAAGCCTGCCGTGCGGCTGCTCCAGCTCGCCGGCCACCGCCCGATGCCCGCGTACTTCGAGATCGATGACAGCGGTCTGGCGGCGCGGGGGATGCACACCAGCGACGGATTACGATGAGGTGGGCCCACCAGGGTCGCAAGACACGAACATCCAGGCATTGAGAGGCAACACCGTGTCCGAAACCGATTCGGCGCCCCAGCCGGGAATTGTGGGCACGGCCCGCGTCAAGCGCGGCATGGCCGAGATGCTCAAAGGCGGCGTCATCATGGACGTCGTCACGCCGGCGCAAGCCAAAATCGCCGAGGACGCCGGCGCCGTGGCCGTGATGGCGCTCGAGCGGGTGCCCGCCGACATCCGCGTGCAGGGTGGCGTGGCCCGGATGAGCGATCCGGACATGGTCGAGGGAATCATCGCCGCGGTGTCGATCCCGGTGATGGCCAAGGCCCGCATCGGGCACTTCGCAGAGGCGCAGGTGCTGCAGTCCCTCGGCGTGGACTACATCGACGAGTCCGAGGTGCTCACCCCGGCCGACGAGGCGCACCACATCGACAAGTGGGCGTTCACCGTGCCCTTCGTGTGCGGCGCGACCAGCCTGGGGGAGGCCCTGCGGCGGATCGGTGAGGGCGCCGCGATGATCCGGTCCAAGGGTGAGGCCGGCACCGGCAACGTGGTCGAGGCCACCCGACACATGCGCGCGATCCGATCCGAGATCCGCCGGCTCGCCACCCTCGAGGACGAGGAGTTGTACGCGGCCGCGAAGGACCTGCAGGCGCCCTATGACCTGGTCCGGGAGGTCGCCGAGACCGGCTCGCTGCCGGTTGTCCTGTTCACCGCGGGCGGCATCGCCACACCGGCGGACGCGGCCATGATGATGCAACTAGGAGCCGAGGGGCTGTTCGTCGGGTCCGGCATATTCAAGTCAGGTGACCCGGCCGAGCGCGCCGAGGCCATCGTCAAGGCCATCACGTTCTACGACGACCCGGACGTCGTCGCCAAGGTGTCGCGCGGCCTGGGTGAGGCGATGGTCGGGATCAATCTGGAGACGCTGCCGGCCGAGCAACGCTACGCCGGCCGCGGCTGGTGATCTCGGCTGCACCGATCTGGCCGACCCTGACCGGCCGACGGTGACCAGCAGTGCGCCGGTGGTGGGCGTCCTGGCCCTGCAGGGCGATGTCCGTGAGCACATGTTCGCGCTCACCGAAGCCGGGGCGCGGCCGCTACCGGTCCGCCGGCCGGCAGAACTCGTCGGGCTGGACGGCATAGTCCTGCCGGGTGGGGAGTCCACAACCATCGGCAAGCTCGCGGCGGCCTTCGAGGTGCTCCAACCGCTGCGCGACGCCCTCGCGGCGGGGCTGCCGGCCTACGGTGCCTGCGCCGGCATGATCTTGCTCGCCGACCGGCTGCTCGATGGATCGGCCGGTCAGCAGACGCTCGGCGGGATCGACATGACGGTCCGGCGCAACGCGTTCGGGCGGCAGGTCGAGTCCTTCGAGGACGATCTGCAGGTGGCCGGGCTCGGGGCCGAATCACTTCATGCCGTGTTCATTAGGGCACCGTGGGTGGAATCCGTCGGCCCCCGCGTGGACGTGCTCGCCACCCTGAAGGGCGGCCCGGCCGCCGGTAGGATCGTGGCGGTGCGGCAGGGGCACCTGCTCGCGACGAGCTTCCACCCGGAGTTGACCGGCGACAGCAGGGTGCACCGGATGTTCGTGGGAATGGTGAGGGAGCGTTCATGAGCGGTCACTCCAAGTGGGCGACCACCAAGCACAAGAAGGCCGTGGTCGACGCGCGGCGTGGCAAGCTGTTCGCCAAGCTGATCAAGAATATCGAGGTCGCGGCCCGCACCGGCGGCGGAGATCCGGCCGGCAACCCCACCCTGTCCGATGCGATCGCCAAGGCGAAGTCGCAGTCGGTGCCCAACGACAACATCGACCGCGCGGTCAAGCGCGGCTCCGGCGAGTTGGCCGGCGGTGCCAACTGGGAGAGCATCACCTACGAGGGTTACGGGCCGGGCGGGGTGGCCCTGTTCATCGAGTGCCTGACCGACAACCGCAACCGGGCCGCTTCCGACGTACGCACCGCCGTGACCCGCAACGGCGGCAGCATGGCCGACCCCGGCTCGGTCGCCTACCTCTTCGCCCGCAAGGGCGTGGTGCTGGTCGCCAAGACGGCGGACTTGACCGAGACCGACGTCCTGGATGCGGTTCTCGACGACGAGGCGCAACTCCATGTCGATGAGGTCGGCGACCTGGGGGACTTCGTTGAGATCATCAGCGAGCCGGGCGACCTTGGTGCGGTCCGCGACGCCGTGGTCGCCGCCGGCATGGTGGTGGAGTCTGCCGACGTGGCGTGGCTGCCGTCGGTCAGCGTCCCTCTCGAGGAGGACAATGCCCGCAAGGTGCTGCGACTGGTCGACGCACTGGACGACTGCGACGACGTGCAGAACGTCTGGGCGAACTTCGACATCTCCGACCGCGTGCTCGAAGCGGTCGAGGCCTGACGGTGCAGCTGCGGGTCACTCTCGGCGCCAACGCCCAGGTCCCGTTGTCCTACGAGCAGCGCGAAGAGCTCGGTGGCGGCGTGCGCATCCCCATCGCCGGCACCCTCAACGGTGCGCCGTTTCGTACGACGTCGTTCCGGATGGGCGATTTCACCGGCATCGCGTTCCGCAAGGAGGTGCAGCAGGCGGCGGGCGTCGCACCGGGCGATGAGGTGGAGATCGAGATCAGCAGGGACACCGCCGAGCGCAAGGTGGAGCCGCCGCCGGCTCTGGCGGTCGCGCTCGAGCGCGATCCGATTGCGAAGACGGCCTACGACGCCATGTCTTACACGCACCGGCGTGAGTACGCCGAGTGGATCGCCGCCGCGAAGCAGGACGAGACCCGCGACCGCAGGGTCGTCAAGGCGCTCGAACTGCTTCGTCAGGGCAAGCCGCCGCGCTGACCCCGCATGTTGGAGATGCAGCAGGTTGTGGATGCAGCGGTGGACAGAGCGGTGGATCACCACCGTATTCCGGGGGATAAGTGGGCGACGGCTGTGGATATCTTGTGCACGGAAAAAAAGTTGTCAGCTAATTTCCGCAGCCCCTTGTGCGACACCTGATCAAGCACTAGTAATTGCATTTGTCGCCGGAAAAACGGAGACCGTGCCGGAAGAGATTTCGGAACGTGAGAGGGCCGGGTGACCGTCCTTCGAGCGGGTCTTCGAGACTGGTGACGGGGTCTGCAGCGTTGAGCCGCTGAGCAATCGGCTGGCTCGTCGATGCCGGACCACGCGAGGCCCCTCCATCTCATACATGGAGGGGCCTCGCACCATTTTGCCCTACCCGATGCGTCATGTCGGTTACGACAGGCCGACGACGGGGTGACCAACTCACACCGCGTGTCGGTCGGCGCCGCCGGGTCGATCAGCCGATAATGTTCCGAACATCTGTTCGGAACGGAGGTGACGCGGTGCGCGTGTTGGGCGTCGACCCAGGCCTGACCCGATGTGGTCTCGGTGTGGTCGACGGGCGCCCCGGCGGCACCGTGACCCTGGTCCACTTCGAGGTGCTGCGGACCCCGCCGCAGGCCGACATCGGTGCCCGCTTGCTTCTGCTGGCCAACGCGTTCGAGCGGGCTTTCGCGACCTTCCGGCCGGACGTTGTGGCCGTCGAGCGGGTGTTCAGCCAGCACAACGTGCGCACCGTCATGGGCACGGCGCAGGCCGGCGCTGTCGCGATCACGGCCGCCGCGAGGGCCGGCATCCCGGTGGCGGTGCACACACCCAGCGAGGTCAAGGCGGCGGTGACCGGGTCGGGTCGCGCCGACAAGGCCCAGGTGACGGTGATGGTGACCCGACTACTCCGGCTGAGCGCGGCCCCGCGGCCGGCCGACGCGGCTGACGCCCTGGCCTTGGCGATCTGCCAACTCTGGCGTGGCCCGATGCAGGTGCGACTGGCCAGCGCGGTCTCGGCGGCGGTGCCGCGATGACATTCTCAGCGGCGCCGAGGTGATCGCCAGTGTGAGCGGCCGGGTGGCCTCCCTGGCCCCCGACGGCGTGGTCGTCGAGGTCGGCGGGATCGGCATCTTCGTGCAGTGCGCACCGGGCACCCTAGCCCGGCTGCGCGTCGGTGCGGCCGCCCGCTTGGCGACCAGCCTGGTCGTACGCGAGGACTCCCTCACTGTCTACGGCTTCGTCGACGACGAGGAGCGCGCGCTGTTCGAGCTGCTGCAGACCGCCTCCGGAGTCGGGCCGCGCCTGGCACTGGCGGTGCTGGCGGTGCTCAGCCCGGTCGAGGTGCGCCGGGCGGTCGCCACCGAGGACCTCGCGACGCTGATCCGGGTGCCCGGCATCGGGAGGAAGGGCGCGGAGCGACTTGTGCTCGAGCTGCGCGACCGGATCGGCTCGGTCGATTCCGGCGAGCCTTTCGCAGCGACCGCCGGCGCCGGTGACGCGCCCTGGCGCGACCAGGTCCGGCGGGCGCTGATCGGACTCGGCTGGTCGACCCGTGAGGCGGAGGAGGGGGTGGGCGCGGTCGCCGCGGATGCCGCGCAGGGGGTCGACGTCGCGGTCCTGCTCAAGACCGCCATCCGGGCTCTGGGTCGGCCGTGACCGGCGAGCCCGACGCGGTGGTGTCCGCCTTGGCCGAGCCCGCCGAGCGCGAGGTGGAGGCCACGCTGCGCCCGCGCACCCTGGCCGAGTTCGTCGGGCAGCCGCGCGTGCGCGAGCAGCTGGAGCTGGTGCTGCACAGCGCTCTGCGCCGGGGCAAGCCGCCCGACCATGTGCTGCTGTCCGGGCCACCCGGCCTGGGCAAGACCAGCCTGGCGATGATCATCGCAGCGGAGCTGGGTGCGAGCCTCCGGGTGACCAGCGGCCCGGCCATCGAGCGGGCCGGCGACCTGGCCGCGATCCTGACCAACCTGGCCGCGGGCGACGTGCTCTTCATCGACGAGATTCACCGGATCGCCCGAGCGGCCGAGGAGCTCCTGTACGTCGCGATGGAGGACTTCCGGGTCGACGTGATCGTCGGCAAGGGCCCCGGTGCCACCGCCATCCCGCTGCAGGTGGAGCCGTTCACCCTGGTCGGGGCGACGACCCGTTCCGGGCTGCTCACCGGCCCGCTGCGCGATCGGTTCGGCTTCGTCGGCCAGATGGACTTCTATGACCCCGAGGACATCGAGCGGGTGCTGCACCGCAGCGCCGGCATCCTCGCAGTGCCTTTGCGGCCCGACGGCGCTACCGAGATCGCCGGCCGGTCCCGTGGCACCCCGCGGATCGCCAACAGGCTGCTGCGGCGGGTGCGCGACTTCGCCGAGGTGCGGGCCGACGGCGTGGTGGACCGGGCGGTGGCTCAGGCCGCCCTGCGGGTTTATGACGTCGATCAGCTCGGGCTCGACCGGCTCGATCGCGCGGTTCTGACGGCCCTGGTGTCCCGGTTCGGTGGCGGACCAGTGGGCGTGTCCACCCTCGCGGTGGCGGTCGGGGAGGAGTCCGAGACGGTCGAGGAGGTCGCCGAGCCCTTTCTGGTGCGGGCCGGGCTGCTGGCGCGGACACCGCGCGGCCGGGTCGCCATGCCGGCCGCCTGGCGGCACCTCGGCCTAGCGGTACCCTCAGCCGGGACCGGGATTCAGGCGTTGTTCGACGAGCTGTGAGCGGAACCGCCGTACTCAGCCGCTCGTTGCTCCCTGCAACCGACCGCACGTAGACTGCCGCGGGTTTGGTGATCCCGACCCCGACACCGGAAAGGCCGGAAACCCACTGTGACCATCGGAAGCGCGCCGCTGCTGGCTGCCTACGCGCTCAACCTCGCAGCCCCCGCCAAGAGCAAGGGCAGCAGCCTCACCCCGCTGCTCCTCCTGGTGGGCCTCGCGGCGTTCACCTACTTCATCCTCATCCGCCCGCAGCGCAACCGGGCGAAGGCGCTGCAACAGACGCAGGCCACCCTCGTGCCCGGCGCCGAGGTGATGACCACCGCCGGCCTCTTCGCCACGGTCGTCTCCTTCGATGACGACACGGTCACCCTGGAAACGGCCCCGGGTGTGCAGAACCGCTACACCCGAGCCGCCGTCGCCAAGATCATCTCGCCCGCCGCCGCTGACGACGACACCCCCGACGAGACGCCCGACGAGACCTCAAAGCCCGACGCGGCGGCCGAGGAATAGGGACGGTCGGCGATACTGAACCGCATGCACCAGTAACCAAGGAGCGAATCACCTCGTGGCAGCACCCCCGGGACAGCTGCGCGTCGGGCGGTATTTCATCGCGCTGGCCGCCATCGTCGCCATTTTGTACGCGCTGGTCTTCTTCACCGGCACCACCCGCACGCCGAAATTGGGGCTGGATCTGCAGGGCGGCACCACGATCACGCTCAAGGCAGTGACCAAGAACGGACAGGCTCCCCCCAGGGACCAGCTCAATGAGGCGCGCAGCATCATCGACCAGCGGGTCAACGGGCTTGGCGTGGCCGAGGCCGAGGTGGTGACCCAGGGCAACAGCCAGATCGTCATCTCACTGCCCGGCAAGAACGACAACGACATCCGCGACCGCGTGGCCGGCACGGCGCAACTGAGGTTCCGGCAGGTGATTCAGGAGGGGCCGAGCACGCCGGCGCCGCCGCAACCCACGCCATCCGCCTCCGCGTCACCGGCTCCGGGTGCTTCGGCGAGCAAGGCACCCGCCGTAACACCGGCCTCGCCGACCCCCAGCCGCAAGCGTGCCCTGACCTCAGCGATCGTCGCACCGACGCCGACACCTACCCCCGCCAAGTCGAGCACTTCACTCTCGCCGTCGGCGTCGGCGAGCCCGCCGAGCGACCAGGCCACGCTCCAGGCCGCCATCAAGTTCGCGTTGACCCAGCCCGCGGACATCGTCTATGCCAGTCCCGGGATCGGCTGTGACGTCCTCAAGAGGCGCCCGCCCGGCAGCACGGACGACCCGAAGAAGAAACAGGTCGCCTGCGACAGCAGCGGGACGACCAAGTTCCTGCTCGACGTGTCCAAGGTCCTCGGGACCGATGTCGGCAGTGCGAACTACGCGGTCAATCCCAACAGCCCAGCCGAGTGGGAGGTGAACCTGTCGTTCACCGGCAAGGGGCAGAGCCGCTGGACCAAGCTGACCAAAGACGCGTTCGGCAAGACTTCGCCAAACGACCAGGTGGCGATCGTGCTCGACGGCGTGGTCGTGTCGGCGCCGCAGATCCTCGGCACCATCGCCGGAGACGCCCAGATCACGGGCAGCTTCACCCAGAAACAAGCCCAGGGGCTGGCCAACCAACTCAAGTACGGCGCGCTGCCACTGACCTTCAGTACCAGCAACTCACAGACGGTGTCGCCGACTCTCGGCACGGATCAGCTCAAGGCCGGCATGCTGGCCGGTGGTATCGGCCTCCTCCTGGTCGTCGTCTATTCGCTGCTCTACTACCGGCTACTGGGGCTGGTCACCATCGTCAGCCTCGTGCTGTCCGGAGTGGTGACCTATGCGTGCGTGGTCCTGCTCGGCAGGCAGATCGGGTTCACCCTGACCCTCGCCGGCATCGCCGGCTTCATCGTCGCCGTCGGGATAACCGCGGACTCCTTCGTCGTGTTCTTCGAACGTGTCAAAGATGAGGTGAAGGACGGCCGCAGCGTACGTTCGGCGGTGCCGCGCGCCTGGGTCCGGGCCCGGCGGACCATCCTGTCCGCCGACGCGGTGTCCTTCCTGGCCGCCGCCGCCCTCTACATCTTCACCGTCGGGGCCGTGCGGGGATTCGCGTTCACGCTCGGGCTGTCGACAATTCTCGACCTGGTCATCGTGTTCCTGTTCACGCATCCGCTCGTCTCATCGCTGTCGGGAATCCGCGGCTTCGACTCGCCGCGGATGACCGGCTTGGGCAACGTCCGACACCGAGATCCGGCCCTCGTGACCGGGTCGGGGCGCGGCCTGGGTGCCACCGCAACCGCCAGTCCGAAGGAGTCCTGACGTGAGCCTCGCCGGCCGCCTCTACCGCGGTGAGACCAACTTCGACCTGATCGGCAGCCGCCGGCGCTGGTACCTCGCGTCGGCCATTGTGCTGCTGCTCTGCCTCGGCAGCTTCGTGATCCGCGGCTTCAACTTCGGCATCGAGTTCAAGGGCGGCAACTCCTACCTCGTGCCGGCGACGGCGAGCGTGACCGTCCCCGCAGTGCGCTCCGCCGTTACGGACAAGGGGGTCGAGGTCGCCAGCGCACAGTCGGTGGGCTCCGGCGCCAACAAGCGGGTGCTCGTCAAGACCCCGGAGTTGACCGCGGCCAAGGCGGTGGCGGTCAAGCAGGCCATCGCCGACAAGTTGCAGATCCCGGCCAGCAGCATCAGCGAGGACGCTGTCAGCTCTTCGTGGGGTGGCGACGTCACGAAGAAGGCGCTCACCGGACTGCTGGCCTTTCTGGTCGCGGTGTGTGTCTACATCGGCTTCCGGTTCGAACCCAAGATGGCGATAGCGGCGATCGTCGCCCTGCTCCACGACGTGATCCTGGCCGCGGGCGTCTATTCCCTCGTCGGTTTCGAGGTGACCCCCTCCACCGTGGTGGGCTTCCTCACCATCCTCGGGTTCTCGCTCTATGACACCGTCGTCGTGTTCGACAAGGTGGCGGAGAACACCAAGGGCCTCTTGGGCGGCGCGCGGATGACGTACTCCGAAGCGGCGAACCTCGCGGTCAACCAGACGTTCATGCGCTCCATCAACACCTCTCTCATCGCCCTCCTCCCGGTGGCCGGGCTGCTCTTCGTCGGTGCCGGCCTGCTCGGCGTCGGCACGCTCAAGGATCTGGCCCTCGTGCTGTTCGTGGGGCTCGCCTCCGGCGCGTACTCCTCGCTGTTCCTGGCCACGCCGGTCCTGGCCGACCTCAAGGAGCGTGAGCCTCCCTACGCCGCCCTGCGCGCTCGGGTGCTGGTCAAGCGGTCCGGCGCGTCGACGGGTGCTGCCGGGCCGACCGGCCGGACCAGCGCGACGGCAGCGAAGCGCCGGCCGGCGCAGGCCTCGACCGCCACCGCGGTGCTCGACCCGCCGCCCGAGGAGGAGAGCAGGCAACCGGCCGCGCCCGCCACGGTGGCCAAGCGACCACCGCCTCGGCAGGGATCGCGGCCCGGCGGGCCAGGCGCACGTAAAAAGGGCGGCCGGCCCAGCGGGAGCAAGCGCAAGCGACGGTGAGCTCGGACGACATCGGGGCCCTGGTCGCGGCGCATATCCGCGACGTTCCCGACTTTCCGTTGCCAGGTGTGCTCTTCAAGGACCTCACCCCCCTGTTCGCCGACGGGCCGGCGTTGCACAGCGTGGTCGACGCCATGGTCGAGCGCCAGGGTGCCGGCAGCTTTGACGTGGTCGCCGGCGTCGAGGCGCGCGGGTTTGTGCTCGCGGGTGCGATCTCATACCTGACCGGTGCGGGCATCGTCTTAGTCCGCAAGGTCGGCAAGTTGCCGCGGGATACCGTGGCCCAGACCTACGACCTTGAGTACGGCCAGGCGACGCTGGAGATGCACGCCGACTCCTTCGTTCCCGGCTCACGGGTGCTCGTCGTCGATGACGTACTCGCCACCGGAGGCACCATCGAGGCGACCCTGCAGCTGATCGGGCGAGTCGGCGGCGCACTCTCGGGAATCTCGGTGCTGCTCGAGCTGGGTTTCCTCGGCGGACGCGCCCGATTGGCCCCGCATGACGTGGACGCGCTGTTGCGCCAGTGAGCGCCGGTAGGATGTAGTTCCGTACGGCCCCATCGCCAAGGAGTGCCCGTGGCACCCGACCCGGCTCGTCCCGCGCCGGGCACCACATTGCCCGATGCACGGGAGCCGGATGCCCCGGTCGGTGCCGCTTTGCCTGCCAGCGAGCCGATTGTCCCCCTAGAGCGGCCCGAACCGGTCGAGGCCGAGGAGTCCACCGGCGCTCCCAGCGGCCGGCGCGTTCGCGCAGCGCTGGCCCGGCGGATCGGCGGCACCTCGCGGCCGGCGTCCGGCGCCGTCCTCGAGCCACTCATCGGCACCCATCGGGCCGCACATCCCAAGGCCGACACCAAGAGCCTCCAGCAGGGCTACGAGACGGCCGAGCGCTTCCACCGCGGCCAACTGCGCAAGAGCGGCGACCCCTACATCACCCATCCGCTGGCCGTGGCCACCATCCTCGCCGAGCTCGGGATGGACACCACGACTCTCGTCGCAGCGCTTCTGCACGACACGGTCGAGGACACCGGCTACACCCTTGAGCAGCTCAAGATCGACTTCGGCGGCGAGGTCGCTCACCTCGTCGACGGCGTGACGAAGCTCGACAAGGTCAAGTTCGGTGCCGCGGCAGAGGCCGAGACCATCCGCAAGATGGTCGTGGCAATGGCCCGCGATCCCCGGGTGCTCGTCATCAAACTGGCTGACCGGCTGCACAACATGCGCACCCTGCGCTTCCTTCCCCGCGAGAAGCAGGAGCGCAAGGCCCGCGAGGTGCTCGAGGTGCTCGGCCCGCTGGCGCACCGGCTCGGCATGAACACCGTGAAATGGGAGCTCGAGGACCTCGCGTTCGCCACCCTCTATCCCAAGCGGTACGAAGAGATCGTCCACCTGGTGTCCGAGCGGGCACCGTCTCGCGACCTCGCCCTCGACGAGGTGACGGAGCGGGTCCACGCCGACCTGAACGTCGCCAAGATCAAGGCGACGGTGAGGGGCCGTCCGAAGCACTACTACTCGATCTATCAGAAGATGATCGTGCGCGGTCGAGACTTCACCGACATCTATGACCTGATCGGCGTGCGCATCCTGGTCGAGTCGGTACGCGACTGCTACGCGGCGCTGGGTGTCATCCACGCCAACTGGCAACCGGTGCCAGGCCGGTTCAAGGACTTCATCGCGATGCCCAAGTTCAACATGTACCAGTCGCTGCACACCACGGTCATCGGCCCCGAGGGCAAACCCGTCGAGATGCAGATCCGCTCCTGGGCGATGGACCGCACGGCCGAGTACGGCATCGCGGCGCACTGGAAGTACAAGGAGACCAAGGGCACGCCGGTGGCCGGAGTCGTCGGGCAGGCCGATGACATGAGCTGGCTCCGGCAGTTGCTCGACTGGCAGCGCGAGGCCGAGGACCCCAGTGAGTTCCTCGACTCGCTGCGCTTCGACCTCGGTGGCAGCGAGGTCTTCGTCTTCACGCCCAAGGGCGATGTGGTGTCCCTGCCGGTCGAGTCGACCCCCGTCGACTTCGCCTACGCGGTGCACACAGAGGTCGGGCACCGGTGCATCGGTGCCCGGGTCAACGGCCGGCTCGTGCCGCTCGAATCGACCCTCGACAACGGCGACGTCGTGGAGGTCTTCACATCGAAGTCGGAGACCGCCGGCCCCTCGCGCGACTGGCTCGCCTTCGTCAAGAGCCCGCGCGCCCGTACCAAGGTCCGTCAGTGGTTCGCCAAGGAGCGCCGCGAGGACGCGATCGAGGCCGGCAAGGAGGCCATCAGCCGGGCCATGCGCAAGCAGGGCCTGCCGCTGCAGCGCATGCTCGGCGGTGAGGCGCTGCTGACCCTCGCCCGAGAGTTCCACTACGTCGACATCGCCTCGCTGTACGCAGCCGTCGGCGAGAACCATCTCTCGGCACAGACGGTCGTGCAGCGACTGGTCGCCGCGATGGGTGGCCGGGAGGGTGCCACCGAGGACATCGCCGAGACGGCCCTGCCGACCCGCGAGCCGACCCGGCGCACCTCGCCGGCCGGCGACGCCGGCGTCATCGTCAAGGGCGCAACCGACGTATACGTCAAGCTGGCAAAGTGCTGCACGCCGGTGCCCGGTGATGACGTCCTCGGCTTCGTCACCCGGGGCGGCGGTGTGTCGGTGCACCGGCGCGATTGCACCAACGCCGGCGACCTGCTCGCCCAGCCCGAGCGCCTGGTCGACGTCACCTGGGCTCCCACCGCTGACTCGATGTTCCTGGTGGCCATCCAGATCGAGGCGCTGGATCGGCATCGCCTGCTCTCCGACGTGACGAGAGTGCTCTCCGACGAGCGGGTGAACATCCTGTCGGCGACGGTGCAGACCACGCGCGACCGCGTGGCGGTGTCGCGCTTCACGTTCGAGATGGCCGATCCGAAGCACCTCGATAACCTGCTGCGCGCGGTGCGCGGCGTGGAGGCCGTCTACGACGTCTACCGGATCACGAGCGGCAACTAGATGAGTGAGTCCTATTGCGACTGGGTGCGTGTCGCTACCGGGGGAGGTAGGCGGAGGGCGTCGAAGATCATTTTGTGACGAACAACCTGGACGCCCTCCTGACCGCACTCTACGTCGACCGCGAAGATCGGGTCTTG
>JBBPZR010000048.1:0-38040 GCA_038276285.1 Mycobacteriales bacterium | reverse complement strand
GAGTCGCTGATCCTGCCGGCGACCGACGGTGCCGCCCGGCCGGCGCTGCCGGCCGACGCGCAGGTGTGCTCCTGCCACGCGGTCACCACGGCCGACCTGACAGCGGCCATCTCCGAGCAGGGCTGCACGGACGTAGCCTGCACCAGGGCGGGAACCGGCTGCGGCAGTTGCGTGCCGATGCTGGCGCGGTTGCTGCGTGACGCCGGCGTGCAGACCAGCCGGGCGCTGTGCGAGCACTTCGACACCACCCGGGCCGAGCTGTTCGAGATCGTCCGGGTCACCGGCATCCGTACCTTCTCCGAGCTGGTGGCCGCCCGCGGGCGTGGTCGCGGCTGCGACATCTGCAAGCCGGTCGTCGCCTCGATCCTGGCCAGCCTCGGCTCCGGCCACATCCTCGACGGTGAGCAGGCGGCGCTGCAGGACACCAACGACCACCACCTGGCCAACATCCAGCGCGACGGCACGAACTCCGTCATCCCGCGGATCCCCGGCGGCGAGATCACCGCCGACAAGCTGATCGTGATCGGCTCGGTGGCCCGCGACTTCGGCCTGTACGTCAAGATCACCGGCGGCCAGCGCATCGACCTGCTCGGTGCCCGGGTCGAGCAGCTGCCCGCCATCTGGCGGCGCCTGGTAGCAGCCGGGTTCGAGTCCGGCCATGCGTACGGCAAGGCGCTGCGCACCGTGAAGTCCTGCGTCGGCTCCACGTGGTGCCGGTACGGAGCGCAGGACTCGGTCGGGCTGGCGATCGCGCTGGAGCTGCGCTACCGCGGGCTGCGGGCGCCGCACAAGATCAAGGCGGGCGTCAGCGGCTGCGCCCGCGAGTGCGCCGAGGCCCGCGGCAAGGACTTCGGCATCATCGCCACCGAGAACGGATGGAACCTCTACCTCGGCGGCAACGGCGGCTTCAAGCCGCGGCACGCGGAGTTGTTCGCTCAGGATCTCGACGCCGAGACCCTCGTCCGGCTGATCGATCGATACCTCATGTTCTACGTCCGTACCGCCGACCGCCTGCAGCGAACCGCGAGCTGGATCGAGGCGATGGAGGGCGGCGTGGGCCACCTACGGCAAGTGATCGTGGAGGACAGTCTCGGTCTCTGTGCGGAACTCGACGCGGCGATGGCCACCCATGTAGAGGGCTATGCCGACGAGTGGCGGGCGGCTCTCGACGACCCGGCGAAGCTCGCGCGGTTCTCGTCCTTCATCAACGCGCCGCACCAGCCCGATCCCGACATCGTGTTCGTCACCGAGCGCGGCCAGTCGCGGCCGGCGACCAGTGCCGAACGCGCCGTCCTGGTCGCTGGGCCGACACTGGCGGTCGGCCCATGACCCTGCTGGCCGGCCGGGCACCGCAGGCCCTGATGTGGTGGAGCACGATCTGCCGGTACGCCGATCTGGTGCCGGAGCGGGGCGTCGCCGCGCTGGTGCGCGGTCGCCATCAGGTCGCCGTCTTCCGGCTGGCCGACGGCCGGGTGCACTGCGTTGAGAACCGCGATCCGTACAGCGGGGCGCAGGTCCTCTCTCGGGGCATCATCGGCACCCGGGGCGATCGGCCGACGGTGGCCTCGCCGATGTTCAAGCAGGTGTTCGACCTGACCACGGGCGAGGCAATCGACGAGCCGGTCGTGCGGGTGCGGGTGCACCAGGTCCGCCTGCGCGACGGGCTGGTGGAGATATGTCTGTGATGGTGCGAGGTAGCCCGGCGGTCAGCAGCACCGAGCAGGCGCTGCCGCTGGCCGGCTACACCATCGCCATCACGGCCGCCCGGCGCCGCGAGGAGTTGCGGTCGCTGCTCGAACGGCGCGGCGCCCGGGTGATCTCGGCACCGGCGATCAGGCTGGTACCCCTGAGCGACGACACGGAGCTGCTGCGAGCGACGAAGAACTGCATCGCCGAGCCGCCCGACATCGTCGTCGCGACCACCGGGGTCGGCTTTCGCGGGTGGATCGAGGCTGCTGATGGGTGGGGGCTCGGCGAGCACCTGCTGGCCGCTCTCTCGCGGGCCGAGGTGCTGGCCCGGGGCCCGAAGGCGCGCGGTGCCGTGCGTACGGCCGGCCTCGAGGACAGCTGGTCGCCGCCGTCGGAGTCGACCTCCGGTGTCCTGGAACACCTGCTGATCCGCGACCTGACCGGGGTACGGATCGCGGTCCAGTTGCACGGCGAACCGCTGCCGGACTTCGCCGACACCCTGCGAGGCGCCGGCGCCCACGTCGTCGAGGTGCCGGTCTACCGCTGGGTGCTGCCGCCCGACGTCGCACCCCTGCGGCGACTGGTCGATCTCATCGCCGCGCGTGGGCTGAACGCGGTCGTCTTCACCAGCGCCCCGGCCGCGGCGTCCCTGCTCTCGGTCGCGCAGGAGCGTGGTTGCCTCCCGGCGGTCATCGAGGCGATGCGCCACGGCGTGGTACCGGCCTGCGTCGGGCCCGTGACGGCCGGCCCGTTGGAGCGGCGCGGGGTACCCACCCTGCAACCGGCCCGGTCCCGGATCGGCGCCCTCGTACGCGAGGTCGTGGCCGAGGTGCCGCTGCGGTGCTCCCGCCGTTTCCTGGTTGCCGGCCGGCGGCTGGAGTTGCGCGGACATGCCGCTGCCCTCGACGGGCACCTGGTGGAGCTGGCGCCGGCGCCGTTCGCACTCCTGCGCGCCCTGGCGGAGCAGCCGGGGCGGGTGCTGTCGCGTCAGGCGCTCCTGGCCTCGCTCCCCGGCGGCGGGTGCGACGAGCACGCCGTCGAGATGGCCGTGACCCGGCTGCGGACAGGTCTTGGCGATCCGCGCTTGGTGCAGACCGTCATCAAGCGCGGCTACCGCCTGCCCTGCGAGCCCTGAGTCGCGTTGCGGGTCAGCCGCCAGACGCGCCCACCACCGCCCACTCCCGCCCACTCCGATGATCCAGGGAAGATCGGTCCGGTCACAGCCTGCCTAACTCTCCCTCGATCATCGGGAAGCGGGGAGCTCAGCCGGCCGCCATCAGACCGACCCCGACGGCGGCGCAGCCCAACCCGACCAGCTGCGGGCGGGCCAACCGCTCGGCGAACACCACGCGGGCCAGCAGGACCGTGCTCGCGGGATAGAGCGCCACGATGACGCCGACCAGGCTCAACGGCCCACCGCGCACCGCGAAGAGATAGAGCACGTTGGCGATCACGTCGAACGTGCCGGACAGCAACGCCATCCCTCTGGCCCGGCCGCGCGGCAGCGCAAACCCGGCCGTCGTCGCCAGGCCGATGGCGATGAACACGGCAAGCGCACTCGCCCGGCCCACCGCGACCGGCCATATCCCGCTGTCGTCGGGCGCGTGCTTGAGCAGGACGAAATAGAGCCCGAAGCAGGTGCCAGCCAGCAGCGCGAGCAGCACGCCGCTCGTGCTCACGGCGCGGACCGTCGTGTCACCGGCACCGTGCTCCTCACCGCGACTCACCAGCGCGACCGCGGCGAGCGCGAGCACCATCCCGACGAAGGCACTCAGCGATGGCCGCTCCCCCGTCGCGATACCTATCACCACCGGCACCAGCGCCGACATCACCGCGGTCAGCGGTGCCACCACGCTCATCGCGGCCGTCGCGAGGCCGCGAAACAGCAGCAGCACGCCCATCCCGCCGGAGATCCCCGCGACGGCACCCCAGAGGACAGCCGCCAAGCTCAGCCGGCTGTGCACCACCAGGGTCAGGGCGAACGGTGGCAGCAGGCTGATCGAGGAGCTCATGAGGAGCACCCCGATCACGGGCGCCTTGCGGCTCGCGCTGCCGCCGAAGAAGTCGCCCACCCCGAACAGCACCGCCGCGATCAGAGCGAGGGAGACGATCACCAGGCGGGAGCGGCGTGGACTCCTGCCGATGCGGTCATGACGGCATCGCTACGTACTTCACCTCGAGATACTCATCGATCCCCTCGGCGCCGCCCTCTCGCCCGATCCCCGACGCCTTGACGCCGCCGAACGGGGCCGCGGGGTTCGACACGACGCCCCGGTTGAGCCCTATCATGCCGGTCTCGAGCCGCTCGCAGACCCGCAACGCCCGGGCCAGGTCGCGGGTGTAGACGTAGGCGACCAAGCCGAACTCGGTGTCGTTGGCGGCCGCGATCGCCTCGTCGTCCGAGCCGAACGTCGCCACCGGGGCGACCGGGCCGAACACCTCCTCGCGCAGGATCCGGGCCGAGCCGGGAACATCGCGCAGCACCGTCGGCGGGTAGAAGTAGCCGGCCCCGGCCAGCCGCTCGCCACCGGTCACCACCGAGGCGCCGATGCCCACCGCGTCCCCGACGAGTTCCTCGACCGTCGCCCGCTGCTTGTCGTCGATCAGGGGACCGACCTTGACGCCCTGGTCGGTGCCGCGTCCGACCGTCATCTCGGCCAGTCGCCGCGCCAGAGAAGAGGTGAACTCCTCGACGACGGACTCGTGCACATGGAACCGATTCGCCGCCGTACACGCCTCACCGCCGTTGCGCATCTTGGCCAGCACGGCGCCGTCGACCGCCGCCGCCACGTCGGCATCGCCGAACACCAGGAACGGCGCGTTGCCGCCGAGTTCCATCGAGGTACGCAGCACGTTGTCCGCGGCCTGCCGCAACAGCACGCGGCCGACCTGCGTGGACCCGGTGAAGGAGACCTTGCGCGTGCGTGGGTCGGCCAGCAGTGGCTCGATCACGCCGCCGGCGTCGGTGGTCGTGACGATGTTGAGTACCCCGGGCGGGAGGCCGGCCTCGGCCATCACCGCACCCAGCGCGAGCATCGACAGCGGTGTCTGCTGAGCCGGCTTGATCACCATCGTGCAGCCGGCCGCCACCGCCGGCCCGATCTTTCGGGTGCCCATGGCCAGCGGGAAGTTCCAGGGGGTGATCAGCACGCATGGGCCGACCGGCTGCCGCATGACGAGCATCCGCGACGCACCGTCGGGCGAGCGAGAATAGCGACCGTCGATCCGGACGGCCTCCTCGCCGAACCACCGGAAGAACTCCGCGGCGTAGGTGATCTCCGCCTTGGACTCGGCGAGCGGCTTGCCCATCTCGAGGGTCATCAGCAGCGCCAGGTCGTCGGCTCGCCCGGTGATGATCTCGTACGAGCGGCGCAGGATCTCGCCGCGCTCGCGTGGCGGGGTCGCCGCCCACTCGTCCTGTGCCGCGCAGGCCGCGTCGAGGGCGGCTCTCCCGTCGTCGGCCGTGCCGTTGGCCACGGCGGTCAGCGGCTCGCCGGTGGACGGGTCCTCGACCTTGAAGGTCGCGCCGGTCGCGGCCGCCCGCCACTGGCCGCCGACGAGCAGGTCGTGCGGGGTGGAATCGACCACCCGACGCTCGTCGGGGGTCGCCGGCGCGGAAGCGATGTTGCTCATGCAGCGAGGGTAGGCAACATCTCGACGCCCATCCACCCGGGCCCGCACCAGTGACAGACCGCGCCGAAAAGCGCATCCTGGATTAGGGAGGGACGGCTATGTTGCTCGTCGGGGTCATCGTGGCGCTCCTGGCGCCTGCCGCGGTCGTGTACGCCCTACTCCGGCTGCCTGTTCTGATCCGCTGGGTCCGCGGCTTGGTCGATCGGGCATTCCCGCCGCCACCGCCACCACTGGGACCACCCATCGAGCGGATCGCGGCGGATCTGCACCGGATCGGCGGCCGGCTCGATGACCTGGTGGCGGCCGGCCCGATCCCCGGCCGGATCCTGCGGATGCGCGCAACCTGGACCGCGTACGACGACAAACTGTTGCTGGCCTGTGCGGCGCTCGACGTTCAACCGGCCAACACCCACATCCCGATGTCCAGCGCTGAGCGCCTCCAGACCGAGGCAACCCTGGTCGCCGCCGGACTGGTCTGGTAACTCCCGGGCGGTCTATGACCGGGCGGGGGATGTGGTGGCGGCTCGGATGAGAAGGGCGCTGGTGATGTACAGGGCGAGTGCCGCTCCGAAGCCGGGGAGCATCGTCCACAGCGCAGATCGGCCGGTCACGGGAGCCAGTACCGCTGTGGCGAGGGCAGCGAGGCACAACGCCGCACCGGTGAGGTCGTACATCGGGATCTTGAACATGCGGCTGAGCGGGAAGAAGTGGATGCCCACCCCGAGACAGACCACCGTGGGAATGAGTTCGGCGTGCCCGGTGCCGGCGAGCACTCGAGCGGCGATGATCAAGCCGACGAACTCGACACCGACGATGAATCCGAAGCGTCGGCCGATCGCCCGGCCCTGAGAGCTCTGCTGGCTGGCCGGTGCGGATGCAACCCGCCAGAAGATGAGCACAGCGCCGACGAGGAGCGCCAGAAAGCACAGGACCGCGGCGGCGGTTATCCACGTTTCGACGCTGCGCGATACGCCGGTCGACGTGCCCCAGCTGGCCCAGGAAAGGCCGAAGAAGGAGAGAACGGCGATAGCGACGGCGCGGCCGCGCAACTCCTCACGGGACCATCCTCTGCCGGGTGACGTGGTGGGGCTCTCGGGACGTTCGATCATCTTTCGCATCTGTGGCTGTCTCATTTCGGGTGTCGCGATCACGGGTTGAGCAGAGAACGCAGCGCCTCGGTATAGCGGTCGAAGGCCGCTCGGCCGTGGGTGGTCAGGGCAATCAGGGTGACCGGGGTCCGCATGCTGTGGGTCTTGGTGATCTCGACGTATCCGGCGTCTTCGAGTTTCCGGAGGTGGGTGGAGAGGTTCCCGGCGGTCACGTCGAGGAGTTGCCGCAGCCGAGGGAAGGTGATCAGGTCGTCGGCGCCAAGGGCGGCGAGGGTGGCCGTGACTCGAAGTCGCGCCTGCGCATGGATCACCGGGTCCAGGCCAGGAATCTGGTCGATGGTCATCGGCGGCGGGCCGGCGGGTTGAGCACCCCGTAGTAGAGGGCCAGCCCGAGGAACCCGCCGCCGCCGGCGAATGCCAGCACCAGGAAGTTGCCGGGGACGCCGGCCAGGACGGCACCCGTCGCGCAGAGGAGCGTCCACACGCCGAGGCCGTACTGGACCCGGTCGCTCCAGATGGCACCGCCGGCCAGGTAGAGCACGCCGACCAGCAACAGCGCGGAGGCCGACCAGAGCAACGTCGCATCGTCAGATGCCAGGCCCCGCCTGATGATGGCGGTGTTGACCACGGCGAGACACAGGAACCCCAGCGTCCAACTCCACCCGTACATCGCACCGGCGGTGCGGGCCGGGCCGCTGACGCCGCGCCCGACCGTCATCGAATACCCGATTGAGCCGAGCACGCCCAGGGCGATGAGCACGGCCGGAACGGTCGGCCCCAGCCAGGCGGGGATCACGCGATCTGGCCCGTACGCCAGGTAGGCGGTGCCGAAGCCGATGCCCCACGCCACCGCCCAGATGGTGAACAGGATCGCCGGGTTGACGTCCACGCGGCGGCGCACCTGCTCACGCTGGTCGTCGATGAGGGCGAGTGACTCACTCGCGCCCAGCACGGAGGCTTCGTCGGGGCCCGTATCACCGCGTACCGCACGTCGATCCGGTTGCCCACTGGCCATGTCACTCTCCTGAGTCTGTTCGGTAGGGGCTTTGCATTGCAAACTACTCCGCAGATGCAAGAGGTTGCAAGTTCAGAGTAGGAAATGGGGCTCGAGCCGCTTCGGCGGCCACGTCCGAAAACCGCCAGCCAGCCGGCCGCCCCGCGTGGCATGATCGCTTGCATGACCACCGCGATGTCCACTGATTTCGAGGGCTGCTATCGCGCGGTGACCAGCCGGGACGCGAGGTTCGATGGCCGGTTCTACACGGCCGTCACCTCCACCGGCATCTACTGCCGGCCGTCGTGCCCGGCCCAGACGCCGCGGCCGGAGAACGTCCGCTTCTACCCGCACGCGGCGGCCGCCGCGGCGGCCGGCTTCCGGGCCTGCCGCAGGTGCCGCCCGGACACCGCTCCCGGCAGCCGCGAGTGGGACGCCCGCGGCGATCTGGCGGCCCGAGCGTTGCGACTGGTGGCCGATGGCACGGTCGACGCTGAGGGCGTCGGTGGGCTGGCCGACCGCCTCGCGGTCAGTGAACGGCACCTGCACCGGGTGCTGGTCGCCGAGGTCGGCGCCGGCCCGCTCGCGCTCGCGCGCACCCGTCGAGCGCAGACCGCGCGGCTGCTGATCGACAACACCGACCTGCCGCTGACCACCGTGTGCTTCGCCGCCGGCTTCGCCAGTGTGCGGCAGTTCAACGACACCATGCTGGCGGAGTTCGGCTGCGCGCCGAGCGAGTTGCGGCGCCGGCCGCCCAACGGTGTGGACGGGGTGGCCGGCGGCCTGGTGCTGCGGCTGCCGTACCGCCCGCCGCTGGACGCGGGCGCGTTGCTGGGCTGGTTCGCGAGCCGGGCGGTGACCGGTGTCGAGGAGGTGACCGCATCGGCGTACCGGCGAGTGGTGCCCACCGGCACGTCGGCGGTCGCCGTCACGCTGGAGCCGGCCGGCGGGCACGTGGTGCTGCGCTGCCGGATCGATGACGTACGCGACCTGGCCGGCCTGGTGCAGCGGTGCCGCCGGTTGCTGGACCTCGACGCCGACCCCGCCGCCGTCAGCGGTGTGCTGTCCGCCGACCCGGCGCTCGCCCCGCTGGTGTCCCGCCGGCCGGGACTGCGGGTGCCTGGCAGCGTCGACGGTTTCGAACTCGCCACCCGCGCGGTCCTCGGTCAGCAGGTGTCGGTCGCGGCGGCCCGCACGTTGGCGGCCCGGCTGGTCGCGGCCTTCGGTACGCCGCTGCCCACCGCCGACGGTGCACTCACGCATCGCTTCCCGGCCGCGGAGCGGCTCGCCGCAGCGGACCTCGACGGCATCGGGCTGACCGGCGCGCGGGCTCGTACCCTGCTCGCCCTGGCGCGGGCGGTGGCCGACGGTCACGTCGACCTGCGCCCCGGCGCCGACCGCGATCGGACCCGCGAGCGGCTGCTGGCTCTGCCGGGTATCGGCCCCTGGACGGTGGAGTACGTCGCCATGCGGGCGCTGGCCGACCCGGATGCGTTTCCGAGCACAGACCTCGTGCTGCACCAGGCCCTGGTGCGGCGTGCCATCACCGACACCGAACGCTGGCGGCCCTGGCGGGCCTACGCGGCCCAGCAATTGTGGACAGCCGAAGGAGACCCGACATGACAGATCGAGCCACGACACTTCAGGCCGGCATCCTGGACACGCCGTTCGGGCCGTTCACCGCGATCGTCGACGGCGAGGCGCTGGTGTCAGCCGGCTTCGTGGCCGACCCCGCGGCGATGCACGCCCGGCTCGGCCCGCTTCGCCGGTCGCGGCCGCTGCATATCACGGCCGACCTGGGCCACGTCACGGCGGCCCTGCGCGACTACTTCGACGGTGATGTCGGTGCCATCGACGCCATAGCGGTCGACCAGCCCGGCGGCGCGTTCCGTACCGCGGCGTGGAAGGCGATGCGGGCCGTACCCGCGGGCGAGACCATCTCCTACGCCGAACTGGCGGCGCAGGCCGGCAGCCCTGGCGCAAACCAGGCAGCGGGGTCGGCCTGCTCGCGGAACCTGGTGGCGCTGGTGGTCCCATGCCACCGCATCGTGCGTACCGGCGGCCACCTGGGCGGCTACTACTACGGGCTAGATCTGAAGAACCGGCTGCTCGAACACGAGCGCGGGCTCACCGCACTCCGCCTTGCAACGTGATTGGCTCGTGGCACCAGGCCCTGATGGCGACACTCGCCCGCATGTACTCAGCCTCGATCAACTCGGCGATCGGCAGCACGCTGGCCGGATCGCTGCGAGTCGCGTCCTCCTCCTGCCGCAGCAGGTCGGTCAGCGGAAGTACGCCCAATGCGGCGCTGCTGTCCCGCAGCGCGTGCGCGGCCGCCCGCACCCTCTCATGGTCGTGCCGACGGGCGGCGGCGGCCAGTTCGGCGACCCGACCGCCACCGTCGACCAGATAGGTGATCAGCAGGCCTCGCCGCAGTGCCGGGCCGTCCCCACCCAGTTGGCGGACAAGTCGGTCCAGCACCCTGACATCCACAGCTGGGACATCCACGGCTGGCTGGCTGTGCCGGATGTTAGTGGTCGTCATTTTCTACGCTTCGACGCCGGACCCGCAGACTTGAGCGGCCTCAACCCTCTTTGATGAGATGAACCGCGGCTTCCTCGGCGGAGAGGTCCCCGCCGTCGATCCCGACGTCGCGGGCCACCGCGTCCTTTTCGAGGTCGGGATGCGCGCCCTCGTCCGCCGCGACCAGGCGGCCCGCGATCGGATCGGGCTCGCCGAGCGCGGCCTCCGGCCCGATGTCGGGTTCCTCCTCGGCCAGAAGCATGTCGAGTGACTCGCCGTGGCGCTGCTCGGCGGCCGTCACGCCGTAACGGTCGGCGGCGCGATAGGTGTCGGTCACCTCCACGCCGCGGTCGAGCACCGGCACCTCGGGATCTGAGTCGCGCAGCGACTCGGGTGTCTCCACCAGATGGTCGGAATCCATGTCGCTGGGCGACGTCGGGTCAGTCATGTGTTGCACCTATCCGGGGTGCCGTCGCACAAACCGCGAGCGGTGTGCGAGTGTCGCGGGAATGGCCGAGACCCTGACGTACGGGACCACCAGGGGCCGCTGGGTGATCGCGGCCACCGTGCTGGGATCCGGCGTCGCCGCCCTCGATGCCACCGTGGTCGGCATCGCCCTCCCCACCATCGGGCGCGAGTTTTCCGTCGGAGTCGAGAGCCTGCAGTGGGTGGTCAACGGCTACACCCTCAGCCTCGCCGGGCTGCTGCTGGCCGGTGGCGCACTCGGTGACCGCTATGGACGCCGCCGGATCTTCATGATCGGCGTGCTGTGGTTCGCCATCGCCTCGCTGCTGTGCGGCATCGCGCCCAACGCCCCCGTACTCATCGCCGCCCGGGTCCTCCAGGGTGTCGGCGGTGCCCTGCTTATGCCCGGCAGCCTGGCGATCCTGCAGGCATCCTTCGCCCCCTCCGACCGCTTCAAGGCGATCGGCGCGTGGTCCGGCCTCGGTGGCGTGGCCACGGCCATCGGTCCGTTCGTCGGCGGCTACCTCATCGGTGCCGTGTCCTGGCGGCTGGTGTTCTTCATCAATCTGCCGCTGGCCGTCGCGGTGCTGCTGATCACCGCGCGGCAGGTGCCCGAATCCCGTAGCCCCGGGCCGCCACAGCGCCTCGACCTCCCAGGGGTTTTCCTCGCGGCGGCCGGCCTGGCTGGGCTGACGTACGGCCTGACGTACGGCCCAAGCCACGGCTGGACCTCGATGGGCGCGCTGCTGCCCCTGGCCGTTGGCATCGCATTGTTGGGAGCCTTCGTCGGTGTCGAGGCCCGCTCCCGTGAGCCGATGCTGCCGCTGCCGATCTTCCGTTCGGCGCAGTTCACCGCGGCCAACCTGGTGACCTTCGTGGTCTACGGCGCGCTGGGCGGCGCGCTGTTCCTGGTGCCGGTGCAGTTGCAGCAGGTGTCCGGCTACTCCCCGATCAAGGCGGGCACGTCGCTGCTGCCGATCACCGCGCTGATGCTGGTCTTCTCGAGCCGGTCCGGTGCGCTGGCGGCGCGGATCGGACCCCGGCTGCAGATGTCGGTCGGCCCGATCGTGGTGGGGTTCGGGATGGCCCTGCTCATCCGCGTCGACGGATCGGCGTCATATGTCACCGACCTGCTGCCGGCCGTCCTCGTCCTCGGCGCCGGCCTGGCGATCACGGTCGCTCCGCTCACCGCCACGGTTTTGGAGGCGGCGCCGATGGAGCATGCCGGCATCGCCTCGGCGGTGAACAACGACGTGGCCCGCGCGGCCGGCCTGATCGCGGTTGCCGTACTCCCACCGCTGGCCGGCCTCTCCGGCGCGGCCTACCTGCACCCGGCGACCTTCGGCCACGGCTTCCGGATCGCCGTGCTCATCGCCGCATGCGCGTCAGCGGCCGGCGGGCTGCTGGCCGCGGCGTTCATCCGCAACCCCCGGCCGGTCGCGACTCCGTCGGTGCCGAGGGCGCGCGCACCCCGCGAGGACCACCACCTGCACTGCGCGCTGGACGCGCCGCCGCTGAGGGCGGATCACGCCTGAACGGTCGCCGCGCTCACATCACGCCGCCGACATGACGTGGACGCGGGCGTGGATCACGTTGCGCTGCTGCAACGCCGCCCGAAGCGCCCGGTGCACCCCGTCTTCGAGGTAGCGCTGCCCCTGCCACTCGACCACGTGCGGGAAGAGGTCGCCGTAGAAGGTGGAGTCGTCGGCGAGGAGGCGGTCCAGCGCCATCTCTCTGGTCGTGGTGATCAACTCGTCCAGGCGCACCTGCTGCGGCGGGATCTGGGCCCACTGGCGCACGCTCAACCCGTGATCGGGGTACGGTCGCCCGTCGGTCACTCCCTTGAAGATCACGGCAACAGGATAGGCGGGCACTCGGGCGGGATGGTCACGGCCCGGGACCGATTCGGTCAGCATCAGATTCGATCGGCCGCAGCGTCCAGGCGCCCTGCCAGGACCCGCCCGGCTCCAGGACCACCAGGTCGCGCCCACTGTTGAAGGCATCCGGCGGGCAGGTCATCGGCTCGACGGCCACCGATCGCCGCCGGCGCGGCGCGCGCAGCGTGTCACCGGTGAACACCTGCACCCAGGAAAAGCTCTCTTCCAAGGTGACCTCGGCGCCGGCGCCGGTCGGGCCGGTCAGCCGCACAGTCGAGACGCCCCCGCGAAAGTCGGTGAACGCGGTGTCGATCACCTCGGCGCCGATGCGGCGGCCCGTGCGGTAGTCCAGCGCCGAGCCGGCCACGGCGTAGTCCTCCACCGGCAGGCCGCGATCATCGGTACGCAGGGCCGTGCCGGCGGGCAGCTCCAGGACCAGGTCGTCGACCGGCACCCCGGGGACCACGAGGTACGGATGCACCCCCAGCCCGAAGGGCGCCACGGTCTCGCCGGTGTTCTCGGCGGCGTGCTCTGCCCGAAGGCCGCCCGCCGAGACCGACCAGGTGGTGGCGAGCAGCACCGAGCACGGATAGCCGGGCCGCGGGTCGATCTGGCACCGCACGGTCACCGCATCGGCCGAATGCGACACCAGGGTCCACGGCCGCCAGCGGACCAGGCCATGGATGGCGTTGTGCGCCGACGGCTCGCTGAGCGGCAACCGCTGATCGGCGCCCTGCCAGGGCCAGCGCCCGTCGCGGATGCGGTTCGGCCAGGGCGCCAGCACCTGGCCCGCTCCACCGGAACACATCTCCGACTCGGCGTAACCGTCGATCATCGGCCGACCGTGGGCCGCGTAGGACCGCAGCCCGCCACCCACCTCGACGACGACCGCGGCATGCCCCCCCGTGGCGATCGCCCATTGCCTCCCCGACGGTGGACGTGGCATCTGTGCACGATAGGGCTCGATGCGGTACGACGTGCATCATGACGGAGACCTATCCCGGGGCGGCACGGTTCGTACCGGACAGTGCCAGCCTGACGACGTTGGCCAAGGCGGCCCGGGGGTGCCGCGACTGCGAGCTGTTCAAGCCGGCCACGCAGACCGTATTCGGCGCCGGGCCGCCGAGCGCCCGGGTCGTGCTTATCGGCGAGCAGCCCGGCGACGTCGAGGACCGACGCGGCGAGCCGTTCGTCGGGCCCGCTGGGCGGTTGCTCGACCGGGCACTCGATGACGCGGGAATCGACCGCGACGAGGCGTACGTGACGAATGCGGTCAAGCACTTCCGGTTCACTGGAGGGGGTGGTGGGGTGGGAAGAGTCAGCGGTGGTGGGGCGGGAAGAAACGGTGGTGGCAAGCGGCGGATCCACCAGAAGCCGGACCTGTCGCACATCACCGCGTGCAAACCGTGGCTGGAGGCCGAGTTGGCGCTGCTGGCACCGGAGGTAGTCGTCATTCTCGGGGCCACGGCCGCGCTCTCGTTGCTCGGCCCGCAATTCCGGGTGACCAGGCAACGCGGCCAGTTGATGCCGTGGGACGGGCCGACCGGATCACCGGCCGACACCGAGGACGCCGCCGTGCAGGCGGCCTGGATCGTCGCCACCGTCCACCCGAGCGCGGTCCTGCGTACCCAGGGCGAGGGCCGGGCCGGCGCGTACGATGGGCTGGTGTCCGACCTCCGGGTGGCGGCCGGCGCGCTGGCGCAGGCGACGCAGACGCCCACCGCCTTCCAGTTCTAAGTGCAGACACGCGGACTGGTTCGGCGAGTTCGCACAGAGAACATGCGAGGCCTCACGGCGGTGTCGTGACTACGGGTCCGTGGCGGTGGCCGGGCTGCTGGCGTCGTAGCGCAGGAAGGCGGGTACGCAGACCGCCACGATCACGACCACGACCGCACACAGCACGCCGCCGGCCACCCAGGAGGCCGTGGCGCCCACGAAGGCTGCCGTCGCACCGGCGCGCAGATCGCCCAGCCGCGGGCCGCCGGCGACCACCACGATGAACACGCCCTGCATGCGGCCGCGCATCTCATCCGGTGCGTACGTCTGCAGGATCGTCTGGCGGTAGACGGCCGAGACCAGATCCGCCGCGCCGGCGCAGGCCAGCAGCGTGACGGTCAGCCAGAGCTGGTGCGCCAGGCCCGACAGCGCGACCGCGATGCCCCAGCCGACGATCGCGACCACGAGCGCCAGGCCCTGCCGGTGGATGCGGCCGATCCAGCCGGAGAAGAGCCCACCGATCACGGCACCGATGGCGATCGCCGCGTACAACCAGCCGACGGCGGCGCCACCGCCAAAACGCAACTCCCCCACCTCGGGGAACAGCGCCTTGGGCATGGCCAGGACCATGGCGACGATGTCCACCGCGAAGGACATCAGCAGCACCGGCCGCGTCACGATGAAGCGCAGCCCTTCGATGACCGAGTGCAGGCCGGGCCGGACGATCTCCCCGAGCGGTGGCAGCCGCGGCAGCCGCAGCGCCGCGTACAGCGAGACGGTGAACAGCACGGCGTCGATCGCGTACGCAACCGTGTAGTGGTGACCCCGGCCGATCACCACCCCGGCGATGAGCGGGCCGGCCACCATGCCGACGCTGCTCATGGTGAAGCTCAGCGTGTTGGCCGCGGGAATCAACTCGACCGGCAGCAACCGCGGGATGATCGCGCCGCGGGTCGGCGAGGCGACGGCGAAGCCGGCCGACTGCACGGCGACCAGCACCAGGATGAGCACGACGTTGCGCAGCCCGAGCAGGGCCTGCGCGAAGAGCGCGCCGGTGACCGCCCACATGGTGCACGACGACACGATCAGGAGCCGCCGCCGGTCGACCGCATCGGCAACCGCGCCGCCCCACAGGCCGAAGCCGACCAGCGGCACCAGCGTGACCAGGCCGATCAGCCCGACATAGAACGACGACCTGGTGATGTCGTAGACCTGCACCGCGACGGCCACGGCCGTGAGCTGGAACCCGACGAAGGCCACCCCGTTGCCGATGAAGAGGCGGCGGAAATCGACCTCCCGCAACGGCCGGGTGTCGGCGGCGATCCGGCTGAGCCGGCTTCCGGCGCTTCCGGCGCTTCCGGCGCTTCCCGCGCCTCCAGCGCCGGACGGCGAGGCGCTGCTACGGCGCAAGACGCTCGACGACCCAGCCGTCCGTACTCCGGCGGTAGCGCAGCCGGTCGTGCAACCGGTCCCGGCGGCCCTGCCAGAACTCCACGGTCTCGGGCACCACCCGAAGGCCGCCCCAGTGCTCCGGCCGGGGCACCGATGCGCCCTCGGGATACTCCGCCGCGAGCGCGGCCCAGGGCCGGTCCACCTCCTCGCGCGACGGGATTACCCGCGACTGCGGGCTGACCACCGCGCCGAGTTGCGACCCGTGCGGCCGGCTGGCGAAGTACGCGTCGGACTCCGCCGTGCTGGTCCGCTCGACCTCGCCGGTCACCACGATCTGCCGCTGCAGCGGCACCCAGGGGATCACCAGGGAGGCGTACGGGTTGGCGGCGACATCGCGGCCCTTGCGCGAGTCGTAGTTGGTGAACAGTACGAGTCCGCGCTCGTCGTAGCCCTTGAGCAGCACGCAGCGCGCGCTTGGCCGGCCGGTCGTGTCGGCCGTGGCCAGCACCATCCAGTTGGGCTCGGCCAGCTCCGCCGCTATGGCGTCGGTCACCCAGTGGTGCAGCTGGGTGACCCAGTCGGGCGCGAGATCGGCGACGTCGAGACCGGCGCTTTCGTACGACCGGCGCAGGTCTCTGAGCCGGTCACCGGAGATTGGCGCCACCCGGCGACGGTACCCGCCGCAACCCGGTAGCGCGGATCGGGCCGGTGATCGGCACAATAGGCGCACAGCCCAGAAATCTTCCGAGGCGGGGAGCGACCGATGTCCGATTTTAAGCCCGGCCTCGAGGGGATCGTCGCGTTCGAGACCGAGATCGCCGAGCCCGACCGCGAGGGCGGCGCGCTGCGCTACCGGGGCGTCGACATCGAAGATCTCGTCGGGCGGGTCGCCTTCGGCAACGTCTGGGGGCTCTTGGTCGACGGCCAGTTCAACCCCGGCCTGCCGCCGGCCGAGCCGTTCCCGATCCCGGTGCATTCCGGCGACATCCGGGTCGACGTGCAGAGCGCGATCGCGATGCTCACGCCGTACTGGGGGCTCGGTCAGCTCATCGACATCAGCGACCAACAGGCCCGCGACGATCTCGCCCGCGTATCGGTGACGGCCATGTCCTTCGTCGCACAGGCGGCCCGGGGGCTGGGGCTGCCGGCCGTGCCGCAGAAGCGGATCGACCAGTGCAAGACGATCGTCGAGCGCTTCATGGTGCGCTGGCGCGGCGAGCCGGACCCGAAGCACGTCGAGGCGGTCAACGCCTACTTCGTCTCGGCTGCCGAGCACGGCATGAACTCCTCCACGTTCACCGCCCGGGTGGTCGCCGGCACCGGTGCCGATGTCGGCGCCTGCATCTCCTCGGCCATCGGTGCGCTGTCCGGACCGCTGCACGGCGGCGCACCGGCCCGGGTGCTCAAGATGCTCACCGAGGTCGAGGCGGAGGGCGACGCCGAGGTGTACGTCAAGAAGTTGCTCGACCGCGGTGAGAAGCTCATGGGCTTCGGGCACCGGGTCTACCGCGCGGAGGACCCGCGGGCCCGCACCCTGCGCCGCACGGCGAAGGAGCTGGGCTCGAAGCGCTACGAAGTCGCCGTGGCCCTGGAGAAGGCGGCGCTGGCCGAGTTGCACGCCCGCAAGCCGGACCGGGTGCTCGCCACCAACGTGGAGTTCTGGTCCGCGGTGGTGCTCGACTTCGCCGACGTGCCGCCGCACATGTTCACCTCGATGTTCACCTGCGCGCGCACCGCTGGGTGGAGCGCGCACATTCTGGAGCAGAAGCGGCTCGGCAAACTGGTCCGGCCGTCGGCAACGTACGTCGGGCCGGACCCGCGCCGCCCCGAGGACGTCAAGGGCTGGGACAACATCCCGCACGACCAGCACCCCGAGTAGCCTTAGCAGCCCGGCTCGCACCCCTCCCCCCCGCCGCGCCAGCTCGCACCCCTCCCCCCGCCGCGCCGGCTCGCACCCCTCCCCCCGCCCCCGATGATCAAGGACTTTACGTCGAGTTTCGTACCAGGTTGTCCGTTTTCTGCGACGTGAACTCCTTGATCAACGCCCAGGGGGGTGGCGGCACCGCGGCCTTCCGCGACGCGGCCGCCCGCTGGGGCGCCCTTCGGCAACCGCCTTGAAGAGGCGTACGCGCTGCTCGGTCTGGGGCAGAGCCTTCTGGCGCAGGGCGCCGTCGCCGACGGACCACTGCGGGAAGCGCACGCGTTGTTCACGGCGCTGGGCGTCCGCCGGGACTCAGCCGCGTCTCACGTACCCTCGCTGGGTGCCTGAAATCCGCGTACCCGCCTCGATCGCACCCGCTGACGGCCGCTTCGGATCCGGCCCGTCCAAGGTGCGGCCAGCGGCGCTCGCCGCGATGGCCGCGACCGGGTCGACGCTGCTCGGCACCTCCCACCGGCAGGCGCCGGTGCGCTCGCTAGTCGGCCGGGTCCGGTCCGGCCTGCGTGAGCTTTTCGACCTGCCCGACGGCTACGAAGTCGTGTTGGGCAACGGTGGCACCACGGCCTTCTGGGACATCGCGGCCTTCGGCCTGATCCGCGACAAGGCACAGCACCTCAGCTTCGGCGAGTTCTCGGCGAAGTTCGCCACCGTGACGCGGCGCGCACCGTTCCTGGCCGAGCCAACGGTGATCACCGCGCCCGCCGGCACGGCCGCCGACCCGGTCGCCGAGCCCGGCGTCGACGCGTACTGCTGGCCGCACAACGAGACCTCGACCGGTGTCATGCGCGCGGTCCACCGGATCGAGGGCGCCGACGACGGCGCCCTGGTGCTCATCGACGCCACGTCGGGCGCGGGCGGTCTGCCGGTGCGCCCCGCCGACGTCGACGCCTATTACTTCGCGCCGCAGAAGTGCTTCGCCTCCGACGGCGGCCTGTGGATCGCCGTGTTGTCGCCGCTCGCCCTGGCCCGCGTCGATGAGATCGCGGCCTCTGGTCGATGGGTGCCGGCCTTCTACGACCTGCCCACGGCCATCGAGAACTCCCGCCTCGAGCAGACGTACAACACCCCGGCACTGGCCACCCTGTTCCTGATGGCCGAGCAGGTCGACTGGATGAACTCCCAAGGCGGCCTGGACTGGGCGGTCGAACGCACTGCCGACTCCTCCGGCCGGCTCTACACCTGGGCCGAGAAGTCGCCGTACGCCAGTCCGTTCGTCGCCGACCTCTCGCTGCGCTCGCAGGTGGTGGGCACCATCGACTTCGCCGAGGACGTTGACGCCGCCGCCATGGCGAAGGTGCTCCGGGCCAACGGCATCGTCGACACCGAGCCCTATCGCAAGCTCGGCCGCAACCAGTTGCGGGTGGCGATGTACCCGGCGGTCGACCCCGCCGACGTCGAGGCGCTGACCGCCTGCATCGACTACGTCGCCGAGCGGCTCCAGCCCCCTCCCCAGGCCCGCTCTTGAGTCGGATAACCCGGCCGCTGTGACGCCGTGTCGCGCCAAGATGCGGGCGCTCCAGCCGCGTAGGGTCGCACTCGACACGGCCAAAGCTCCCGGGAGGCCTGGATGCGCCAGCTGCGCTTCGTCGCACTCGCTGAGGACGGCGCCGCGATCGTGCTCTCCGACGACAACGGCGAGCAATACCGACTTGCCGTCGACGAGCGGCTGAAGGCCGCATCGCGCGGTGACGGCGTCCGGCTGGGCCAGATCGAGATCATGATGAACAGCTCGATGCGCCCGGCCGAGATCCAGGCCCGCGTTCGCGCCGGAGAAGCACCGGAGGAGATCGCCCGGGCCGGCAGCATGCCGGTCGAGCGCGTGCTGCGCTTCGCCGGGCCGGTCCTACAGGAACGCGCCCAGATCGTCCAGCGCGCGCGAGCAAGCCGCTGCCGCCCGCTCGCCGACGGCGAGGCGCCGGTGCTCGGCGAGCTCATCGAGAGCCGCTTGGCCGAGCGTGGTCTCGATCCCGATTCCGCCGTTTGGGACGCGGCCCGTCGCGACAACGGCACCTGGCGCATCGCGGTGAGCTGGGGTTCTGGCCGGCAGGGCGTCCAGGCCGGCTGGGTCTACGACCCGGCCGTCCATCAGGCCCGTGCCAACAACGACAGCGCCCGCGAGCTGATGAGTCCAACCCCCTCCGCTGGCGCCGGCCTAGGCGCCGGCGGAGGTGTGGGATTCGACCCTGTTGATATCGCCCGGCCACTTGCGGTCGTGCGGCCGGTGGCACCGGCCCGGGCTGAAGCTCCTGTTGTGGCCGAGCCGGCGGCCGGTGCGCCCCCCGCCGCCGACGAGGTCGCCAAGCACGTCAGCATCCCGTCCTGGGACGACATCGTGTTCGGAGTCCGCGGCCGCAAGTAGCAGGTCTGCCACCCACCTGCAAGGGTGGGGACATGGAATACACCCACCTCGGCCGCTCAGGCCTGTCAGTGAGCCGTCTCTGCCTCGGCACGATGAACTTCGGGCCTGAGACGTCCGAAGAGGACAGTCACGCGATCATGGCTCACGCCCTGGAGTTGGGGATCAACTTCTTCGACACGGCCAACGTGTACGGGTGGGAGAAGGGCGAGGGCCGCACCGAGCAGATCGTCGGCAACTGGTTCGCCAAGGGTGGCGACCGGCGCGACAAGACCGTCATCGCGACCAAGCTCTACGGCGGCATGAGCGACTGGCCCAACGACACGTACCTGTCCGCCCGCAACATCCGCCGCGCCTGCGAAGGGTCGCTAAGGCGGCTGCAGACCGACCACATCGACCTCTACCAGATGCACCACGTCGACCGGGACACGCCGTGGGATGAGATCTGGGAAGGCATGGAGATGCTCCGCCAGCAGGGCAAGATCATCTACGTCGGCTCCTCGAACCACGCCGGCTGGCACATCGCCAAGGCCCAGGAAGCGGCCCGCCGCCGCAACTTCTTCGGCCTGGTCAGCGAGCAGTCGATCTACAACCTGCTGACCCGCGCGATCGAACTCGAGGTGCTGCCGGCCTGCCAGGACTACGGGCTGGGTGTGATCCCGTGGTCGCCACTGCACGGCGGCCTGCTCGGTGGCGTCCTCCGCAAGGCGAACGAAGGCAAGCGTCGCCTGGAGGGCCGGTCGCGAGAGGCGCTCGAGGACAACCGCGGCGCGATCGAGGCGTACGAAAGCTTCTGCGCTGAGCTCGGTGAAGAGCCGGCGCATGTGGGGCTGGCCTGGCTGCTCGCCCAGCCGGGGGTCACCGGCCCGATCATCGGGCCACGCACCATGGACCAACTCGACGGCTCGCTGCGCGCCCTGGAGATCACCCTCGACGAGAAGGCACTGGCTCGGCTGGACGAGATATTCCCCGGCCCGGGTGGCGCGGCGCCGGAGGCCTACGCCTGGTGAGTGGCCAGGAGGGCGAGCAGCATGTCTGACTACGCGCTGCGGCTCAGCGACGCCGAGGTCGCTCGCTACCGGTTCATGGCGCAGGGTGCTGCCCGCATTGAACGGGAGCAGTGGACCGTAGCCGGTATCACCGAAGGTGCCCGGGTCGCTGACGTGGGATGCGGCCCGGGCGCGGTCTCCGCGGTCCTCGCGGAGATCGTCGGACCAAGTGGCACGGTCCACGCGGTTGACGGAGACCCCCGGGCGCTCGCGCTGGCTCGTCGTACAGCCGCCGAGGCTGGCGTGTCGAACGTCGTCACCAGTGAAGGGAACGCGGCGGCCACCGGGTTGAAGGCCGGCAGCATTGACGTCGTCATGCTGCGGCATGTCCTCGCCCATAACGGTGGGCGCGAGCAAGCCATCGTCGACCACCTGGCCACGCTGGTCCGGCCAGGTGGATCGGTGTACCTCGCGGACATCGACAGCACGGCCATCCGCGCACGTCCGCCCGAGAACGCCGCCGTCCTCTTCGACATCGCGGCCCGCTACGCACGGTTCCATGCCGGCCTCGGCAACGATCTGTCAGTCGGCCTGCGTCTGGGCGAACTGCTCGAGGCGGCCGGCCTTGAGCAGATCGACTATCGGGGGCATTATCAGGTCATCCGCCCGCGGCCCGGCATGCGCCCGCCGTCCTGGGCGGCGCGCGACCAGATGCGGGCAGCTGCGGTGATCGACCAGGACGACATAGATCGGTGGCAGGCCGAATTCGACCGGCTTGACCGCGGCGAACTGAGTCTGACGATGTTCGTCCCCACCTTCACCGCGTGCGCCCGGAAGCCCACCTAGCCGCATCTGGGTGGAGTTCATCCGGGCGGGCATGCAGACGCGCGACCGCCGATGGGCCATGCTCGGAGCAGCCACCTCGTCGATAGGACGTACGTTATGAGCATTCGGTTGCGCGAGTCGTTGATGGGCGCGCTCGGCGAGTTGCGGTACGAGCCGACCGCAAAACGCATCCGCGCCGTGCTCGGAGGCACCACCGTCATCGATAGCACCCGGGCGGTTCTGCTGTGGGAGGCGCGTCGGGTCGTGCCCGCGTACGCCATACCCGCAGAGGACTTTCACGGCGAGCTGGTATCCGCGGCGGAGGCCGCCGCGAGTGACACGGACAACGTCGGGTTTTCTGTCCCTGAGTTATCCCGGCGTCCAGTGCTCGACCCCTCGATTCCGTTCAGCGTGCACACGAGCGAGGGGGAGGCCGTCGATATCCGAGCCGATGGGCAGAGTCGGCCCGGTGCCGGTTTCCGGCTCGCCGACCCTGACCTCGCTGGATACGTCGTACTCGACTTCTCGGCCTTCGACGAGTGGTACGAGGAGGACGAGCCGGCCGTCGCGCACCCGCGCGACCCCTTCCACCGCATCGATGTTCTCGCCAGCTCGCGACACGTCCGCGTGGAACTCGACGGTCAAGTCCTCGCCGAGTCCTCCCGGCCGATGCTCCTCTTCGAGGCCCTGTTGCCAACGCGCTACTACCTGCCGCGCGAGGACATCCGGGTCAAGCTCATTCCCAGCGAGAAGTGGAGCTACTGCGCCTACAAGGGACGGGCGTCCTACTGGTCTGTCGCGATCGGCGATCGAATGGTTGCAGACCTTGCCTGGTCGTATGAGAAGCCGCTGCACGACGCGGCACAGGTTGTTGGCCTGATCGCCTTCTTCGACGAGCGCCTCGACCTCATGGTGGACGGAACGCGCAACGAGCGTCCGGTCACGCACTGGTCTTGACCTAGTTCGTGGCCCAGGCCAATCGCTCGCGAAAGAGCCGACTGGCCGAGCGGTCCCCAGCGAACTCGACGGCCTCGTCCGGCACCCGGCCCCACAGCCAGAGCAGCACGTCGGAGGGAGCGCCTCCGACGGTGACATGGGGCGCTGGGTCCGCCGCGGCTGCCAGCGGTTGCACGGTGATCTCCTGGTGCTCCAGGGTGACCAGCCAGGACCGATCGTGGGCCGCGACCACGATGCGTTGGCCAGTGCCGACCACGTCGATGGGCTCGTCCGACCAGTCACCGGCCAGCATCAGGAGCAGCACCTCGTCGACACCGTCGACCGCCAGGTCGGCGTCGACGGGGGTGACCGCATCGAAGGCGCTCTGCACGTCGACCCGGTGCACCGCGGTCTCCTGCGCCATCCGCCGGATCCAGAAGCCAACCGTCTGATCCGGTGGCCACCAGGTGTAGGCGGGAGTCGCCGGATCGGTGCCACTGAGCACCTCGAGGAGCCGGCCGTGCGCGTCGGCGAACCAGGCCAGCGGATCGCGATCAGCCGGCCACTCCGGCGGCCACGGATCGGGCGGCGCCTTCAACCGGATGCAGGCCAGCTTGTGCTCGTAGACCTCCGCGGTGTGCCGCACCGCGTCGCGGACCAGCCAGCCGGGGCACGGCGGCACCGGCGCGTTGAGATCGCGGGCGGCGGTGCCGGCGAGAAGCTCACCGTCGGAGCGAAGCAGGGCAAGGAAGCGGTCGGTGTCCACACCCGGACCCTGCCACCTCCATACGACACAGCGCCGCCCCACCGACCCCACCCGACCCCACCCCACCCAGCGTTTTCCGGGAAACAGTCGCTTCCGCGCTTCCGATACCGACGTTTTCCCGGAAAATGCGGCTTCTGGGAGCCCGATACCGACGTTTCCCGGAAAACGCGAGGGATGGAGACGATCAAGGCAGGGTCAGGCCGAACGGGCCTCGTCGTACACCTGGTCCAGCGCGGCGTCCTCGGCCGGGCGGCGCCGGCGCAGAAGGCTGACCCGGCGGCGCCGAGAGCCGCCCAGCAGGAGGCCGGCCAGCGCCGCTCCGGCGGCGGAGATCAGGCCGCCCCCGAGCAGGCTCCACCGTGGCCCGGCGACCTCGGCGATCCAGCCGATGACCGGCGCCCCGACCGGGGTGCCGCCGAGGAACACGGTCATGTAGAGCGCCATGACCCGCCCCCGCATGCGCGGTGCCACGCCCATCTGCATGGTGGCGTTGGCGGTGGTGTTCAGGGTGATGAGGACCAGGCCGGTCGGGACCAGCAGCGCCATGAAGGTCAGGTAGGTCGGCATGAGGCCGCAGACCACCTCGAGCAGGCCGAACACCACCGCCGACCCGATCAGCAACCGGCGATCGGGGCGGACCCGGCTCGCGGCGAACAGCGCACCACCGAGCGACCCCACCGCGAGCGCCGTGCCGAGCAGACCGTACGAGCCGGCGCCCTTGCCGAAGACCGACTTTGCCATGAGCGCCATCGTCACCTGGAAGTTCATGCCGAAGGTCCCCACGATGCCGACGATGACGACGGGCAGCAGGAGGTCACGTCGCTGCCGTACGTACCGGAGGCCCTCCCGCAACTGCCCGCGCTCCCGCTTGAGTGGCTCAGACGGGCTCAGCTCGGACCCGCGCATGACATAGAGGCCGCCGAGTACGGCGAGATAGGACACGCCGTTGACGAGGAAGACCGGGCCGGTGCCGACGAGGTTGATCAGCAGGCCCGCGACGGCGGGGCCGACCACCCGCGCCGCGTGAAAGGTGGCGCTGTTGAGGCCCACGGCGTTGGGCAGGTCGTCCTTGCCGACCATCTCGATGACAAAAGACTGGCGGGTCGGGTTGTCGAGCGCCGTCAGCAGGCCCAGGACGAACGCGAGGGCGTAGACATGCCACACGTTGGCGACGTGGGTGATGGCGAGCACGCCGAGCACGACGGCCTGCAGGGCCATCGCGGCCTGCGTGGCGAGCAGCAGCCGCCGCTTGGGATAGCGGTCGGCGAGGACGCCGCCCCAGAGACCGAAGAGCAACATCGGCAGGAACTGCAGCCCGGTGGTGATGCCCAGCGCGACCGCGCTGTCATGCGAGAGCTGGAGCACGAGCCAGTCCTGTGCCACCCGTTGCATCCACGTACCGGTGTTCGAGACCATCTGGCCGGCGGCGAACAGCCGGTAGTTGCGGATCCGCAGCGACCGAAAGGTGGGACTCACAGTTGAGCGAGCCTGTCCAGGACTGGCGCGGCGGCCAGCAGCATGGATCTTTCATCGGCGCTGAGCTCGGCCAGCCGGCAGGCCAGCCAGGCCTCGCGGCGGCGGCGGTCCTCGCGGAGCAGGTCCTGTCCGTCGGACGTTACGGTCACGATGTGCTGGCGGCCATCGGTGGGATGCGGCACCCGCGTGACCAGCCCCCGGGTCTCGAGCAGCGCGATCACCCGTGTCATCGACGGCGGCTGCACGCGCTCGTGATCTGCCAGCTCGCCCGGCGACATGGCGCCGTGCCGATCGAGGGTGGCCAGGGCGGCCAGCTGGGTGAGCGACAGCCCGGAGTCGAGCCGGTGCGCGCGCAGTCGGCGGGCCAGTCGCATCACGGACATGCGCAACTCACTCGCCAGCTCGCTGTCGGTCCGGAGGGTGCGCGTCATATCGTTAGCATAGCTCATTAGCTCCGCTAACGAAACCTCTTGGGCCGGCCGCGGGTCGGCCAGGTCGGGCGCGCCAGGCCGGCCGCCGTCCGCATCTCGGGTTTACCCGGAGTTGTTGCGCCCATCCGGTCGCTGGTGACCCCAACAACCCCGGGTAAACGGGATCGCAGGCGGGGTCGCGGGTCGGGGTGCGGCCTCGCCGGGGGTCACGGCGGCGGCGTCGCCATCCGAGGACCGCTGCGCCCGTGCCGCTAGCCTCAATGCGTGCGCAGGCCCCGCCGTCCCGATCCCGAGCCGCTAGAGGTCGACGCCGTACGGATCGTCACGGTCGGCACGCTCCTCTGGGCGGTTGCCCTGGTGGCCTGCCTGCCGTTCCTGTCCACCCTGCGGGCGCGTGGGCACCTGTGGTGGGTGGCCACTGCGCTGGTGGGATTCCTCATCGGACTGTGGGGCGTCGTGTACTGCCGCCGTCGCCGCACGGCGCTGCGCGGGCTGGCCGCGGCACCCCGGCCGCTTCATGCCGACGAGTTGCCACCGCCGCTGGCCTGAGCCGTCTCAGCCCGCCGCGTCCTCCGCGCGCAGCACCTGCTCGCGGTCGGGGTTCGCGAGAGCTTCGATCGCTGCCGCCCTGAGGTGCCAGCGCCCCAGCCGCCAGGCCAGCGCCCGGCCCAACGCCGGCGGACCGGCCGCTTCGGCCACATGATCGCCGTCGTGGGCAGGCCACCAGTCGACATCCACACCCGAGACGGCGAGGTCGCTGTGCAGGATCACCATTGCCTCGCCCAGTGCGGCGTCGAGGCGTTCGGCGGCCAGTACGGCACCCGGGATCTCGGACCAGGGCAGCTTTCTGATGTCGCGGCCGGCCATCGACCCTCCGAACAGCTCCGATGCCAGCGGAAGGTCGAGCAGGTCGGCCACCGCCTCACCGCCGGGCACCGCGGCGCGCTCGCCGAGTAGCGGCAGCGCGTACGGCGCATCGAGTACCACCGCGTGTTCTCTGGGTACCACCAGGTCGGGAGCAACTCGCACGCAGGCCGGTGGTTCGAGGTCGCCGGGCACCTCGGCAAGCTCGCGGTAGGCCCGGCGGAAGGTCGCCGGCGGGCAAGCCCTGCCGCTGTCCCCGAGCCGGTCGAGGAGCGACCTCGCCCCGTCCTCGTCACCGAGCACGTCGTCGAGCCCGCTGCGGCAGCCCAGCAGCCGCAACCACTCCAGGTCGTCGCTGGGCGCCACGTCGTACAGTCCGGCCAGGTCGTCGGCGCCGGGCAGCCGCAGATCACGTGGCCGCAGGCCGCCCAGCACCGGGTGCCGGCCCAGCCACCAGCGGGTGTACGACGGAACGCGCCGCCCGCTCGGCAACAGCACCGCGTCGGTACTCACAACGGTGCGCAGCGGCTCGGCGGCGAGCAGGGCAAGGGCGGCCGGCCAGGCAACCGGATCCACCAGCTCCAGGTCCTGCACGGCCACCAGCTCCGCCAGCAGCTCGGCCTCGTCGCCGAGCACGTCGTCGAGGTAGCCCTGCTCCTGGTCGAGGTCGTGGTCGGCCAGGTCGACTTCGGCCGCCCGGACGACGGCGAACGTCGTCAGAACACCCACCGCGGCGAGGATGTCGGAACCCCAACGCGCGAGCAGGTCCGCTGCGGCGATGCCGAAGGGCGCATCGGCGACCATGACCCGGGCCACCCGCGAGCCGGGGAGCAGCAGCTCGCCGGCCGGATAGCTCTCACCGCCTTCGGCCGGCAGCGGGAGGTCGGCCAGCCAGGAGATCTCGCCCGGCCGGATACCGGCGGCGCCTACCAGGGCCAGCACCGCTTGCGCGAGCGGCGCCGGGTCCTCCTCATCGAAGGCCTGCTCGACCTGCGCTCGCACCCGGTCGTCGAGCAGGACCGACCGCGCCGACGCGCGCTGCCCGCCCAGGCGTTCGAGCAGGGGATGTACGGCGTCGGGGTGCACGAGCCGCACATCGAGCGCGGCAAGGTCGGTCCCGTGCAGATCGGGGTTCGGCAACAGCACGCCGCGCGGCCCGCTGACCAGCCGCCCGTCGATGAGCGGGACCGGGAGTGCGGCGAGCGCATCGCGGTCGGGTGAGTTGGCGAGTGTCTCGTAGAGCTCCCGCCACCACCGCGGCGGTCGGGCCAGGCCGGCCACCGCCTCGACCACCTCGGCAATCGGCAATCGGCGTACGCCGAGCGCCTGCAACTGACGCTGCGCCGATCGCCCCGACCACTCGGCCGGCAGCAGTCCCGGTATGACGTCCAGCAGCAGCGGAACGGCGTCCTGAAGACCCAGGGCGAGCACCCGGGCGGCCGAAGGCACGACGTCTCCGGGCAGCCAGCGCGCCCCGCGCAACCGGGACAGCACAGCGGTGCACAGGGCCGCATCCAGCTCGCCGGCCGCGATGCCTGGTGAGGGTACGAGAGCGAGCACGTCGGGGCCGGTGCCGACCGTGTGGACGAGGTCGACGTAGGCGTCGGCACACCTGCCCACCAGCCAGTCGGTGAGCTTGCCGCCGGCGACGTGCTGGCGGTCGGGCCCGAGCGCGAAGGAGGCGATCAGTCGAGCCGGCAGCGACAGCGGCTCGGCGCTCGGCGTCGGAGCGAAGACCACCTGCCGCCCCGCGAGTCCGGTATCGGGGATGGCCCATAGCACCGACCAGTGCGGCCGCTCGCGTTCCTCAATCGGCCGGTCGAGCAGCAGTTCGGCCGGCAGCTCCCCCTCCGCCCGGACGACATGCCATTTGGTGGCAACGTCGTTGTCCGAGATGACGACCTCTGGCTCGTCGCCGGTGCGGGTGATCAGCCGGCCATCGATGTCCACAGTGGACAGGGCGGGGAGGGCCAGCAGGAGCGAAGCGTCGAGAGAGTCCAGGGCCTTGCGTACGACAGCGACCGCGGATTCGCGCAGCGGCAGCCGCACCTCGGTGGCGAACCCGTCCGGCGGGTCGCCGTCGAGCGGCCGGGGCAACCGCAGCACCGGCACCGCGCCCCCTCGACGGGCCAACTCCGCGGCCAGCGACGGCAGGCCGGTGACCTCCTGCCGGGTTTCGGCTGCGCTGAAGCGAATCCCGCCACCCCGCGAGCGGATCTCGGGGGCGTCGGTGACCGCGAGTACGGCGGCGAAACCGACGCCGAACCGGCCGACGCTGTTGCCGTCGCGCTTGGCCGAGGCCCGCAGCGTGGACAGCGCACGCACGCCGGCCGCGTCCAGGGGCGCACCGGTATTCGCGGCCCGCAACTCACCGTCGGTCAACCGCAGCCGCAGCATGCCGGGCTCCCCGGCTCGGGCGGCCGCGTCGGCGGCATTCTGGGCAAGCTCGATGAGCAGCCGATCACGGTAGCCACCGAGGGCCAGGTCCTCCTCGGCGTTGGCGTCCTCGCGGAAGCGTTCGGGCGAGGCGGCCCAGGCGTCGAGCACCCGGCGCCGCAGCCCGGCTGTGTCGAAACGGTCGGACACAGCCGATCAGCTATGGCCGAGAGACTCGGTGTCGGGGTCTGCGTCGGCGTCCCAATCGGTGTCTGGGTCCGAGACCGCCAGTAGATCGGGGACAAGGTCCAGCAGTGCGTCATCGAGCACGACCGGGCCGGCGGCCGGCGCGCTGGGCGCCTCGATCAGCGCCTCGGAATGTGCGCCGCAGCCATGGTCGGCGGCGACCACCATCCCGTCATCGGGGGCGAACTCGTTGCCACAGGCACCGAAAGCAGCCCGCATCGAGCCGGCCAGGGGCAGGTAGAAACCGCAGGTGCCACAGGCTGCTGGAGCCGCCAGCGCGATCGGAGCCTGCGGCCCGCGGTCGCCGTCGTACCACCGATCGGCGGCTTCGAGCCGACCGAGCCAGGACATGACGCGCGGCCGGCCCAGGCCGATCTGGAGGGCGACCTCTTCGACAGCGGGATCGTCGGAGGCGACGTAGCCGGGCACCAGCCGGTCGTCGTCGGGCGCCGTCGGGAGCATGTCGCCCACCCCGAGGTCACCGGGGCGGAGCCGCTCGCTCCAGGGCAGCCACTCGGGTGCAACGAGCGCATCGGACCCGGGCAGGAGGTAGATCTCGCACACTGTGACCAGCTTGGATCGGGGCGCGCGGGCGACGGTCACGGCCCAGGCCCAGCCCACGTACGAGGACTCGGTGGAGGCGAAGTAGTGCGTGACAAGTCGCTCGGCGTCGGCCTCGACCCGGAGGTACTCGCCGAGCAGATCGCCGGCCACCTCGAGGGCGGCCGCGCGGGCCAGGTCGGCGGCGGCGGCACAGGCCGAGTCGGGTGCGGAGGAGGTCGAGCGGGCGGTGAGGATGGTCGGCACGGACCCAGTGTCTCGCACAACGGGGGGAGATTGCGCACGTGTCCCCACAGTGGGCCAGACTGTCGCCGTGGGCAGCGTGTGGGCGACGGCCGCCGGGGCGGCCAGGGAGACGGGGGGCGTGGTCCGGCGCGGCGCCTCGCGCTTCTGGCATCTGGTGCGGGCCGGTGTAACAGCCGGTGGTGCCGGTGAATCCGGGCTGGCGAGCCTGATCGACCTACACGGGGTCAACGGCATCGGCGACACCCTCGTCACGGTCGGCCTGGCCGGCACGCTGTTCTTCTCCGTACCGGTCGGAGAGGCCCGCCCCCGCGTGGCCCTCTACCTCCTGGTCACGATCGCGCCCTTCGCCCTGCTCGCGCCCGTGGTCGGGCCGACCCTCGACCGCTTCCAGCACGGCCGTCGCTACGCGATGGCCATCACGATGCTCGGCCGCGCCTTCCTCGCGTACGTCATGGCCGGCGCCATCCACGGCATCGGCCTGTACCCGGCGGCGTTCGGCGTGCTCGTGCTGTCCAAGGCCTACGGTGTCGCCCGCAGCGCGGCCGTGCCCCGGTTGCTGCCGCCGCGGGTGACGCTGGTCGCGGCGAACTCCCGCCTGTCGCTGGCCGCGATCATCTGTGCCACCATCGCCGCCCCGATCGGTGCCGGGCTCGGCCACTGGGGGCCGGCCTGGCCGTTGCGAGCCGCCGCCGTGGTGTTCGTCGGGGGCATGGTGCTAGCCCTGCGGCTGCCCGCGCAGGCCGACTCCGACCAGGGCGAGCGCAAGGTCCGCCTGCTGCCGCAGTTGCGGCGGGGTGCCGCGACGCGGCTGTCACTGGGACGCCCGGTGGTCGTGGCGCTGCGCTCGTCGGCCGCCCTGCGCGCGCTGTCCGGCTTTCTCATTCTGTTCCTCGCGTTCCATCTGCGAACCAAGCAGGCTGGTACGCAAGGGACCGTGGCGCTGGCCGCGGTGGTGGTGGCCGCCGCCATCGGCAGCTTCTCCGGCACCGCGACGGGCGCCCGGCTCAAGCTGCGCCGCCCGCAGGGGCTACAACTCGGCCTGCTCGGCATCGCGGCGCTGGCGTGCGTGGGGCCGGTGGCCATCGGCGGGCTGGCTCCCGCGGTAGCGCTGGGGTTCCTGGCCGGTTTCACCAACAGCCTGGCCAAGTTGGCGCTGGACTCCGTCGTTCAGCACGAGGTCCCCGAGAGCTTCCGGGCGTCGGCCTTCGCGCGGTCGGAAACCATGATGCAGCTCGCGTGGGTGATCGGCGGCGGTCTCGGCCTGGTGCCGTTCCCGGCCCGCTGGGGCTTCGTGGTCGCCGCGGCCGGCCTGGCCGCCATGGTGGTGTGGACGTCGATCTCGGTGAACTCCCTGCGTACCGTCCACCCACCGCGGGCGCAGGTACCGTCGCCGATGTGATTCGTCGACGGCTCGCCTGGACGGCGGGGACGGTGCTGGCCGCGTCCGCGCTCAGCGGCTGCCAGTCGCCACCGCCGAGCGCCTCGCTGCACGCCGGCAACGTCGGGGTGCGGGTGCAGGCGACCCGATGGTGCCCCGAGGGCAAGAAATGCGTGTCGTACCACCCAGGCGTGCCGTTGCTGAAGGTGCACGCGCCGGCCGATGTCCTCGTCGAGGTGGACGACGCGGTGGCGAAGCGACCGTGGATCGTGCTCGTCGAGGGTGGCACCGCCAGCTCGCTGCAGGAGCACTCACACTCGTACCGCCTGAAGGCCCTCCGGGCGCCGGTCACCGTCGAGGTGGTCACCGTCGACACCGACGGCACGCGGGTGTTGCAGCGTGATCACTGGATCTTCCGCGTCACCAAGAAATGACGTTCGCGAACAGAGGAACGGAGCGTGCGCAGATGACCGACCAGCCGCTGATCTCGGTACGTGGCGAGGCGGTCCTCCAGGTCGACCCGGAGATCGCCATCGTCTCGGTGGCCATCTCCGCCCGCGACCGCGACCGTCACCGGGCGCTCGAACTGCTGGCCCGGCGCGGGGACGAGATCGCAGCGCTCGCCCGATCACACGGCGAGGCCGTGGAGAAGGTGGAGGGCGGGTCGGCCCATGTGCATCCGGAGTTAAAGGAGGGCAAGCCGCGCGAGCGGATCGCCGGCTACGTGGCCCGCAGCCAGTACGCACTGACCGTCCGCGACTTCTCGGTGCTGGGCGAGCTCGTCGGGTCCGTCGCCGAGCAGGAGATGACGACGGTGAACGGCCCGTGGTGGAGCCTGCGTCCGGACAGCCCGGTGTACCGGAAGGCGCGACTGAAAGCCGCGCGCGAGGCGATCGAGCGGGCCCGCGAGTACGCCGAGGCCTTCGGCGGGACCTTGAGCGGGCTGGTCGAGGTGGCCGACACCGGCCTGCTCGGGGACTCTCCCCCCGAGACCCTCGCGGCGGCCGCGCCGATGGCGACCCGGTGGATGGGTGCCGAGCCGGACCCGGTGACGTTCAACTTCGAGCCGGTCGCCCAGACGGTACGGGCCAGCGTCGAGGCCCGCTTCACGATGACCAGCCCAGACCTGACCAGCCCAGACCAGCCCAGCCCAGACCTGACCAGCCCCCACCCCCGTCGCTGAGCACAGGTCCGCCGCTTCCTCCTGTCGGGACCGGGTCCCGGCGATGTCGGCTTGTTGCGGTCCCGGAGCAAGATGACATCGTCCGTGGGGAGGGATCATCCGTGGGAGGGAGCGACGGATAAGCAGGTGGAGGGTGACCGCCCCGACGGGTCAGCCTTCGAGTTCGCGCGCCACCGCGTGCACCATCTCGGCCACCTGGCGCGCCGATTTGCGGTCGGGATAACGCCCGCGCCGCAGATCCGGCTGCACCTTGGCCTCGATCATCTTGATCATGTCCTCGACCAGACCGTGCAGCTCCTCGGCGGGCCGCCGGGCCGCCACGGCCGCCGCGGCCTGCAGCGACGGCACCGGGTCGACCAGCCGCACCGACAACGCCTGCTCGCCGCGCTTGCCCGCCGCCACGCCGAACTCGACCCGCGCGCCGGGCTTGAGCTCGGTCGTGCCAGGGGGCAGCGCGCCCTTGTGCACGAAGACGTCGCCGCCGTCGTCGCGGGACAGGAACCCGAATCCCTTTTCGACGTCGAACCATTTGACCTTGCCGGTGGGCATGACGCTCAGGCTACGGGCCACGGGCGGGTGGCCGCCAACGGAATGCCCCGCCGTTTCACCGGTAACGACCGGGGTCGGGCAGCAGGTCGTTCATCGAGCCCGACCGGAAGCCGCGCTGATCGACCTCGACGGCTCCGAAGCCGGTCACCGCGGCGAGCAGATCGGGCCGATCGGCGAGCACCGGGACCAGGCCCGGGTCCACCTCGACCCGGGCGCCGGCGGCGCCGAGGTCACGCACGCGCAGGTTGCGCACGGGGATGCCGGCCCGCTGGAACGCGGCCCGCAGAGCCGCCTCGGCGCCCTCGACCCGAGCCAGCCGCGCGGGGGTGATCGGGGTGCCGTACGCGATCCGGCTCGACAGGCAGGCCGCGGCCGGCTTGTCCCAGGTCGGCAGGCCGCGATGCCGCGATGCCGCCCGGACGTCGGCCTTGGTCAGCGCGGCCGAGCTCAGCGGGGTAAGCGCACCGCGCTCGACCGCAGCCCGGATTCCTGGCCGGAACCCCGCGACGACGTCATCGGCGTTCGTACCGGTGGCAACGTGCGGCAGGCCGAGCCGGTCGGCCACCGGCCGCAGCACGTCGAGCAGCTCCGCCTTGCAGAAGTAGCACCGGTCGCCGGCGTTCGCCGCGTAGCCGGGGCGGTTCATCTCGTCGGTGCCCGGCAGTTCGTGTCGGACGCCGAGGCCGGCCGCGAACTCGCGGGCTCCTCCGAGCTCACTGGCCGGGAGGCTGGCCGACACCGCCGTGGCGGCCGCTACCCGGTCGCGGCCGAGTGCGGAGACAGCCGCAGCGAGCAGGAAGGCCGAGTCGGCGCCACCTGAGAAGGCCACCAGAACACCGTCGAGACCGGCCAGCAGCCGGTCGAGCGTTGCGAGCCGTTGGGGCAGCCCTTCCGCGGTGACACTCATGCGTTCAGGCCGAGCAGCCGGACCGACTCCTCGCGCATCTGCACCTTGCGCACCTTCCCGGTCACTGTCATCGGGAACTCGTCGACGAGATGGACGTACCGCGGGATCTTGTAGTGGGCGAGCTTGCCCGAGCAGAAGTCCCGCAGGGCCTCGGGGGACAGCGATGACGCTCCCTCGCGCAGCCGGACCCAGGCCATCAGTTCCTCGCCGTAGCGCTCGTCGGGCACTCCGATCACCTGTACGTCGGCGATGTCGGGGTGGGCGTAGAGGAACTCCTCGATCTCGCGCGGATAGACGTTCTCCCCGCCACGGATGACCATGTCCTTGATCCGGCCGACGATGTTGAGGTAGCCGCCGTCGTCCATGACCGCGAGGTCGCCGGTGTGCATCCATCTGGCCCGGTCGACCACCTCGGCGGTCTTCTCCGGCTCCTCCCAGTAGCCGAGCATCACCGAGTAGCCGCGGGTGCAGAGCTCTCCGGGCGTGCCCCGCGGCAGGGTCAGGCCGCTCTCGGGGTCGACCACCTTGACCTCGACGTGCGGGTGCACCTGACCGACCGTGGCGACCCGGCGGTCGAGGTCGTCGTCGGCCCGGGTCTGGGTGGACACCGGCGAGGTCTCGGTCATCCCGTAGCAGATCGTCACCTCGGTCATCCCCATGTCGGCGACCACCCGCTTCATCACCTCGACCGGGCAGGGCGAGCCGGCCATGATGCCGGTACGCAGCGACGAAAGGTCGTACGACGCGAAATCGGCATCGGCCAACTCGGCGATGAACATCGTGGGCACGCCGTAGAGCGATGTGCACCGCTCGTCGGCCACCGCTCGCAGGGTCGCCGCAGGGTCGAAGCCGGGGGCCGGGATCACCATGCAGGCGCCGTGCGAAGTGGCGCCGAGATTGCCCATCACCATGCCGAAGCAGTGATAGAAGGGCACCGGGATGCAGACCCGGTCCGCCGGCGTGTAGCCGCACAGCTCCCCCACGAAGAACCCGTTGTTGAGGATGTTGTGGTGCGACAGGGTGGCGCCCTTGGGGAAGCCGGTGGTGCCCGACGTGTACTGGATGTTGATCGGATCGTCGGGGCTCAGCGCGGCCATCGCGTCGTGCAGCCGGTGCATCGGCACCGAGTCACCGCGCGACAGCAGCTCCTTCCACTCCTCGGAGCCGATGAAGATGACCCCCTCCAGTGCGGGGCAGTCCGCGTGCACCTCGGCGGTCATCGCGCGGTAGTCGCTCGACTTGAACGACTCCGCCGACACGAGCAGCCGCACCCCCGACTGCTGGAGCACGTAACCGAGCTCGTGCGTTCGGTAGGCCGGGTTTATGTTGACCAGGATGGCGCCGATCTTGGCCGTGGCGTACTGGATGAGAGTCCACTCCGGACAGTTCGGGGCCCAGATCCCGACCCGGTCGCCCTTCTCGAGGCCCAGGTCGAGCAGCCCACGGGCCACGTCGTCGACCGCCTCGCCGAACTGCTCGTAGGTCCACCGCCGGCCGGTCGGACAGTCCACCAACGCGGCGCGGCCGCGGTGTGCGGCCACGGTGCGGTCGAGGTTGGCGCCGATGGTGTCGCCGAGCAGCGGCACCTGCGACGTCCCCGAGGAGTACGACGGGAGTGGCATTGACCCGGTCATTCAGATCGCCTCGTCGCCTCCGAAGTCGGTGTCGTGCCGCTCACTGCCCGGCGGCCGGACGGTGTAGTGCCGCCCGTGCCGCTCAAGGGGCACCGGCAGCTCGATGTGCTCACCGAACGGTGACTGGGCACCCTGCCACGGCGCCGCCAGCTCGGAGACCGGCTTGTCATCAGCCGAGTGCACCGGCCAGGTCGGGTCGACGTACTCCGGGTGCTTCTCTGCACGAGCCATGATCACTCCCTGATGACGTGCCCTCATGATGAACGCTAATGATGGGCTCGCCCTCATTGTGGCGCAGGACGGCCGCTAGCGTGGAGTCGATGACTCTGTCCGATTCGCTGCGGGCCCGATCCGATGATGAGCTGCTCGCCCTGCTGCGGCACCGGCCCGACCTGGCGGTGCCGGCGCCTGGCGACATGAGCGTGCTCGCCAGCCGCGCTTCGGTACGTCTCTCGGTGGCTCGCGCCCTCGAGCAACTCGACGCGTACGTGCTGTCCGTACTGGAGGCTCTGGTAGTTCTCGGGCCGGGAACCGTCCGCCGGGACGACCTGACCGCCCTGCTGGGCGGCCCGGCGAGAGCTGACGTCGGGCCTGCGCTGGACCGGCTGCGCGAACTCGCTCTCGGGTGGGGCGACGACGACGCCCTGCACGTCGTCGGCACCGTGCCGCAGGTCATCCCGTATCCGGCCGGCCTGGGCCGCCCGGCCGGCCAGTTGGGGCTGGCGGTCGCCGATGTCGCGACCTTGCTTCTCGACCTCGACGAGACCGAGCGGGAGGTGCTCGAGCGGCTGGCCGCCGGTCCTCCGATCGGTGCCGCGCAACTGCGCGCCGACTCGCCCATCGCCCGGCTGGTGTGGCGCGGCCTGCTGGCCCGGCTGGACGCCGCCACGGTCGAGCTGCCCCGCGAGGTCGGGCTGGCCTTGCGCGGCGCCCGGCCGCTGGGCGACCTGCCGGTAGCGCCGCCGCCACTGGGTAGGGCCGCGCTGGACCCGGCGACGGTCGACGCGACGGGCAGCGGGCAGGTGCTGGAGACGATCCGGCTACTGGCGGCGCTGCTCGACGCCTGCACCCTCGACCCGCCCGCCGAACTGCGGGCAGGCGGCATCGGCGTGCGCGACCTGCGCCGGCTGGCCCGGAGCCTGGACGTCGAGCCGTCGAGCATCTCGCTGCTGCTCGAGGTCGCGAGCGCCGCCGGGCTGCTCGATCTGACCCACGACCCTGAGCGGGTCTGGCTGCCCAGCCGGAGCTACGACGACTGGCTCGCCCTGCTGCCCGAGCGCCGCTGGACTCTGGTCGCGGTCGCCTGGCTGGGCATGGCGCGGCAGCCCGGCCTGATCGGTCAACGCGACGACCGCGACCACGTGCTCGCTCCGCTGTCCATCGACGTGGCGCGCTCGGGTGCGGGTGAGACGCGCCGCCGGGCGCTGCGGGCCCTGGCCGATCTGCCACCGGGCACGGCGCCGGACCGGTCGGCCCTGGTGGCCTGGCTGGCGTGGCAGGCGCCCCGGCGCGGCGGCCGCCTGCGCGACGAGGTGGTCGGATGGTCACTCGCCGAGGCCGAGACCTTGGGGATGACCGGGCGCGGTGCGATGACGACGTACGGCGCGGCTCTGCTGGCCGGTACGGACGCCGCCCGTCCGCTGGCAGCCCGACTGCCCGATCCGCTGGACCACGTGCTGCTGCAGGCCGATCTCACCGCCATCGCGCCCGGTCCCCTCGAGCCCAAGCTGGCCCGCGACCTCGCCCAGGCCGCCGACGTGGAGTCCTCCGGCGGCGCGACCGTCTACCGGATCACGCCGGCCTCGGTCCGACGCGCGCTCGACATCGGCCGCACTCCAGGTGAACTGCACGAGATGTTCCGGCTGCGGTCGCGCACGCCGGTGCCGCAAGCGCTGACCTATCTCATCGATGACGTGGCGCGCCGGCACGGCGGGTTGCGGGTCGGCGAGGCTCAGTCCTACCTGCGCTGCGATGACGAGTCGCTGCTGTCGGAGGTGGTGAGCGACCGGAGCGTGGAGCGGCTCAAATTGCGCCGGCTGGCACCCACGGTCGTCGTGTCACCGCTGGGGCCGGCCGAGTTGCTCGACGGGTTGCGCGCTGCCGGCTACGTCCCGGCGCGCGAGTCCTCGGCCGGTGCCGTGGTGGTCGCCGCCGTGGAGCCGCGCCGGGCCGCGCACCGGGGCCATGCGGCGCGGACCATCCCGGCACCGCCTCGGCCCAGCGACGAGCAGCTGGCGGACGTGGTCTCCCATCTGCGGGTGGGTGACCGGGCGTCGCGGGCGGCCCGCCGCTCGCCGGTGACCACGACCGCACTGCCTGGCGTGACCACCGCTACGACGCTGGCGCTGCTGCAGGATGCGGCTCGCGACCGGCACCGGATTTGGCTGTCCTATGTGGACAGCGCTGGCAACACGGCCTCTCGGGTGGTCCAGCCGCTGTCCGTTGGCGGTGGGTTCCTGCGGGCCACCGACGACCGTGCCGACACCATGCATACCTTCGCCCTGCACCGGATCACGTCCGTCGCCCGCGTCGAGGGCTGAGGCAGCCGCCACCGCTCCCCCGCGCGCGATGATCAAGGACTTCACGTCGATTTTCGTACCCGTCTGTCCGATTGCACCGACGTGGACTCCTTGATCACCGCGGGAAGGGGCGGATGGGCCGGTGGATTCGCCGCCACGACAACCGGCGAGGGACACTGAACGGTCAGCGCAACTCTGCGAGAGGCTCCTGTGACAGACGGCCCGCTCATTGTCCAGTCCGACAAGACCCTCCTGCTCGAGATCGACCATCCGCTCTCCACCGAGGCACGGCAGGCCATCGCGCCGTTCGCCGAGCTGGAACGCTCGCCCGAGCACGTCCACACCTACCGGCTCACCCCGCTTGGTCTGTGGAACGCGCGGGCCGCCGGCCACGATGCCGAGCAGGTGGTCGACGCGCTGATGCGCTACAGCCGCTACGCCGTGCCGCACGCCCTGCTGGT
>JBBPZR010000047.1:0-12611 GCA_038276285.1 Mycobacteriales bacterium | reverse complement strand
CGGGTCGAGTCTGCTGGCGTGGTCGATCAGGAACTCCTCCGCCGCGGCCCGCACCGGCGCCTCGACCGGGGGCAGGGCGGCCATCGTCTGGACGATCACCGCGGCATGCCCGGCCGACAGCAACCCCGCGGCCAGCGCCGCTCCGGTCGCCCGGCAGCCACCGCCCAACGCGGCAGCCAGCCGGACCGTGCTCTTGGCCTCACCGGGATGGATAAGCAGCCGCCCGCGGAGCCACCCGGCGGTGCTGTTCCCCGCCGCCTTTCCCAGACCCCGCCGGTCGGCCTCGGCCACCGCGGCCAGCTTGACGGCGGTCTGTTGCGCCTCGGCGGCGCTGATCTCAGCGAGCAACAGACCGAGGTCGTCGTCGGACAGCGACCAGCAGTTGGCCTCGGCGGCCCCAGCTAGCGCGGCCCGCACGTCACCAATTGCGGCTAGCAGCGGATGCTCAGCCACACCGGCCGACGTCTCGGACATGACCCCAAGCTAGCCGTACCGTACGACAGTTCTCGGCCCCAGGAACCCGTGTGGATAAAGAATTTCTTCCGGTTTCCAAACTGAGTCTGGCGCGCTTGGGCCGGCCGCTTAGCTCGGCAGCGTCGCCGGTAACGGCGGCAGACCTCGGATGAGGTCGGCGGCTCGCTCGGCGATGGCGATTGTCGGCGCGTTGGTGTTGCCGCGCGGTGCGGCCGGCATGACGGAGGCGTCGACCACCCGCAGGTCGGCTACGCCGCGCACCCGCAGGTCGGGGTCGACCACCGAGTCCTCCCGGGTGCCCATGGCACACGTGGACACCGGGTGATACAGCGTCTCGACGTTGCCCCGGACGTAGTCCCGCAGCGCGTCCACATCTGATACGTCGACACCCGGCAGGTGCTCACTCGCGAGGTGGGCGGCCAGCGGCGACCGGGTGGCGATCTCGCGGGCGGTCTGAATACCCGCGACGAGGGCGTCGACGTCGGCGGCCTCCGAGAGGTAGCCCGGATCGATGTCGGGCTGCCATCTGGGATCGGCCGAGCGCAGGGTGAGACGGCCGCGGCTGGCAACCGAGACGAGGGTCGGCCCGATGGTGAAGCCGGGCCCGATCGGCTCGGTGAGGCCGTGGTCGAGGAAGGCGGCCGGCGCCACGTGGAATTGCATGTTAGGGGCCGCCAGGTCTTCGTTCGTACGGAAAAAGCCTCCGGACTCGGCAACGTTCGACGTGAGCAGGCCGCGGTGGGTGGCCCGCCAGCGCAGCAGATCCGCCAGCCCCGCGTCGTTGAGATCACGATCGATGCCCCGGGTGAACCACAGCACCGGCACGATCGGGTGATCTTGAAGATTGGCACCCACGCCCGGCAGATCGACGACGACCTCGATCGAGTGCTCGCGCAACTGCTCGGCGGGGCCGACCCCGGACAGCAACAGCAGGTGCGGGCTGTTTACGGCCCCGCCTGACAGGACGACCTCGCGATTGGCGCGAGCCACCACCTCCGCACCGTGGCGCAGGTAGGCGACTCCGGTCGCCCGCCCGTCCTCGACCACCACCCGGGTGGCCAGCGCGTCGGTCTGCACGATGAGGTTGGGCCGGTCCAGGGCAGGCCGCAGGTAAGCGTCTGCCGCGGACCATCGCCGGCCACCCCGCATGGTCACCTGGTAGCGGCCGACGCCCTCCTGCGACGCACCGTTGAAGTCTTCGGTACGGGACATGCCCCATGCCTGCGCCGCGTCGATGAACGACCGGGTCAGGCGGTGCGCATGCCGGCCGTCCTCCACCCGCAGCGGCCCGCCCATGCCGTGGTACGGCGACGGGCCACGGGCCTGGTCCTCGGAGCGGCGGAAGTACGGCAGGAGGTCGGCGTAACCCCATCCGGTACAGCCGAAGTCGTCGCGCCAGGAGTCGTAATCGACGCGGTTGCCGCGGATGTAGATCATGGCGTTGATCGACGAACTGCCACCCAGCACCTTCCCCCGCGGCCAGTACAGCGAGCGCCCCTGGGCGTGCTTCTGCGGTGCCGTCATGAACGCCCAGTCGTGGCGCGTACGGAAGAGCTGCGAGAACGCCAGCGGAATGTGCACCTCGTCGGCGTTGTCCTGGCCACCGGCCTCAAGCAGGAGCACCGTGACGCCGGGATCTTCGGTCAGCCGCGCGGCGAGCACGCAACCGGCGCTGCCCGCGCCCACCACCACATAGTCGTACATGGCCGCGACAGTACCGGCGCTCCTCGTTCCGCTTGACGCGTGGATCGCGGTCAACCTCCTGGACCAGGACGGCGTCTGTCGTCACAGGTCGGAAAACTCGAGCTGAGAGGGGCAAGGCAATGAGGAGATGGATGGCGTTGGTGGCGGTCTTGGTGACGGCAGCTGTCGTGGGGCTGGTCGGGCCGGCGTCCGCCGAAGCGGCTCCCTTCTGCGGGATCCGCTGGGGTTCATTGGACAAGGCGGGCTCCGGTTACGTGGCCCCGCTGGTGAATGTGCGGGCCGGGCAGCACACCTGCTACGACCGGCTCGTGCTGGACTTCGCCGGAACTGGCGGTAGTTACCGGGTGCGGTACGTGTCCGGGGTGCCTTACCAGGCGAAGGACGGGACGATCCCGCTGCGCGGCGGCGCGTTCCTCGAGATCGTGGTGGGCCCGTCGTACGACCCAGAGACGGGCGCCACGACGTATGACCCGGCCAACGAAGAGGAGCTGGTGAACGTCAGCGGATGGCGGACCTTCCGGCAGGTGGCCTACGGCGGCAGCTTCGAGGGCGCCACGACGATCGGACTCGGAGTAAGGGCGCGGTTGCCGTACCGGGTCTTCACTCTGGCCGGTCCGGGCACCAACTCCCGCCTGGTGATCGACGTCGCGCACCGATGGTAGGACCATCCGCGAGATGAATGCCGAGGGCATCGGCTCAACCGGCGGTGCCCTCGGCCGGTCCGAAGAGCACGACCACGATCAGCTCTCAGTGACCGAGTGGGAGCGATGCTCCTGCATCAGGTCGCTTCCATCAGAACAGTGTCGGGTTGACCGGGTCGAGCCCGCGCATACCGTCGTAGTCGAGCAGCACGCAGCCGATGCCGCGGTCGGTCGCGAGCACCTTTGCCTGTGGGGTGATGGTCTGAGCCGCCAGCACGCCGCGCACGGGCGCGATGAGCGGATCGCGTTCGAGGCGCTGCAGGTATCGAGTGAGCTGTTCGACCCCGTCGATCTCACCGCGCCGCTTGACCTCGATGGCGACCGAGACGCCTCCAGCGTCGCGGCAGAGCAGGTCGACCGGGCCGATATCGGTCGGCCACTCGCGGCGAATCACCCGCCAGCCGGCCCCCAGCACAGCCTCCACCTGCTCGGCCAGCAACTCCTGGAGGTGCACTTCGACGCCGTCCTTCTGCAGGCCAGGATCGACTCCGAGCTCATGTGCCGAGTCGTGCAGCACATCGTCGATGGTGATGACGAGTTGGTCGCCGGTGCGGTTGGTGACCCGCCAGACCCCGTCGGCCTCCTGGATCGCGCACGGCGGGCTCATCCAGTTCAGCGGTTTGTACGCCCGATCGTCGGCGTGCACCGCGACCGAGCCGTCGGCCTTGACCAGGATCAGCCGCGGCGCCATCGGCAGATGTGCGGTGAGCCGCCCGACGTAGTCGACGCTGCACCGGGCGATCAGCAGGCGCACGTCACGTCGCCCGGGCCAGCCGGTGGTACTCCTCGTTCGGGAGCATGTTCGTCGCCATCGCCATGCGGTTGGTGAAGTTGTACATCGCGGCGACCTCGGCGACGTCCCAGCACTCCTCGTCGGTGAGCCCGACGGCCCGCAGCGACCCGAGGTCCGGCTCCGCCATGTCACGCGGGCTGCGGGTCAGTTTTTCGGCGTACGCGCAGATGGCCGCGCGGCGTGCGTCGAGCCCGGCCCGCCGCCAGTCCAGCGTGATCCGGTCGCCCAGCACCTCGTCGCCGAGCGCCTCGCGGAGGGCGGCTCCGTGCGCGACAAGGCAGTACAGGCAGCCGTTGGCCATCGAGACGACGACGGCGATCATCTCCCGGTCGGCCGCATCGAGGTGCTCGGTCGGAACATGCAGTGACTTGAAGTGCGCGAACCACGTACGCAGGCGGTCCGGCCGGAACGAGTAGGTCCGGAAGACGTTGGGGACGAACCCGAGATTCGCCCGAGCCTTGGCGAACAGCTTGTGCAGATCCTCGGGGAGGTCATCCTCGGCGGGCACGGGGAACCAGCTGCCGACGTCGGTCATCGAATGGCCCCGAGATGGCAAGCAGGGATCATGGAAAGCACCGTACGCCGGGAGGTAACGTGCACGGCATGACGCTCGCGCACAAGCTCGTCGGCAATTCCATGCAGATGGCCGTCTGCCAGCTGGCCGAGGGCCAGACCGTTTACTGCGAGGCCGGCAAGTTCCTGTGGAAAACCACGAACGTGTCCGTGGAGACCCGGCTGACCCGCCCGGTGGGCAACCAGGCGGGGGCGCCGGCAGCGGCCGGCGGCTTCCTGCAGAAGGCCATGGACGTCGGCAAGCGGATGCTGGCCGGTGAGAGCCTCGCCTTCCAGTACTACAGCGCCCACGGCGGCACCGGGCTGGTCACCTTCGCCGGCGTGCTGCCCGGTGAGATGCGGGCGCTCGAACTCGACGGCACCCGCGGGTGGTACGCCGAGAAGGACGCCTTCGTCGCCGCCGAGTCGTCGGTGAATTTCGACATCGCCTTCTCCGGGCTGCGCTCGGGGATCAAGGGCGGCGAGGGCTTCGTCCTGGAGAAGTTCACCGGCCTGGGCACGGTGCTCATCGCCGGTGCAGGCAACTTCATCGAGCTCAACCCGGCGAAGTACGGCGGGAAGATCCAGGTCGACACCGGCTGCGTGGTGGCCTTCGCCGACACCGTGCGCTACGGCGTGGAGCGGGTGGGCCAGCTCAACATGCAGACCGCCATGACCGCGATGTTCGGTGGCGAGGGCCTCAACCTGGCCACCCTCGAGGGTGACGGGCCGGTGATCCTGCAGTCGATGACCATCGAGGGCCTGGCCAAGGCGCTGGCAAAGAACATTGGTGTCGGCGACGACAAGAAGGGCCCGCTCGGCGGGCTGCTCTCCGGAAGTTTGGAGTAACGATGGGATTCCTCGACAAGGCCAAGGAGGCTGCCGCCCAGGCTGCGCAGAAGGCGCAGCAGGGCATGGCACAGGGCCAGGCCAAGGTGGATGAGCTGCAGACGAAGCGGCGGGCTGACGCGCTGCTGCGCGACCTCGGTGCCGCGTATTACACCCAGCAGCGCAGTGGAGGGGCCTCCTCCGCCGTCGATGCGGCCCTGGCCGTCCTCGACCAGCACGTCGCCGCGAACGGACCGCTCGACGCCAGCCCCCCGGCGGCCGCACCCCCTGCCGGCACATCCACCGCGTCACCGCCGCCAACCGCCGGGCAGCCCACCCCGCCCGCTCAAGCCGGTGGCTACGGGCTCGACGACCTCTAGCCGCGCGGCCATTCAGCGTCCGTGGAGATCGCCGAACACCTAGCCACACTGGTTCATGACGGGCACCGCTTGGCGGCGGCCGCCGAGATCGCCGGTCTCGATGCGCCGGTGCCGACCTGCCCCGACTGGCGGGTTCGCGACCTGGTCCGCCACGTCGCTGGGGTTCACCGATGGGCGGCCTCCTATGTCACCACCGGCAATCAACAGCCGCCCCGCGACGAGCGGCAGTTCGAGTTGGCCCGCGAGCAGCCTGACTCCGACCTGATCGGGTGGTTCCGGGAGGGGCACGCCGCCCTGCTCACCGCGCTCGCTGAGGCCGATCCGGAGCTGTCCTGTTGGGCGTTCCTGCCGGCCCCATCTGCGCTGGCCTTCTGGGCCCGTCGGCAGGCCCACGAGACGGCGATCCACCGGGTCGACGCGGAGGCGGCGGCCGGCGCCGTGACCGGCTGCGCGGCCGACGCCGCCACCGATGGCATCGATGAGTTGCTCACCTGCTTCTACGGTCGGCCGGGCGGGCGCCTGCTGGCCGATCCACCCGTCACCCTGGCCGTACACACGACCGACACCGACACGGCGTGGGCGTTGCGCATCGGGCCCGACCGGCGGGTCACGACACCCGGCGCACGCGAGGGCGACTGCGTCGTCGCCGGGCCGGCGAGCGACGTCTACCTGATGCTGTGGAACCGGCGGGACCGCTCCGGGCTCGACGTCACCGGAGACGCCGCTGTGCTCGACCTGTGGCGGGCCAAGGCACGCGTGCACTGGAGTTGAAGCGCCGCGCTCATTTCCACCGGAAGTGCACGAAGACCCTCCCGAAGTTGTCGGAATCCTTCTCGACGCGGTGATAGAGCGCCTTGATCTCCTTCTGATCAAGGAACCGGAGCACCCGTTTCTTGAGCTGGCCGGAGCCTTTGCCGGGGATGATCTCCACGAGGGGCGCCTTCTTTGCCACCGCCTCGTCGATGATGGCGCGCAGGGCGCGGTCGATGTCGTCGCCCCGGTTGTAGATGTCGTGCAGGTCCAGCTTGAGCTTCATGCCGGATCGCCCGCCCTACCCTGATTCGGTGAATGAGGTTCCGACACTACGCAGCCAGCGCCTGCTGCTGCGGGCCTGGCAAGCCTCCGACCGGGAGCCGTTCGCCGCACTCAATGCCGACGCCCGCGTCATGGAGCACTACCCCGAGCCGTACTCCCGCGAGCGCAGCGACGCCTTCGCTGATCGGATCGAGGCGGGCTGGCAGCAACACGGCTACGGGCTATGGGCGGTCGAGCGGCTGGATCAGGGCTGCTTCATCGGCTACCTCGGGCTGTGGCCCGCCACATTTCCCGCGCCATTCACTCCCGCGGTCGAGGTGGGCTGGCGGCTCGCCGTACAGCACTGGGGGTCGGGCTTTGCCACCGAGGGCGCTGCCGCGGCTCTGGAGTTCGGGTTCCTGACCCTCGGGCTGGCCGAGATCGTGTCGTTCACCGCTCGCCGCAACGTCCGGTCCTGGCGCGTCATGCAGCGGCTGGGGATGACCCGAGATCACGCCGCGGACTTCGACCACCCAGCGGTGCCAGCTGGCCACCCGGTCCAGCCGCACGTGCTCTACCGGTTGACCCGCGACCGCTGGGCGCAAGCAAGAGTGTCGAGCGCCTGACAGACTCGCGGTCATGTACTTCGCGCTGCTCTACGACCTGACCGACGACTACCTCGAACGTCGCCCGGTGTTCCGCGACGAGCACCTGGCCCTGGCCAGGGCCGCTCACGAGCGAGGCGAGTTGCTGCTGGCCGGAGCGTTTGCGGAGCCGGCCGACCGGGCGCTGCTGGTCTGGACCGGCGATGATCGGGCCGTGATCGAGGACTTCGTACGCCACGACCCCTACGTCGTCAACGGCCTGGTGACCCGCTGGGAGATCCGGCCGTGGACGGTCGTGCTGGGCGGCCGCACGGATTAGTTGACGGCTCGCCGATAGAAGCCGCGCACCCCGATCGTCATCAGGACTCCGAGCGAGGCGAGCAGCACCACTACGCAGATCCACGGAGAGATATGCGGCACGGCGGGTACGAGGGCGCCGCGCATCCCCTCACTGACGTACGTCATGGGGTTGATCGCCGTGACCACCTGAAACCAGCGCAGCCGCTCGAGCGACGGCCACGGATACTGGCTGCATCCGGTGAACAACAATGGCGTGAAGATGAGCGAGAACGCGACGTTGATCCGGTTGGGTTGGACCAGCGTGCCGATGACGAGGCCGAGTCCCGCGCCGAGCAATGCCCCGAGCACGACCATGACGGCGAAGAGCGGCAGGCCGGCCCATCGCCACGGAATCGAACCCAGCACCAGGAAGCCGATCGGCAGCATGAGCAGCGAGGCGATCATGGAACGCAGCGCGGCGAAGATCACCTTCTCCGCGGCGACCCAGCCGGTGGGCAGTGGGGCCAGCAACCGGTCCTCGATCTCCTTGGTCCAGCCGAACTCCACCACGAGCGGGAAGGCGAGCGTCTGCATGCTGGTGATCACGGCAGTCAGGGCGACCAGGCCTGGGAAGAGGAGGTCGGCGTACCCCCGCTGGGTGTAACCGAGGGAGCCGAGCACCTTGCCGAAGACGAACAGCAGGAACAGCGGCTGCAGGATGACCTGAGCGAGAAAGACGGGAAGCTCGCCCCAGGTGACGTAGAGGTCCCGGCGCAGGATGGCGAGGAACGCACGGCGGGCGCTGCCGGCCCCGTCTTCGACTCGCGGCGCTAGGGCGGTCATCGCAGGGTCCGCCCGGTGAGATCGATGAAGACGTCCTCCAATGTCGGGGTGCCCACCTTCATGTCGGTGATCGTCATGCCGTGCTCCGCCAGCAGGGCAGCGGCCGGCGCCACCAGTTGTGGGGCCTCACCGGAGAGGTACAGGCGCACCCCTAGCTCGCCATCGCCGCGATCCAGCCGCTCGACCCGCTCGACACCGGATAGAGCGGCCAGCTTGCCAATCGCGGCATCGGCCGTTTCGGCGTCCGGGCAGGGTGCGGCGAGGTCGAGCGTCGAACGCCCGATCTGCGACCGCATCAGGCCGTCGGGGGTGTCCAGCGCCAACAACTTGCCGTGATCCATGATGCCGACCCGGTCGGCCAGCGCCGCCGCCTCGTCCATGGCGTGCGTGGTCATGACGAGGGTGACCCCCTGCTCCTTGAGTTCGCGCAGCCGGTCCCACACGAACAGCCGCGCGGCCGGGTCGAGGCCCGTGGTCGGCTCGTCGAGGAACAGCACCGTCGGCGCGTGCATGAGCGCGCGGGCGATCATCACCCGCTGCGCCTGACCGCCTGAGAAGAGATCCGGCTTGACGTTGGCGCGCTCGAACAGCCCGAACTGCCGCAGCAGTTCGTCGGCCTGGTGCTCGCGAGTCCGCGCCGGGACACCGTGGTAGGCCGCATGGAAGATCAGGTTGTTGCGGATCGACAGAGAGCGGTCCAGGTTGCTCCGCTGGGGTACGACCGCGACGTGGCCGCGGGCGCGTACCGGATAGCGGACCACGTCGACGCCGGCCACCTCCGCGCGGCCCCCCGTCGGGCGCACCCGTGTCGTCAGCACGCCGACCGTGGTGGTCTTGCCGGCGCCGTTGGGTCCGAGGAGGCCGAACAACTCCCCCGGCGCCACCGCGAAGGAGACCCCGTCGACGGCATTGGTCTCGGACTTCGGATAGCGCTTGACGAGGTCTTCGACGACGACCGCGGATGCACCCACCGTCGCTGCCATCAAGACCGTCTCCCGTACATAGAAGTGACGCCCTATCAAATCGACTCCGGGCCGACCGCCGGCCGGTCCGCGCCCGATTCTGCGCCATTCGAGGCGAGGACGCGAAAGGGTTCTTCAGTGCCGAGCACGCCGAGGCGACCCAACGCGTCGACAGCCTGGTCGACAATCGGACTGGCGACGGCGCCGCCCTTCCCGGCCGCCAGCGCAGCCCTGCTCTGCGCCCAGGTGGCGACCGCCGGGTAGCTTCGTCTGCGGCCGCCGGCGAAGGAGACACCGATGACTGCCCCAACCGACGATCTCGAGGTCGAGGACACGACCCGGCTCAAGGCGTTCAGTGACTCGCGGTGCAGGTCGCGGCACCTAGGAGGTCGCCACCCGCTCGGTGATCATGCACGTTTGCGGCGCGACACGCTGGCAAGGCCCGCAAAACGTGCATGATCACGACGGTGCGGGCCGGGCGAGGGCGGCTGTGCTCAGTCGGCGATGGGGAGGTAGATGCGCCCCCCTTGCTCGGTGAACTCGGCCGCCTTCTCGGCCATCCCCGCTTCCAGCGCGGCACTCTCGTCGAGGCCGCGTTGTTCGGCGTACGCCCGCACGTCCTGGCTGATCTTCATCGCGCAGAAATGCGGGCCGCACATCGAGCAGAAATGGGCCGTCTTGGCCGGTGCAGCCGGCAGCGTCTCGTCGTGGAAGGACCGGGCGGTGTCCGGATCGAGGGCAAGGTCGAACTGGTCCTCCCAGCGGAACTCGAATCTCGCATCGGACAGCGCGTCGTCCCAGGCCTGCGCGCCGGGATGTCCCTTTGCCACGTCGGCCGCGTGGGCTGCGATCTTGTACGCGATAACACCGGACTTGACGTCATCGCGGTCGGGCAGGCCGAGGTGCTCCTTGGGCGTGACATAGCAGAGCATCGCCGTGCCGTACCACCCGATCATCGCCGCGCCGATCGCCGACGTGATGTGGTCGTAGCCCGGCGCGATGTCGGTGGTGAGCGGGCCGAGGGTGTAGAACGGCGCCTCGTCGCACAGCTCGAGCTGCAGATCCATGTTCTCCTTGATCTTGTGCATCGGCACGTGTCCTGGGCCCTCGATCATCACCTGCACGTCGTGCTCACGCGCGATCCGGCCCAGCTCACCGAGGGTTCGGAGCTCGGCCAGCTGCGCCTCGTCGTTGGCGTCGTGCACCGACCCCGGCCGCAGCCCGTCACCCAGGGAGAAGGTGACGTCGTAGGCCCGCAGGATCTCGCACAGCTCGGCGAACCGCGCGTAGAGGAAGTTCTCCTCATGGTGCGCCAGGCACCACGCGGCCATGATCGACCCGCCGCGGGAGACGATGCCGGTCTTGCGCTTGGCGGTCATCGGTACGAAACGCAGCAGCACCCCGGCATGGACCGTCATGTAGTCCACGCCCTGCTCACACTGCTCGATCACCGTGTCGCGGTAGACCTCCCAGGACAGATCCGCGGCTTTTCCGTCGACCTTCTCCAGGGCTTGGTAGATCGGCACCGTGCCGATGGGCACCGGCGCGTTGCGAATGATCCACTCGCGGGTGGTGTGGATGTTGCGGCCGGTCGACAGGTCCATGACCGTGTCGGCGCCCCATCGGGTGGCCCAGACCATCTTGTCGACTTCCTCCTCGATCGAGGAGGTCACCGCGCTGTTGCCGATGTTGGCGTTGATCTTCACGAGGAAGGCCCGGCCGATGATCATCGGCTCGGACTCAGGGTGGTTGACGTTCGCGGGGATCACCGCGCGCCCGGCCGCCACCTCCGCGCGGATCATCTCCGCGTCCACGCCCTCGCGGATCGCGATGAACTCCATCTCCGGTGTGATTGCGCCCCGCCGGGCATACGCCAGTTGGGTGACGGCCCGGCCGCCGGTCGCCCGCCGGGGCTGTGCCGACGCACCGCCGAACACCGCGTCGAGGTTGTGCAGGCCGCCGGCCTTGCGGCCGTCGTCCCCGGGAAGCGGCAACCGGCCGGCATAGCTCTCGGTGTCACCGCGCTCGGTGATCCAGCCGGCGCGCGGGGCGGGCAGGCCGCGGTGCACGTCGATGACCGCGGCTTCGTCGGTGTAGGGGCCGGAGGTGTCGTAGCGGACGAAGGAGTCCCCCGTGCTCAGCCGCACCTCACGCATCGGCACGGCGAGATCGGCCCGGCTGCCCGGCAGATACACCTTGCGGCCGGCCGACAGCGGACCGGTGGACAGCGAGCCCGTGGAAACGGTGGCACGAACGTCGGACAAGGTCACGCGATTCACTCCCTACGCCGGCATTACCCGGTCAGGTTCTGCGGTCGGCGACCCGTGCGTCGCCCTCTCAGCCCGGACGGTCCGAGCTCCCGCGGTGCAGAGCCAACGTACGACATCGCGCGTGCCGTGGCTACAGCACCGCCAAGCCGTGGGCCGGCGACGATGGCTGGGCGGAAATCCGGCGGGGGATCCGGCCGGCCCGGCGAGCCAGCCGACCGGCCCGCACCGCGGCGGCCATCGCCGCCGCCATCATCGCCGGCTCCTGGGCCCGGGTGACGGCCGAAGCGAGCAAGACGCCGTCGCAGCCCAGTTCCATCGCCAGGGCCGCGTCGGACGCGGTACCGATGCCGGCGTCGAGGATCACCGGCACGAGCGCCTCGGCGACGATCAGCTCGATGTTGTGCGGGTTGGCGATGCCCAGCCCGCTGCCGATCGGTGAGCCGAGCGGCATTACGGCCGAGCAGCCGACCTGCTGCAGCCGGCGAGCCAGCACCGGATCGTCGTTGGTGTAGGGCAGCACCGTGAATCCCGCGGCCACGAGTTGCTCGGCCGCCTCGAGCAGCCCAGTTCCGTCAGGCAGCAGGGTCACCTCGTCGGCGATGACCTCCAGCTTCACCCAGTCGGTCCGCAGCGCCTCGCGGGCCAGTTGGGCGGTCAGCACAGCCTCGCGGGCGGTACGGCAGCCGGCAGTGTTGGGAAGCACCCGCACACCGTGGCGGTCCAGCACGTCGAGCACCGAACCCGACGTGCCGGGGTCCAGCCGCCGCATCGCGACCGTGCATATCGACGTGCCCGACGACGCGATCGCCTCATCGATCACCCGCAGGCTCGGCGCTCCCCCGGTGCCCAGCAAGAGCCGCGAAGCCAACTCGGTGCCGGCGATGAGGAACGGGTCGTCCACGTCAGCCTCCTTGTACGGCGGTGAGCAGCTCCACGGAATCGCCGTCGCGCAGGGTTCGCAGCGACCACTGCCCGCGCGGTAGCACACTGCCGTCGATAGCGACCGCGATGCCGCGGCCGTCTCCGGCGAGTTCAGCGACGAGCTCCGCCACGGTCTGTCCGGCACCCAGCTCGCGCGCGGCGCCGTTCACGCTGATTCTCATGTCGCCACGGCAGATCGGCGCAGTTGTGGGGGCTTGTGGGGGCGATGGCTGGGGCCCACCGCCACAAAGGCGGGGCGGGGGGCGGGCGGCGGCGCGCAGGGCG